>CAYGTK010000021.1:0-29937 GCA_964352775.1 uncultured Chitinophagaceae bacterium
TTGCTCCAGTAAGTTCCAAATAGTTTAGTCTTGGAAGGCTGATCACTACATCTATATTTCTACTACCAATATCCCATGCAGTTTTTTTGTTGATCTTTAACTTGTTATTGCGTTGCTCTATTTCCAAATAGTTATTGTCTAGGGCATACTTATCAATAAGTACATTATGTTCTTTACCTAACTCTATGGTAACATCTAGGTCGCCTTCAAAAACTAGAGCGTTAAAGTTATCATAGGCTAGGTTTTCCATGCCACTTGTCCTGCTAGATCTCGCCTTTTTCTTACTGCTGAAACTACAATCAGTGCAAGTCAAACCTTCTTCTTGCATTATCCAGTTATGGCCTATCATATCTCCATCCCAAGTGTCTGTAACATTCTTAATGTCGTAGATAACTTGTTTTGAAGTTTGGTCAAGATATACTGAGCCGCCTTCCGGCACCCCTATTATATATTTCACTTCTTGTCCTCTGATCTTATCACCTTTTCCAAATACTAACTCCTTATTAAATGAAAGAACAGAATTTTTCTGTCCAACGCTGTGGCGTATAGCTTCTGCTCTATCATAGGCTTCCTTTCTGCTTCTACCATCTGCATTCAGTACTCTCGTTAGCGTAAATTCATCTGTTTTACTTTTAACAACATTTACCATTACAAGGTCATCCACCCAAAGACTATCGCCAAAATGGATCTCTAGATCTTCGAAGTGAAAGGTCTCACCATCTTTGGGTATCGACGATGTACCTTCAATAATGAATTTAGCATTACTTGGTTGGAAGATCTCTACTTGTTGTTCGATCTTAGCGGATTCTCTATGGTTTGGGGCAGTAGATATTGCAGTTACAGTTACTGCAAAAATACCTATGACCCATACTATCAATGAGACCGTTGCGAATTTTCGGATATGAGCTCGCTTACCTACTAGTAATCTTATCCCTAAATAAGTCATCAGTATTAATGGGATAGTGGTAAGAAGTGCTAGTCCAATACCCCCTAGTATTGGTTGCCAAATTGCATCAAAAAAGGAGTATAGTAATTGTGTAATTGATATGCTAACTCCTCCTATCCAAACAAAGAAGGCTACTATTAAGGAAATAAGTCCAAGACTACCACCCAGTAAAAATACCACGCCTAAAACTTTGACAAAGAATCGAAGCGCAAGTAATATAATGGAAGCTACTAGATTTACTAATCTTGCTACTGCCCCAGTGGCGCTACCAGCTTTTTTTTTATCTGAGAAGTTACTTTTCAGATCTTTCATCTCTTCTTTTATAGTCTTCTCCAGGTTATCAATATTAATGGCTTCGCCTCTCATTTGTAGTTTATCAGCCCTGGTTTCGGCTGCAGGCATTACTATCCAAAGTATGATGTAGATGAATAAGCCAGTACCAAAGCCTAGCAGGGCAATAATTACCATGGCTAGCCTAACCCAAAGGGGGTCATTTATGCCCAAATATGCACTGACTCCGGAGCATACACCTGCTATTACGGTATTGTCTTTATCTCTGAACAGGCGCTTAGTTCGTGTGGCGTTTGCAGATGTAGTGGTGAATGGGTCTTCATCATCTTCAACTCCTTCAAAGTCTTCAGGGCGACCCATTACGGTGATAACTTGTTCTACATCTACAACACTTACTACCTCTTTCCGATCGGAGAGTCGTTCGTTGAACATTTCAGCAACTCTAGCTTCAATGTCGCTAACTATTTCTTCTGCTCCCTCGGTATTATTGAAACGACCTTTTATAGCCTGTAAGTAATCGTTCAGTTTATTATAGGCATCGTCATCTATTTGAAAGACGACCCCGTTCAAGTTGATGCTGATCGTTTTTTTCATGATCTATTATCGTTTTTTTGTTGTGTGGTTAGTTCTACTGCATAGGCTAGGTCAGCCCATGTACTATCTAGTTCTTTTAAAAATGCTTCCCCAGCTTCTGTAAGGGTATAGTATTTTCTTGGAGGGCCGCTTGTACTTTCTTTCCATTCATAACTGAGTAGCCCTGCATTTTTCAGTCGGGTCAGTAAGGGGTATAGTGTACCCTCTACTACCAAAAGCTTTGCATCTTTTAATATGGCTAGTATGTCTGACGCATACATTTCCCCTCGGTTTATTATGGAAAGGATACAATACTCTAGTATCCCTTTTCGCATTTGTATTTTGGTGTTCTCTACTTTCATCAGTCTCTAATTGATATGCTTATAGATGTGGTGCATTCTTCTTCCTTATCTTCTTTGTTATCCTTTTTTGGAGGGAACAAAAGCATGTACAGCGTCCATATCAAAAGAAAGAATATTGGTGTTCGTTTCATGGTAGTATGTTTTAGCCTTAACTATCTGATACAAAGATATGGCTAAAAGAAGGTATTATGCAATACATAGTACTGTAATTTCTATAGAAACATCGTTTTTCTCGATGAACGGAAAGCTGTAATAGCCCGATCGCCCACATTTCTAAACAGCCAAAGCAGTTACGGGTATAGTTATGCGCTTAACTGAAACGTAGGGCGTTTAACATTTTTTAACTTGCCCTATAGAGGCCAAGGCAATAATTTAGCCGTATAAGCCTTTGAATTGAACCAAATACATTAGTTAAATGGAAGTACTAACGGCTATAGATATAAAAGCCCTGAACGAACGAATTCACGAAGAGAGTTCTTTTGTAGATCTAGTAGAGATTGAGGTCGGAAAGCGAATAGTTGGTCAGAAGTATATGATCGAGCGATTACTTGTGGCTATGCTTGCCCAAGGCCATATATTATTGGAAGGTGTGCCTGGATTAGCAAAAACACTAGCTATCAATTCACTTTCGAAGTCGGTAGATGCTAAATTCAGTCGAATACAATTCACACCCGACTTGATGCCCGCTGACCTGGTGGGTACCATGATATACAACCAAGCCAAGAATGACTTTATAGTCAAGAAAGGGCCAATCTTTAGCAATTTCGTATTAGCTGATGAGATAAATCGCGCCCCAGCTAAGGTGCAAAGTGCTTTGCTAGAAGCTATGGCCGAAAGGCAGGTTACTATTGGCGACAATACCTTCAAATTAGAAGAGCCATTTTTAGTAATGGCGACACAGAACCCGATAGAGCAAGAGGGCACTTATCCTTTACCAGAGGCTCAAGTGGATAGGTTTATGTTAAAAGTGATAATTAGCTATCCAGAGCGGGAAGATGAACGTCATGTGTTGAGGATGAATGTAAGTGGAGCATCATCTGCTATTAATGCGGTGGTGAAACCTGACGTAATATTACAGGCAAGAAATACTGTACGAAGCGTATATATGGATGAAAAGATCGAGAACTACATTCTCGATATCGTTTTTGCAACTCGCTTTCCAGATAAGTTCCAACTAGATTCTCTTAAACACCTTATCTCCTTCGGAGGCTCTCCACGCGCTACTATAAATTTAGCAATGGCAGCCAAAGCATATGCTTTCATTAAGCGACGGGGCTATGTTATTCCAGAAGATGTGAGAGCTATTTGCTACGACGTACTACGTCATCGCGTAGGGTTAACTTATGAGGCAGAAGCAGAGAATATTACTTCTGAGAATATCATAAGCGATATTTTGAACAAGGTAGAGGTACCTTGATCAAAGCGAAATAAAGTCTTCTGAGTAAGAGTATAATTTCACTCTCAGCTTAAAAACCATGGAAACAAGCGAACTTCTTAAGAAAGTCCGGAAGATAGAGATCAAAACTAAAGGTCTCTCCAACCACATATTTTCTGGTGAATATCAAACCGCCTTTAAGGGCAGAGGTATGTCTTTTAGTGAAGTTCGTGAGTATCAATATGGTGATGATGTTAGGACAATAGACTGGAATGTAACCGCCAGATTCGATAAGCCTTACATCAAAGTATTTGAAGAGGAGCGAGAGTTAACGGTAATGTTATTAGTAGATGTTAGTGGCTCTTCCCTATTTGGTACAGAAGGCCAATTCAAAAGTGAAGTAATAACGGAGCTTTGTGCAGTACTCTCCTTCTCTGCCATTCAAAACAATGATAAAGTAGGCGTTATCTTCTTTTCTGATATAGTTGAGAAATTCATCCCACCGAAAAAGGGGCGTTCACATATACTTCGGATCATCAGGGAACTGATCGAGATAAAACCCTCTAATACGAAAACTGATATAGGTTCAGCCTTACAGTACCTGAACAATGTGATAAAGAAGAAGGCGATCACTTTTGTAATGTCTGATTTTATATCAGATAACTTTGAGAATCAGCTTCGTTTGGTAAAAAGGAAGCATGATATAGTAGGGATAAGGATATACGACCCGAAAGAAGTGGAATTGCCTAACATAGGCCTAGCCAGAGTAAAAGATGCAGAAACAGGCGAGTCGTTTTGGATAGACACATCAGTTAAGCGAGTTAGAGATGAATATGCTAAATGGCAAGCAGAGAATTTGGAGCAGTCTTCAACGGCATTTCTGAAATCGGGCTGTGATATGTTCAGCATACCTACTAACGGCTCTTATGTTAAGGAATTGATGAAATTCTTTAAAAAGCGGATGTAATGAAGGCAGTTAAGTACGCCATATACATCATTTGCTTTTTAGCTGCCCTATTTGTTGGGACTAGCTATGCGCAATCAGTATCTGCTAGTCTAACCCTAGACAGAGACAGCATTTTGATCGGTGACCAAATTACTGCTACAATTACGCTGGAGCGACCTGCTGACAAGAGAATTGAGTGGCCAATATTTGATGATGAGTTAGTAATAGACAGTAGTTCAAGCTTAGAGATAATCGCGTTTGGCGATCGTGACACCATCCTATCTGATAGATCGGTAACGGAAAAACAGACATTAATACTTACATCTTGGAAGGAGGGCTTTTTCCCGATCCCACCTCAAACGTTTTTAGGATATGATGAGAATGATAGCGCTAACCAGATAGCTTCCACTAGACCTATACTGCTTAGCGTATATACGTTTGATGTAGACACAACCCAAGGTATAGTAGATGTAAAGCGTCCAATGGATAAGCCTTTTGAGTTGGCCGAGATCAAGAATTACTTGATAATTGGAGGTTTGGTGCTACTAGTGGCACTAGTAGCAGTTCTCTATTTCGTCATAAGAAAGGAAGAGGAGCCAGAAATGGCACCAGTAATAATATCCAAACCTGCTCATGTAGAAGCTATCGAAAGGCTTGAAGATCTAGATAAGAGACAAGTTTGGCAAAAAGGGAATATTAAGGACTATCACTCTGAATTATCGGAGATCGTTCGTGCTTATGTAGAGCGCAGGTGGCAAATACTAGCCCTTGAAACCACTACTGATGAGTTGTTGTCCAACTTTCAAAAAATGGAGGTCGGTCAAGAGGCTAGACAGCAGATAGAGGAACTACTTAGCCTTTCTGATCTGGTGAAATTCGCAAAAGTATCTCCACAAAATGAGGAGCACAGTCAAGCGATGATACTTGCGAGAGGTTTTGTAGAGCTTACTAAAGAGCAACCCACAGCGAACAAGGAGGAGGAAGAGAAAGCATGATAGCCTACCTTAAATCCATATCATTTGCCTACCCAAGCGCTTTTACATTGGTGATCATTCCACTAATAATGGTGGTTTACTTACTGTGGAAGGGTAATAAGCGGTATCCCGAATTAACACTATCTACACTAAATGGAGTAAAAGGTAGTGCCAATGGAGGTAGAAGCTGGTTGCTTCGTTCACTTCCTTTATTTAGAATACTGAGCCTAATAGCTTTGATAGCGGCACTAGCACGACCGCAATTGTTATTAAAGGAGGAGCAAGTGAATGCCGATGCAGTAGACATTGTTATCGCCATGGATATTTCGGGAAGTATGTTGGCGCGCGATTTTCAGCCCGACCGACTGAATGCTTCTATTGCAAAAGCAGAAGAATTTATCTCTGGAAGAGAAACGGATAGGATCGGGTTGGTAGTTTTTGCAGGCGAAAGTTTTACGCAATGCCCCATTACTACCGACCATAATGTTCTTAAAAGCTTACTTGGTGAAATAAAACAAGGCTTATTGGAAGATGGTACCGCTATAGGTATGGGACTTTTGAATGCCGTTAATCGCCTAAAGGATAGTGAAGCAAAAAGTAAGATCGTTATTCTATTAACTGATGGAGATAATAATGCTGGAGATATTGACCCGATAAGTGCCACAGATGCTGCTTTGGAATACGATATCAAGGTATATACTATCGGAGTAGGTTCTAGAGGTACAGCACCTTTCCCATTCAAGACAATTGATGGCAGAACTCGTTTACAGAATATTCCTGTGAATATTAATGAAGAACTGTTGCAAACTGTAGCTAAAAGGAGTGGAGGAAAATACTTTAGAGCTACCGATAATGAAAGTTTAAAGAATATCTATGCTGAAATAGATAAGCTTGAGAAAACAGAAATACAAGTGGCTACTATACAGCGCGTATCAGAAGAATTCTTGCCTTTCGCGCTATTGGCGGGTGCCTTTTTACTTCTGGAAATATTTATCCGCTACACCTTAACTAGAAGCATCCCATAATGTTCCAGTTTCAACATAGCGAAGCCTTGTACGGTCTTTTAGGCCTTATTCCTATCGTGCTACTATTCCTGCTATTTCTATGGGGTAGAAAACGGGCTTTTGCAAAACTGGGTGATGAAAACTTGGTTAGTAGATTGATGCCAGATAAACCACAAAACAAACATTATTGGAAAATACTATTGCTCTGCCTAGCTTTTACAGCACTAGTAGTTGGGATAGCAAATCCACAACTTGGCTCTAAAATGGAAAAGGTGAAGCGAAGTGGGGTAGATGTTATTATTGCAATTGATGTGTCAAAGAGTATGTTGGCTCAAGATATTAAGCCTGACAGATTAGAACGCACACTTCAAACAGTAAGTAAATTCATTGATGAGTTAGGTAACGACAGGGTAGGCCTTATTGTGTTCGCTGGTAATGCCTATTTACAAATGCCCCTCACAATTGACCATGCAGCAGCTAAGCTGTTCTTGAAGTCGGTAAATACCAATATAGTACCCACACAGGGTACAGCAATAGGAGAAGCTATCAGCTTGTCCGTAGAGGCATTTAAGTCTGATGAACAGAAGTATAAAACACTCGTCATAATCTCTGATGGTGAAGACCATGAAAGTGATGCTATGGAAGCAGCAGAAGCGGCGGCGGAGTTGGGTGTTATCGTCCATACTATAGGTGTAGGTTCACCAAAAGGAGCGCCAATACCGATAAAAAAGAATGGGCAAAATGTAGATTTTAAGCGTGATAAAGAAGGTAGCATAGTACTGACCAAACTAGGGGAGAACATGTTGCAGAAGGTAGCCGTACAAGGTGGAGGTAGATACATTCGTTTAACTTCTACACGAGATGTTATTGATGTATTACAAGAAGAAATAAATGGAATGGAGAAGAAGGACTTTGAAGAAACGGAAGTGACAGATTATGAAAGCTACTTTCAGTATCTTCTGGCCTTGGCTTTATTCTTTTTAGTGTTCGAATTTTTTATTTCAGAACGAAAAAATCGTTGGTTTTCAGAGCAAGGATTATTTAAATGATAAATAGAGAGTTCATATTACTGCTGCTGTTGGTTACTGGAATAGTAAGCACAGCTTTTCCTCAAAAGGGAAACAGTCTTATCCGTTCAGGCAATGAGCTTTACGAACAAGGTAAGATAGATGAGGCCTATCAAAAGTATGAGCAAGCACTAGAAAAAGACCCTGATGCTGCGGAAGCTTTAAATAACAAAGGCCTAACCCTGTTTAAGCAGGAAAAATATGAAGAAGCTACGGGTCAACTTGAAGCGGCAGCTACCTTAGCTGATGACCCCAAGTTACAGGCCCAAGCCCACTTTAATGCTGGGAATGCTTACATGGCACAGCAAAAATTTAAACAAGCAGTAGAGCAGTATAAGTCAGCCTTACGGGCCGACCCTACTGATAAGGATGCCAAGTACAATTTGGCTTATGCAATGAAGATGATGAATAACCCTCCACCTGATCAACAAAAAGAGGAAGAGGAAAATAGTGAAGGGGAGAACGAAGAAGAGAAGAACAAACCTCAAGATCAAGACGGCGAGAATAATAAGCAAGAAGGAGAGAATCAAGAAGAGAGTGAAAACGACGAAGAAGGGTCAGAAGGTGAGTCTAACGAGAAACCTAAGCCTGGGGAACAAAACGAAGGCGATGCTGATACGGAACAACCCGAACAAGGAATGATCAGTAAAGAATACGTAGACCAATTATTGAAAGATTCAGAGAAGGAAGACTCAAGGGTTAGGGCAAAGATGATGAAGCAGAAAAGGGCCAAGCCCCAAAAAATAGATAAAGACTGGTAATATGAGAGTTTTGGCTTTATTCGGGTTTCTATTGGTCTCTAGCATAGGCTTTGGTCAAGTGTCTTTCAAAGCATCTGCTAGCAAAGCAAAGGTTAATATCGATCAGACCTTCCAGATCTTCTTTAAAGTGGAAAATGCTGACGCGCAAAATTTCCAAGCTCCAAAACTTTCCGACTTCAATGTTTTAGGTGGCCCTAACCAGTCGAATAGTATGAGCCTAGTAAATGGGAAAATGGCTAGGTCAGTCACTTTCTCTTACTACTTGCAGCCAAAAAAAGAAGGCAAGTTCACTATTGATGGGGCTAAGATAAATGCTAACGGAACCCAACTTACAAGTAATAAGATAACTATAGAAGTAGGCACGGGAAATGGTGGTAAAGGAGGTCAGCAAGGATCAGGTCAAGCGAAAAGTATAAATGACCAGATCGCAGAAAGGATATTCTTAAGACTGATATTGGATAAAACAGAGGCCTTTGTTGGAGAACAAATAACGGCTACCTACAAGGTTTATGTGGAAGACCTGAACATCAATAACATGGAAATGGTAGACATGCCCATGTTTACGGGTTTTTGGACACAAGACATAGAAACAGGGAGCAATGGTCAATTTACTGTTGAGAACTACAAAGGCAAACGATACAAGACTATTGTTGTAAAGAAGGTAGCTTTATTCCCGCAACGTGCCGGGGACCTGAATTTAGAGCCAATGAAGCTTCAAACCTATGTAAGGGTGCGGGTGAATAATGGACGTAGTGGTTTCTTTGGCGACTTCTTTGGTAATTACCAGAATGTTGCTCACCAGTTCGGAACAAGAAACAAAGTGGTAACTATTAAGCCATTACCAAGAGCAAATAAGCCAAGCGACTTTACTGGTGCAGTGGGGGCTTTCAAGCTAACACCTTCCATTGATAAAACGGAAACAAGCGTTGACGACCCTATAACACTAAAAATGAAGTTATCAGGAACGGGAAATATCAAAATGATCAATGTTCCAGAAATAGATCTTCCAAAGGACTTTGAGGTGTTTGAGCCTAAAGTGAAGAGTAGTATTTCGGAAAAGAGTACTTACGTAAATGGCTATCAGCAATATGACTATTTGATCATCCCTCGCCGGCCTGGTGAATTCAAGCTACCAAGCGTAGGATTATCCTATTTTGACCCAAAAAAGGAACAATACATCAGTTTAAAAACACCTGAATATCTCATTAAGGTTGATGGTGAAGCGTCTACGGTGAATACTCCAGCAGTTAGCAATATTACTAAAGAGGAGATAGAGCTATTAGGAGAGGATATTCGTTTTATTCATACGGATGCACCTGACCTTAGAAAAAGTGGGGAATTCCTTCTTAGTTCTTGGACTTTCGGTGGGCTTATGGGTACGCCGTTTCTTCTATTTGCATTTTTAGCTTTATTAAAAAGAAAGAATGATTCAGAGAATTCTGACGTAGTAGCAGTTAAGCGAAAGAAAGCTGGAAAACTTGCTGGAAAACGACTAGCGGCAGCTAAAAAGCATTTAGATCAACAAGAGGAAAAGCCTTTTTATGATGAACTTTCAAAAGCACTTTGGGGCTACCTAGGCGATAAGCTGGATATAAGTTCAGCACAGCTTTCTAAAGAAGGTGTTACAAAAGCTTTGATTAGCAGTAGAGTTGATAAGTCTACTATAGATGAGTTATTCTTAATAATTGATGATTGCCAAATGGCATTATTCGCTCCTACAGCTTCTGGAAGTATGGAGAAGACCTATCAAAAGGCAAATTCATTGATAAATAAACTAGAGGAGGGACTATCATGAGACTATTCTGTTTGACCTTTCTACTACTACTTTCTAATATTTCCTTGAAAGCAGATGAGGCGGGGACTTTGTTTGAAAAAGGAAATGCATCGTATACCGAAAAACGCTACGAAGAAGCCATTGAAAGCTATGAAGCAATACTAGATAAAGGCTATAGCTCTGTTGATGTACATTATAACTTAGGGAATGCCTATTTTAAAAATGAGGAGCTGGGTAAAGCGTTATTAAATCTTGAGCGTGCACTGAAGCTTGCACCTGATAATGAAGATGTTCTTCGTAACCTAAGGATAGCTAATCTTCAAGTATCAGATAGAATTGATTCTGGCGAAGGGCTAGCCTTACTTAGGTGGTGGAATGCCTTTCTAGTAGCTAGATCTTCTGATGGCTGGGCATGGTTAGCTATCACAATGATGTGGCTATCGTTCGTACTATTCGTACTATATTTGTTTGGTGGAGCAAAATCTAAGCGACTAGGATTTTTTGCTGGCTTGGTATTCTTGTTAGTATCCCTTGTGTTCGGGGGATTATCTTACCAGCAAATGCGTTATGCAAAGAATCAACGCACAGGTATCATTATGCAGACCAATGTGTATGTGAAAAGTGAACCGATGACGGAAAGTACTGATCTCTTCATTTTAAGAGAAGGTACAAAAGTTGCTATTATGCGTCGTGAAAATGAGTGGTATCAGATAAAATTACCTGATGGTAAGGTGGGTTGGCTATCACCCGATGAGTTAACAGCTATTTAAATAGCTTAACCATTCGTAATCCGCTTTTCCCTTTGTCGGTAGTAAAAAAGGCAACTATATCCATAATGGAATAGATAAGCTTAAGACCTAAGCCGCCCTTTTGTTTGTCTTTAATTATTGATTTAAGGTCTTTACCTTTTTTCTTTTCTAAAACATCGGTATCAAATAACCCTATGTTGTGTATCTCAATGCTGATACGCTTTTTAGTCACGTCTATATCCAAGGTAATGGTGTTTTCTTCTTCGCCTTCATTGCCATGAATAATAGCATTAGCTACTGCCTCGTCTACAGCTAGTATAAGTTGGTTCTTCTCAGAACTTGAAATCGTAAGATCCTCGAAATAGTCTCCTAGAAAGGCTCGTATCTCTTCCTGAGCCTCTACGGAACATACCGTTGTTAAATTAGCCTTCATCCCTCAATAGCTTTTCTGCTTCCTCTTTATCCTCTACGATCTCCAGCACTGTGTGCAGACCTAATATGTTAAAGGTCTGGTAAATAGCATCACTTAAACTATGTAACGCAAATTGCCCGCCTTTATCTTTCACATCATCCAAATGGGATATAAAAACACCCAATCCGGCCGAAGAAATATAATCAAGCTCTTTCATGTCTACTGCTATTAGGGTTTGCCCTAATTCCAAAGCTATACTAATAGCCTCATCCAGCTCTATGGAAGAGTTCGCGTCTAATTCTCCAAGTATGCGAATACTAAGGATGTTGTTTTCAAATTCTTGAATTAGCTCCATCCTTACGGGGTTTTATACGTGAATATTAGAAATATGTTATCCCTTCTCTGCATCGTTAAACTTTATTACGATCATGGTAAGATCATCTTGGCCATCTTCACGAGCAGTTCGGGTCTTTAGATCTTTGTAAACGTTGCGTTTGATGTCCAGAGCACTTTTGTGAGCTACTTTCTCAAAGCTTAGGCGTAAGTTATCGTAGCCCTTTCCTTTTCTATCCTTCGGCTCTCCTTCTACAAACCCATCAGTGAATAGTAGAAGACAGTCTCCATCTTCATAAGGCATTGCGTACAGCGGGAAGTTCTCATCTGATGTAGCAGTATTAATTATTCCAAGACCAATACCTTCATCCTCAAGGTACCGTGCCTGTTGCTTATTGGATGAATAATATAGTAGAGGGCAATGGCCGGCCCTAATATACTCGAGCTCTTTTTTCTGCTTGTCAATTATCAATAGCGTAATGGTGACAAATGCTTTTCGGGGAAAGCAGGCATTCACTGCCTTATTTGCCTTTTGCATTAGCAGTTGGGGACTAAGGTCGAACTGAAAGAGGGTTTGAAATATTCCTTTTATTTCAGCCATATGTAAAGAGGCTGAAATCCCTTTACCCGTAACATCTCCGATAACAATAGCTAATCTGTTATCGTCAAGTTGAAAGTAGTCGTAAAGATCTCCTCCTACAGCTTTTGCTGGATGTAAAAGCGTGCTAAGTTCAAAGGCCCCATTGTATGGAATAGACTTTGGTATTAAACTCTTTTGTATGTCTTGCGCTATTTTGAGCTCTGTTTCAAGGTCTTTATTCGAGTTCGCTAGGGCAAGTAATTTATGATTCTCGAATGTTAAGAGGGCTTTATCACAGAGCAACTCTAATTTCTCTCTTGAGGAATTAGAGAATCCATCAACACCATTTTTAAGCAACACCAATTGCCCAAGCTGATTTCCTACACTGCCCAGAGGGCATATTAATATAGAGTTAATCCCCTCAATTTTGGATGCTTCATCATAGTGCGTCTTGTTGGTGCTAATAGGGTAGTTGCTAGAAACTAAGCCATCTAAACGAGTCATTTCCCGTAGGTTCAGGTTTTTAGCTTTTGTGGCTGGGGAAGCTTCGTCAATAGCAAACTTTATCCATCCAGAATCTGCTTGAGTAGTTGTGTATGCCGTGTCTAGAAGATCTGTTAAAAGCTTCTCGCCAAGCAGAGTGATGCTATTTGTTAAGGATGGGTTCATTAGGCTTCTCTAAAGTACTACTACGCTGTCTGCACCGAAAATGCCCTGTACACAAAGCAAGGTGGATAAGTGCCAAAGAATTATCTTTGCCACCTATGGCAAGGAGGAAACGCACAGGTTATGTTATTGAGCAACTAACCATCGAAGATCTAGAAATACAAGGTAAAGGTGTAGCACGCGATAACGGAAAGGTCATTTTCGTGAATGATGCTTTACCAGGCGAGACAGTAGATGTATTGGTCATCAAAAAGAAAAGGGATTATGCAGAAGCTAAACCTATCAAATTCCATTCGCTATCGCCAAAACGGATAGAGCCGTTTTGTAGTCATTTCGGAAGTTGTGGTGGATGCAGGTGGCAAAGTATTTCTTACGAAGATCAATTGGCTTATAAAACATACTTCGTAGAGCAAGCAATGAGAAGGATAGGGAAATTAGATGGTCCCGAAATACAACCAATACTTGGTTGTGATAAAACACAGTATTACCGTAATAAGATGGAGTTTTCTTTCTCCAACAAACGATGGCTTACCAAAGAGCAGATCGATAGTGAAGAAGAGTTGGAGCGTAATGCATTGGGTTTTCACGTAAGAGGTTTCTTTGATAAGGTATTAGATATAGAGCATTGCCATTTGCAATCGGAACCGTCTAATGAGATAAGGTTAACGGTAAGAGCTTATGCAATGGAGCACGGTCTTACATTCTATGATATACGAGAGCACCATGGCGACCTTAGAAATCTATGGGTTCGCATCAGTAATCTGAATGAAGTAATGATAGTTGTTGGTTTTGGCACTAACAATATGGAGAAAGTGGAAGGGTTGATGGAGCATCTGAAAGGTGCATTTCCTGATATTGCTTCGTTAAACTATTTAATCAATGAAAGTGCCAATGATATGATCTACCCTCATGAGGTTATCTGC
Source organism: uncultured Chitinophagaceae bacterium (assembly GCA_964352775.1). Classification (GTDB taxonomy): domain Bacteria; phylum Bacteroidota; class Bacteroidia; order Chitinophagales; family CAIOSU01; genus CAYGTK01. The sequence goes on from CAYGTK010000021.1 coordinate 13,737, forward strand.
TATGCAGGCAAACCTTATATAAATGAGGAGCTTGGTCATATCAATTTAAAGATCGGTCCTAAGTCCTTCTATCAGACGAACAGTAATCAAGCTAAGCACCTATATGATAAGGCATTGGAGATAGCTGATATTCAGAAGGATGATGTTGTTTACGATCTGTTTTCGGGTATTGGCAGCATAGCTTTATATGCCGCCAAGCAATGTAAAGAGGTTTATGGAATTGAGATAGTACCTGAAGCAATTGCTGACGCAGAAGAAAATGCTAAGGCCAATGGTATAGAGAACTGTCACTTCTATGTGGGAGAGGTCCGAAAGGTGTTTGATGAAGGATTTTTATCTTCTACATCTAAACCTGATGTTATTATTACTGACCCGCCAAGAGCGGGTATGCACCCCAAAGTGCCTAAGGCTTTATTAGAAATTGAAGCACCGAAGATCTTATATATCAGTTGCAACCCTGCTACACAGGCACGAGATCTATTGGTGTTGAGTGAAAAATATGTGGTGGATACCATCCAGCCAGTAGATATGTTTCCTCAAACCTATCATATTGAGAACATCGTGCTTTTGAAGTTGCGCTAATCTTCTTCTAATAACTGCTTTAAACGGATCAATCGTTCCGTTATTCTTTTTGACCTAGCAGTAGCAATGATGTCTTGCTTCTCTTTACCAGTAAGTCGGAAACTTAGTGAGGTTTTACTTTCAACTCTATCAGGTACATAAGTAAGGTTAACAATGGAAAGCTTGTTATCGACCAATTGATTGGCACTACTAATCAGTTGATTGTGTAGATAATCTTGGCGTGGTCCCATATTGGTATAAACACTTGCAATGGGATTAAAGAATCGATCTAATAACGATTCTGTTTCGTAAGACTTTATTTGTCTGTCCTTTTCAAAGGCTCTCACTTGAACTACTATCACGCCACTAGTATTCTCCTTTATCCAATCTTTAAATACGTTGATAAACTTAGTGGTGGTCTCTATTCCGTAGTTATCTCTCAATCCAGCATCCATCACTCGCATTACGGGAACAGAAGGTAATGTTACATTGGGTAGCACATAAGGATATGTAGCATTCATACGCATAGCTGAAGTAATGAGTAGGCTATCTGGTTGATGATCCTTGAACATAGCACGCATATCTACACCATCTACATCCATATAGTCTGTTTGCAGCTTGTAATTATAAGGCCTCATTAGGTATGATACGGGTTGCGAGGTAATGTATAACTTTCGCTCATCGTTCATTATGGTAGGTGTGAAAACCATCATCGGAATAATACCCTTGAACACGAATGGCGCATACTCTCCAAGGTTTTTGTCCATTATACTGTCGGTATTGACCATGAGCTGTCGCTCCATAGCATAGGCTCTATCTTTGGCGTATAATTGGCCACTTACTTCAAATTTCCGCCAAGGGTAGAAGAAGTCGTTCACTACCCCAGATACTATCATAGGGTTTAACAAGTCTTTTGAAATATTTTCTCTATACACTCCATCATAGGTGGAGTTAATATTTCCTAGCTCTTTTTGAAGTGTAAGTTCACGGTAATAAGCTGCCCCCAACATTCCGCCAGATGCGCCGCACATCAATACTGTGTTTCGCATCAGTTTTCCGCCTGATAGACTATCGGCTAGCTGCAAAATAGCAGTACTATATAAGGCAGAACTTACACCGCCACCACTAAAATTCAAGAAAACTATTTTAGGCTTTTCTTCTCCTGTTCGTTTTTTCCAGTTCTCCAAAAATTTGATGGTGTGCTTTCTATCATCCTCGACCTGAGAGGGATTTGCCAGTTGAATTAGTCTATCGGGATGATAAGGCTCTGGTTCAACTTGATAACTTAATCCAAAAGCCTGGTTGTCGTGGGTGATCAATCGGTTTTTAACTAAAAAATTAAACCCAACTAAAAAGAGAATAAAGTATACAACTTGCCACTTGCCAAACCAATATCCGAACATGCCAGACATAGAAACTGCCATAGATACTGCTATCATAGCGCTAGCTGCTGCGGGCAATTGAAATATTGGTATATCTATAAAAAAACCAAGGACAAGTAGTGTGATAAAGTTGATGATGAGGAACAAAAGCGCATTGGAGTGATTTTGGCTGAACACCCGCTTAATGTCATTATCATCATAATGCTTTACGCTTCTTATGTGGCGTACCCTGAAGTTCGGAGTAAGGTATACATCCACTCTATACTCATCTTCCTTATCTCTGAAATCTTCCCAAAGCATTTTCTCTTTGGTCATTACTCGCTTTTGGATGCGCTTAACTTGGATGATAGGTTTTGCTAATAGAGCAAATATGTTAGTATTCGTAGTGGCAAAATAGGTCACGATGACTAAAACAGCACTTAAGAATCCTGAAACTATCCCTAAGATGTCATAGGCAATGGCTTGGTCTATCACAAACTCTCTATTGCTTTGGAAGTTGTAGAGGAGGATGCAATAGGTGATCAAAAAGCCCAGGGGTAGTAACGAATTGTTCATGCAGAACATCGTGAAAGGCTTCCGAAAAGTTGCTAGAAATGGAAAACGATGACTATTGAGTATATAGGTAGATATATTCCACGTCATAGTAAAGCCACCAAAGCCTGCGCCAAGTAAGAAGAAGCTAGTGAAGTTCACCTTCCCTAAGTATTCAGGGTCTAGGAATAAATAAGGAATGCCAAATTCATTACCAAATGAATTGGAAACAACTAAAAATAACAACACCCAAAAAAATAGCAGGAATTGATGCCGTTTCAAGTGCAAAATGAGCAACTGCACCTGAAAGGAATAATAAATAGTTATGAGTATCTGCTTCATTGTTAGCTACTACACCTAATATACGCTTAAGTGAGAAACTAAGATGCGATAACGAAGCTGTTCTATACCTAAAAAGTCAATTAGGGCATGAACTCATAGGCACCAATATCAGGAGTATTGATGACTGGGTTCTCACAGAAGTCTTCTGGGTCTATAATATTTACACCAGTACCAGCATCAATACAAGGCGATCCCATTTGTAGGGTGTAGTCTTCCATGCCTCTATCTGTAAACAGAGGGTCTTGGTTAAATAAGGTATTAACGAATCTTGTAGTAGGGGTGTCTATTTCGGTGCGTAGTAACGAGTGGTCGAACAAAATGCTATCCAACGAACCATCAAAGTTGCCATAAGCTATCTCATTGGTAAGCGATCCATAAACAACGGTGTTCCGTATTTGGGCGAATAAATCAGCTGGGATAGGTACATCATTTAGCTCTACCCCATTTGAAAGTAGCATAGTGCTGGTTTGATGATTGATCTCAGGTGATCCATAATTCGCGAACGTACAACCTTCAATTCGATAAATACCTCCAAAGCTGAAAGAGGCTAAGTAATCCCCCGCATTATACATAACGCAATCAAAGGCATTTATCTCAGATAGAAATCCTGAAATACAATTGGCTAAACTATTTTTTATCAAAGTATTCTCTACCCTTACTACTGGTCGATTATCAAAAGTAAAGGCGTCGAAGAAATTTTGCGCAGAATCTATTCTAGCATCTGTAGACCCAACAGACAATCCAAAATCAGAATTCATTATCTCCGCATATCTTATCACACTGTTCTTGCTTCCTCTCAGGATAAATATTCCCGCCCATTGGCCAGGTAGGTCATCATAAAAACTTTCGAGCCTGATGTGACGAAAAATAGCGGGGCACTCTTTAGTTCCTTGTACATTAAGGTCGCCCTTAACAAAAAGCCCTGCTGCGCCTCCAAAGTATACTTCCGTACATGCTGGTATATCTAGTGTAGCTCCTTCTTCTACCAATGCGAAATTACAGATCACGTGAGGCTTGTTTATTGCCCAAGTAGTATTGGTGGAAATAGTGTCTCGAAAATGATAATATGCATCCTGCCCCCAAGCCATTAACACTACCTTTTGTCTGTTACCATTTACATTGAAAAGGATACTGTCTAAGATTATGAGTGGGGTGTTCTGGTTATTTACATCTACGGTTACTTCTACAAAAATGTAAAGGCTGTCATTTGCCCAAATTTCCATGTCTTCTTGGTCGCCAACTAGTCCTTCCACATTAATTCTGAAATTTGACTGGTTACCACCATCTAAAACTATGTCAGACACTATAATGGGTTGGTCTTCGGTATTGTAGAGCTTAAGTAAGCGTGTTGCAGAGCCTAACGTAGTAAAAACGGTATCAAAAGTTAGGGTGTCCGTAGAAAAATCTAACCTTACAGATGAGTCCTTAAGGATCTTATCCTTTTTACAACCAGTTCCAGCTATGATGAAAATGGAGAAGACTAAAAAAATGAAGAATTGAAATGAACGCACTCGTAGTTTTCTTGTTTTAATGTAAGAAACGCAAAGATCTGCTTTTTATGATAGAAAGCTAAATTTTTAAGTGTTGACGAAAGTCATTCAAATATTCAAAAACCATTAATACTTTAGTTGTTCATTAAAGAACTGACCATGAATTTAAAGAAGATCGTAAATCAATTGATCGGAGGAAAAGTAATAGTAGCTGACCTCAAGAATAAATTTTCTGAAGTACAAAGATTGTTTACAGAGTATAACCTTCACCACCTACCAGTAGCTTATGATGGTAAACTAATAGGAATAATTAGCTCTACAGACCTAATGCGCTGGTATGCAGAGGAGAGTCATAAACTGGAAAAGCTGGATGCTGAGGCTATTGATGATGCTATCAGCATTGAGGAATTGATGACCCGCGAGCCTATCACCGTATCTCCTGATGATAAGATAACCTTGGCTACTGAAATATTAGCTACTCATAAGTTTCAAAGCCTACCAGTAGTTAAAGAGGGAAAGGTAGTAGGAATAATAACTACGCGCGACCTTGTTAAGCATTGGGACAAACTGTACAAACGCGAAGCGGAGTCTTTATTCTAGATCAGTACTTTATCCAGTAGTAGATCAGCTTGATGTATTCGTTATTTACGTCTATTAGGCCATTTTCATTGGTCCACCAGTAATTTATGTCGTAAGCGCTGCTTGGAGCTCCTTGAATAATGATGTTGATGTTGCTTTCGGCAAATTTCTGCTGAAAAACTCTTTTTACTCTTCTGGTATGAAACTCTGAGGAGACGACAATTGCAGAAGGGATACTCTTGCTTTTACAATACTCTAGTATTACTTGTGCTTCTTCTTTAGTGCTAGTACCCTTCCTTATAAGGGATATGTCTTTTAATGGTACGCCGCTTTCTACCATATGATAACGAGTAACCGCACCTTCTATGGAGTCTATACCTATGGCTTCAAAATTGTGAGGTACATTTTCTCCAGTACATATAACTAATGGTGCCCATCCTTCTTTGTATAGCTTAACGGCCTCATTTCCTCTATCCAAAGGGCCACCAGAAAGCACGAACATAACGGGAGTAATCGATAGTTCATCTTCATAAACTAGAAAACTAGAAATGTTTTGAAGAAGTTGAACACGAAATAAAAATAGCAGGACTATAAGTAGAAGTGTTCCGCCCAGTATCTTTTTTTTGTTCCTAACCATAGTTGTAGCTAGACGAAGCTAGCTAAAAAGTTCAGTATTTTTGGCGGTGTAGCCTATGTTGAAGCCATCCCTTAGTATTATTATTCCTTGTTACGAGCCACCTGATAGTTGGGAGTTAAAAGTAATTGAGCTTTACCTAAACTTAACAAAGCAACTTAGCACAAGGGTTGAAAGCATAAAGATAGTTTTAGTAAATGACGGGTCTAAGTCTTCCGGAGTTATAGAAACATGTATTGATACCATCACAGAAAAAATAGGCGAGAGTAGCCTGCTGTTTGTTAGCAATAAGGTAAACAGGGGTAAGGGATATGCTCTTCGCGATGGCGTTCGATTATCAGACAGTGACTTTTACGTTTATACGGATGTAGATATTCCATACACCTTTGATAGTGTATTAGCCGTAACTAGAACATTACTTGCAGGGGTTAATATAGTAGCGGGGAATAGGGATGCCGATTACTATGACAAGATGCCTAAGCACAGAGTGTATATCTCGAAAGTATTAAGGCGGATGAACTCCTTTCTTTTAGGTCTAAAAGTAAGTGACACTCAGTGTGGTTTAAAAGGGTTTGATAGGATAGGGAGAGAGGCTTTCCTCATGACATCAATAGATAGGTATTTGTTCGACCTCGAATTCATTTTTTTGGCTAGTAGAAATGAGAAGATGAACTTACAAGCAGTTCCTGTAGAATTAAAAGAAGGGGTGATCTTTGGGAAGTTATCTGTCGGCATCATGATCACGGAGGTGTATAATTTTGCAGGTATTCTATTTATGTCATTTTTTTCCAAGTAATGAAGGTGTTCAAGAAATATTCCCCTCACCTTCTACTGTTATTATTGCCCATAGCTAGTTTTTGGGCGGTTGCCTTAATGATATATACCCTTAAATGGGATGTGTTAGATCAGTTTTTTCCTTATCGCTATTTTCTCAGTGATTGTTACCACAATGGGATAGCACCATACTGGCAACCATACCAACATTTGGGTAGCCCATTTTATGTTGACCCACAATCTAATTTTTGGAATCCGATAGTTTGGTTTTTTACTGTACTTGGTGGATACTCCATAAAAACGGTGCATCTTGAGTTTATTCTATATCTCGGTTTAGCTGGTAATGGTATGTTTTTATTGCTTAGGCAATATGGCAGGAGTATTTCAACAGCGCTTTTATTTGCTTTAGCTTATCAGCACTGTGGTGTTTTTGTTAGTAATGCTCAACACCTTACTTGGGTAGCTGCTCTTGCGTGGATTCCCTTTATTATGTGGGCATTTGATAGGTTGTTAGAGCAGAAAAGCTATATTCCATCATTGCTATTAGCCATGTTCACTGCATTAATGACAGTAAGTGGCTATCCTATCTTTTTGGTGCTTACTGCTTATCTACTCTTATTTGTTCTAATAGCATATTTTCTGAAAAAATTAAGGAGAGGGGAAACCCTTTACATTGGTGCGTTGGCATTAAGATCATTAGTTAGCCTAGCTTTTTATTTTGGTCTCACCTTTGGATATTATTATTCGCTGTATAATGCACTTCCTCACTTCTCTAGAGCAGGGGGAGTTAGTTTAGATGCTGCCTTATTTGGTCCCTTTTCCCCACAAAGTTCAATATCGTTCATATTCCCATTTGCTGTGAAAACAGGAAAAGGGTTCTTTGATTCCGATGTGTCAATGTTGAATAGTTATTTTGGGTTGGTCCCTTTATTGTTCGGGCTTTCATCATTGTTCTTGAAGTTGCCACTAAAATTGAGGGCAATTCAGCTCTTTGGTATACTTGCCTTATTTGCTGCTTTTGGTGAATACACTCCTTTTAGAGAGTGGCTTTACTACTATGTTCCTATGATGGACAGCTTTAGGCATCCAGGCATATTTCGGGTCTTTTTCATTATTGGACTTCTTATTACTGGAGCAGTAGGATTTGATCGTTGGCTAAATAAGCAAGCGGGGGCTAAAAGACCAATACTTATTAGTGCGGTGTTTCTTGGTCTGCTACTTGTAGTAGCTTGGATTATATCCTTAGTCAGTTCCGATTATTTCGCATTACCTCATTTTTGGAGCGCAGAGGGTTTTATGAAATACGATGCCATAGCTTCAATTAGTGATAGGATAGCTATTCAAGGCCTTATACAGGTGGTATTACTCGCCTTAATGTTTGGAATACTCTTTTTTAAAAAAGTTAAAATGAAAACTAGGATTGTCGGCATGCTGATAATATCCTTTGTGGATGTATTCGCATCGGTTCAGTTAAACATGTACTACACTATTGTTACAGATGCAAGCGTCTCTACTTATAACGAAGGTGTTTCTTCAATGCCAAAAGGATATCCTATTCCTGATACGAAATCTGTATCTGGACATCCACAGTATGCCAATGTTCTCTTTCCAGGGGTGCATAGTCATAATACTTTTACGAAGGTTGTTACTCATAAAGGGTGGAATTCATTTCAGCTTAGCGCGTTTAAAAAACTGGATGATTCTCAGGTGTTAAATGAACTAGTTGAATCCCCTGTTGCTTACTTTAAGAATAGTGATAAGCAAGTAAGTATAGAAACCTTCCAACCAGGAAGAACAGTTATTTCTCTAGATTTAGATGCTGGCCAAAATCTTGTTGTATTACAAATGAACTATCCTGGGTGGCAAGTTTATATTGATAATGAGAGAAGTGATCTTGAATTGGAAAAAGAAGCACTACTAAGCGTTCACGTGCCTTCGTCAGCCAGAAAAGTGGAGTTTCTTTTTAAGCCGATAGGAATGAAAATGTGCTTTTGGATGGTAGGGGTAATTTTAACTCTGTGGTGTTTTTCAATGTTATACTTACACTTTAGTGTAAAACGCTTTTAAGAACTTGAGTGCTTCTGATAATTCCAAAGCCATCGATATGGTACTGTAAATACTTAAGTAAGCTTGCTAGTAATTCCTCCCTGGTGGAGCTATTTTGCTTGCCGATGTCAGTTCCTGCAAACAATTTTTTTAGTAGGTCACTTATGGGAGGGCCTATGGAATTAATTTGGTTTGGTCGAGAGCTAAAAACACCATCATTAAGGTCAAAATAATTTGTAGCGTTATCCTTATACCCAAAGGGCTCAAAGCCTAAATAGCCACAAAGCTGGGCAATGAAGTATAAGTGGAAGTATTTAACAGAGCTTTCTTCTTGGTCTAGCTTTTCGATCACCTTTTCTAGGTAAGTAAATAGCTCTTTATCAGCCTCATGGGTTCGTAATGCTTTGGTCAATAATTCGGCTATGAACATACTAAGGCTACTTTTTACAATATTTCCTGAAATATTCAGATGAAGTTTCTTGTGTCTGAATTCTTTCAGGTGATGAAGGTCCTTATCAGGCCGTTCATATACTACCATATCCAGCAGGCTTAGGGGCTGAAAAAGATTTGCATTTTTTTTTGACCTAGCACTTCTAACTCCTTTTACTATATAAGTTCGAGTGCCGAGTTCAGCAGTAAATATTTTGGTTATTATGCTCGTTTCGGAGTAATTTGTTCGATGAAGGACTATACCCGAAGACTGTACTAACATACTATCGTATCATGGCAAACTTAGTAACAAACTTGGATGAACCATCATCGTTAGTACTATATACAAGGTATATACCAGCTTTTGCCCGTCTTCCATCAAGACTAATGCCATCCCAAATAGCTTGTCCCCCTAAAGCACGGGTTTCGAAGATAACATGACCATTTACATCTGCTATTTTCACTATTGCGTCTTGAGCAAGGCCTCTTACTGCAATAGGACCATTATAATCGTTTTTTACTGGGTTGGGATATACTAGAACATCGCCATGCTTGTTTTCATCGGCAGCAGTAGCTTCCGCTCTGATGGATATCAATCCATTTTGGGTTCCAATAAATACTTCTCCCGTTTCGTCCATTATTTCAATGGCGGTTATGTTATTTGAAAGTAGAGGACTGTTCTCTTCAGTATAATGTGCTATTTGTTTTGTGCCATCTGGTGATAATAGGAATACTCCACTAGCTGTACCTACCCATTTTCTATCCGCACCATCTACAGCTATAGTGTTTACCCGCTCACTTTCTAGTAACACCCCTAAGAAACCATCTTGCTCAAACAAAATTTGCTGGGCATTACAACCCTGATCACTAAATATTGAACCTGGGCAGAAGAATACAGCAACACCTTCTTCAGTGCCTACCCATACTTCTCCATCTCTGTCTACCGCCAAGCATAGTACTGCATTATTAGGTAAGTTCCCTATACTGGTAGATAGTATTTTGTAATTCACTTCTGAATAGTCAGATGTGTGGTTTACAACCAATATTCCTTGAGTGTTAGTTTTAGAGATGACCATCCATTTTTGGTTAAGGTCATCTACTACAATATCAGTTAGTTGGTTACCAGACACCCTAGGTATTGGGTCTAATGAAAGGAAAGTACCATCGGCTTTTTTTACAGTAATGGGGTTGTTCAAAGCACTGAATACGGTCACCCAAAGATCATTGTTCAGGTCAAGAGCAAGACCACTTGTCAAGGATAATTCTCCACCTGAGCCATTTGTAACAGGAAGAGGAGAATTATCTTTTGTAAACAGTTCAAAACTATTATTTTCAACTTCGAAAAAACCTTGCTCAAAACTAGCTACATAATAGGTGCCCGAATTTGAAATAGCCGCGGTTATATAGTCTTGTACACCCGCTGTAGGGCCAAAAAAGTAGCTTTGATTATCCCACCTATTATCTTCAAAAATGGAGTAGCCGTCCACATTAAATTTTCTGCTCCAGTCATCATTTGCTCCCCCCGGAGTAAGTATCAATCTACCGTTGTTGCTCTCTAGGTTGGCTACTGCTAGAGAATTTGGTCCGTTCGGGCGAATTGGGAATTCAGCCTCTAGAGCATTCCAAGTAGTTCTTCTTATCAAACCTTGTACTTTATCAGCTACCCATAGCGTAGAATCATCTGCAAATAAAGCTCTCTGGGGGTCTACATAATATCTATCAGTAATTCCAGCATCAAAGGTTAGATCTTGTCTCATGCGAACAATGCGAGCCGCTGAGCCAGTTATGGAATCAGGGTTACTGACCTCGCTTACCATCAAATAACCTTGAGAGACAGAAATGTCATTTATCTGCCAAGATGGTTGGTAATAGTGAAAAGCCCACTTTCCATTTTCAAAACGGAAGAGGGTATCATTTACCAAAGCAAAAGTTCTTCCAAAAAAGGTTTCAATGTCATCAGCCTCTCCAGTTCCTATTCCATCCGTAGAAAGTTGAAGTTGCCATTCATTAAAATCATTTAGAAAAGCAGAATTCTTATTGGCTATTTTAACCCCTTCCTCTGTAGCTGCAAAAAAATAAGTGTCATCAGAACTTATTGCATTAACTCCAACCCTATCTGCGTTCTGTCCAATAAAATAGGTGGCATTAAATTGTTCTAAAAAAGGGTCTAGCACAACAATACCAAAGCTTGTAGATAGATATACCTCTTGTTCTTCAAAGTGTATATGAAAAATGTCTTTCTCCCCAATAATGGCATTGGAACGTTTAATATCAGAGTAGTTTACAATAGTGTTGCCTATGATTACATCTAGATTCGTGTTATCATAAGCGATAACTAGCACGTCATTTTCAGTATCATATTCAGCCACTTTCACATTTACATCGCTTAAGCCATTGGTCTTGTCAAAAAACTCGACTTCATTAGTACTTATGTCTATGCTAAAAATGGTTGTTGTTGATACGGAGTACACCTTGTTATTACCAATAGTGATCCAATTGGAATTTCCATAGGGAAGATGTGTTCGCCATTGCCCTATACCAATAGGCTGGCCTATGGCTTGGAGTGCAATTAAAAATGTAACTGTAAGTGTAAGGAACTGTTTCATATCGTGCCTAGAAAACGCTTATCTGCAATTAATATTTTATTACAGTTTACAGCTTTGCAAATATATACCCTGCTGCTGGCTTTTCCCTACAATGTCTTAATTTTAAGCCCTTTTCAAAGGTCCATGTGGTACCGTATTTCAAAGATGATCCTTCGCCTGCGGATACCGCTGGTACTACTCATTCTGGGTATCACTATTGTTATGGGCTACTTCGCCAAAAATACTGGCATAGACCACACGCTCAATAAAGCTGTTCCTTTCGATCATGAGAAGTATGTAGATTATAGAAACTTCAAAGAAACTTTCGGCGAAGATGGCGACCTGCTGATACTTACTATAAACGACGACCGCCTTTTTCAGCTAGAGTTCTTTCTTGCTGTGGCCAACTTGTCGAAGCAAGTGGAAGGAGTAGAGGGTATAACAGAGGTCATATCCTTATCTCAAGCATATCGGCTTCAAAAGGATAAAGAGAATCAGCGTTTTAGCTTCGATCAGTTTCCGGATACCATCCCCACCGATCAGCGATCATTAAACGCATTGCGCGTTGCATGGAGCCAGCTGCCTTTCTACGAAAATGTACTTTATTACCCCGAGAAGAATTTTACAATACTAGCTGTACGGTTTGATAGAGTTCTTCTTGATAGCGAGGCACGGAATGGAGTGGTAACTGAAATAATGAAATTGGCTGAGGCTTTTGAAACCAGCTATGAAACTGACATAGGAGTGTCAGGCTTGCCTTTTATACGGTCGTATAAGATAATTACCATGCAGCGAGAGTTGAAGCTGGTGCTTCTTTATGCTGTCATTATTCTGGCCATCATATTACTAGTGCTGTTTCGCTCATTTACTGTACTTGCATTTCCTTTCATAGTAGTGTCCATAGGTATTGTTTGGGGTTTAGGTATTATTGGAATGCTGGGCTACAAGCTAACAGTGTTAACCTCATTGGTTCCAAATTTGATAGTAATTATTAGTGTGCCTAACTGCATTTATCTAGTCAATAAGTATCATTCAGAATTCAAAAAACACGGTAATAAAACCCGAGCACTAAGTCGAATAATTGAAAAGATCGGATACACCACCTTCTTTGCTAATCTTACTACTGCAATTGGGTTCGGGGCATTCATTTTTACACGAACTAAGGTTTTAGAGGAGTTTGGTATAGTGGCAAGCATTACAATAACCTGTGTCTTTTTTATCTCTATAATTTGTGTGCCTATCGTGTTTAGCTTTCTACCAGAGCCGAAGACTAGACATGTTAACTACTTAGACTATAAGTTGCTAAGTCGCATTCTAGATGTTTTTCAGCACATTTCGCTAAATCGAAAATACAGTACGTTTACCATCTTTTCATTGGTCGCTATTGTTGCAGTCTACGGAATGACCAAGATCACGACGAAAGGTTTCATTTTAGATGATGTGCCTAAAACCGAGAATGCCTACCTAGATCTGAAATTCATTGAAAAGCAAATGGGTGGTATTATGCCGCTTGAGATCTTGATCGACACTAAGAAAAAGAACGGAGTAATGCAGCTTTCTACTCTGAAGCGTATTGACAAGCTTCAAAGTGAGCTAGAAAGTAACCCTTCTGGTTGGTTTCATAGGCCTGTTTCTGTAGTTAATGCGCTTAAGTATGGTACCCAGGCTTATTTTAATGGAAATCCAAAAAGATACCGCTTACCAAAAAGTGGGCTAACTAATGAGCTTACATTTGTAACTCGTTATTTGCGCAATATGGAACAAGGCGCAACAAATATTGCGGATAATTTTGTTGATAGTAATGCACAAATAGCTAGGGTGAGCGTCCAAATACCAGATATTGGCTCACATAACCTAACAGCATTAGAGGACACGCTCTATAGTATTACTAGTTCTATTTTTCCAGCTGACGAATATGATATCTCGTTTACGGGAACTAGCCTACTCGCTTTAGAAGGCTTCAGATATTTAGTGAAAGGACTATTGTCAAGTTTAGGAATAGCCTTTTTGTTGATAGCTTTTATCATGGCCTATTTGTTCCGTTCATTCCGGATGCTGGTCTTTTCGCTTATCCCTAATATTATCCCGCTTTGCATAACTGCTGGAATCATGGGCTATTTCAGTATTCCATTAAAGCCTTCTACCGTGTTGGTGTATAGTGTAGCATTCGGCATCTCGGTAGATTTTACTATTCACTTTTTAGCTAAGTATAAGCAAGAGTTAAGTCGCCATAATTGGGATATAAGAAAGACTGTAGAGGTAACTATGCGCGAAACCGGTATGAGTATGATATTTACCTCGCTCATACTGTTTTTTGGTTTCGGTACGTTCATCTTCTCTAGCTTTGATGGAACGATATACTTAGGATTATTGGTTTCTCTTACACTAACAGCATCGCTGTTTTCAAATATGCTGTTATTACCAGCGCTGCTGAACACATTCGATCAGATAGAACGCAAACGAAAAGCTAAACGACAAAAAGCATCATCATAAATGAAGTATCGCGAGTTTAAACAGCTGAATTTGCCCGAAATAGACCGGGAAGTCCTCAAGTTTTGGAAGGAGAACGACATCTTTCGGAAGAGTATCGAGGATAGGCCTGAATCAGATTCATTCGTGTTTTATGAAGGTCCACCTTCGGCAAATGGTATGCCTGGCATTCACCACGTAATGGGCAGGGCTGTGAAAGATATGTTTTGCCGTTACCAAACACTAAAGGGTAAGCGAGTGAACCGCAAGGGCGGATGGGATACCCACGGCCTGCCGGTGGAGCTAGGTGTAGAGAAGATGCTAGGCATTACCAAAGAGGATATAGGGAATACTATTAGCGTAGCGGAATACAATGCCCGTTGTAGGGAAGAAGTACTTAAGTACAAGGATGCTTGGGATAGTATTACCCAGAAGATGGGCTACTGGGTAGATCTGGATAATCCATATGTGACCTTCGAAAATGAGTATATAGAGTCGGTTTGGAGTTTGCTTAAGCGCATTTACGATAAAGGGTTCTTGTATAAGGGCTATACCATTCAACCTTATTCACCTGCTGCAGGTACTGGTTTAAGTTCGCATGAGTTAAACTTGCCTGGTTGTTATCGAAATGTGAAAGACACATCGGTTACCGCTCAATTCAAAATTAAGCGGGATGATTCATCAGAAAAATTATTCCAAGAGGCCGATGAAGAGTTGTTCTTTGTGGCTTGGACAACTACACCTTGGACATTGCCATCAAATGTAGCACTAGCGGTAGGCAAGAAGATAGAATATGTTAAGCTTCATACCTTCAATCAATATACGCATAAGCCAATGTCAGTAGTGTTGGCTAAAGATCTAGTGACTAAATACTTTAAGCCAGAGCAGCTAGAGGCTGATCTGGATTCATATAGCGAAGGCGATAAGTTAATTCCGTATGAAGCAGCAGCGAGCTATACAGGTGATGAGTTAGAGGGGGTGCGCTATGAGCAACTGTTTCCCTACGTAGATGCTGATGGTGACGCATTTCGTGTAATAATTGCTGATTACGTTACCACTTCAGATGGTACGGGTATAGTTCACATAGCTCCAAATTTTGGTGCAGATGATAAGCGTGTGGCCGATCAACAAGGTATAGGAAATGTACCTTTGTTAGTAGACAAAGCAGGCAGGTTTACCGAGGAGGTTGTAGACTTTGTGGGAGAGTTCGTGAAAACGGATTACTACAAGCCAGAAGCACTTCAAGTAGAGTTGAGCCGTCAGCAAGAGAAGTATAAAGAGTTGATCCCCAATCTGAATAAATACATCAATGTAGACGAGCAGATAGGATTGAAGCTGAAGTTGGAAAACCGTGCTTTTAAGATTGAAAAATACGAGCACAACTATCCGCATTGTTGGCGTACAGATAAGCCGGTACTTTATTACCCGCTTGACAGCTGGTTTGTTAAAACAACGGCCGTTAAGGATAGGATGGTAGAGTTGAACAAGACGATCAACTGGAAGCCCGAAGCTACTGGTACTGGTAGATTTGGTAACTGGTTAGAGAATCTTGTTGACTGGAACTTATCGCGTTCAAGGTACTGGGGTACTCCCTTGCCAATATGGCGCACGGAAGACGGTGAAGAGGAGTTGTGCATAGGTTCAATAGAACAATTACGCGATGAAGTAACTAAGTCTATAGCTGCAGGATTTATGGGTGAACAGTTAGGGGATGATCTTGATTTGCATAAGCCCTATGTTGATGGTGTGATATTGGTATCGCCATCTGGCAAGAGAATGGAACGTGAGGCAGACCTAATAGATGTTTGGTTCGATTCAGGCGCTATGCCTTATGCGCAATGGCATTACCCGTTAGAGAACGAAGAAACATTTAAGAAGAATTTCCCTGCTGACTTCATAGCAGAAGGTGTTGATCAAACACGTGGCTGGTTTTTTACACTACATGCGATAGCCACCATGTTGTTCGATTCAGTTGCTTATAAAAATGTTATATCAAATGGATTAGTGCTTGACAAAAAGGGCAATAAAATGTCAAAGCGGTTAGGTAATACTGTTGACCCATTTGAGACATTGGACAAATACGGAGCTGACGCTACACGTTGGTATATCGTATCTAATTCGCAGCCCTGGGATAATTTGAAATTTAATGTTTCAGGTATTCAAGAGGTTCAACGTAAGTTTTTCGGCACTTTGTATAATACGTATAACTTCTTCGCTCTCTACGCCAATATTGATGGCTTTGCGATGGATGAGCAGAACGTAACCAAGGTTGAAGACCGACCAGAGATAGATCGATGGGTGATCTCGCGATTGAACGTGCTTGTTAAGGAGGTAGATGGGCTTTATGCTAGCTACGAACCTACCAAAGCAGCACGAAGT
>CAYGTK010000022.1:0-29885 GCA_964352775.1 uncultured Chitinophagaceae bacterium
GGTCAAGGCGGCTTTGGTGGTAACGGCGGTTACGGTGGTGGTGGTGCCTTTGGCGCTTTTGTTTATGTAAATGGAGCTAATAGCAATTTTATTGATTGCTTTATGAACCCACAAACGGGAGCTGTAGGTGGCCTAGGTGGCCCTGGGGGTCCCGGCGGAACTGGCGGTGGCGGTGGTAATGGCGCCAATAACGGTGCTGGCCGTGGAGGAAATGGAGGAAACGGTGGAAACGGTGGTGCTGGAGGCATAGGAGGACCTGGTGCTCCTGGCGCATCTGCAGCTTTCTATTTTGATAGCGGCACTATGCCATTAATATCAACCGTAAACTTCAACCTAGCAGCGCAACCTGCTATTGACGTAGAAAATATTAGCTGTACGAATACTTTGGTAGATTTTTCTGCTGGAGCAAGCGGTGCTTGGGACTTTGGTAGCACCTCTGCCCCAGCAACTTCAACTGGTGCTAGTGTAAACACTTCTTACGGATTTGTGGGTAGAAAAGACATTACTTACGCTGGTGAATCTTACGCTGGCTTTCTAAATATCGCTATCGATAATAGCTCGTTCATACCTGAGATAATGACTACTGCTTTGCAGATAGGTGTAGATTCTTTTGTTGTGTGTGAAGGCTCAATGGCTGATTTTACAACGGCAACTCCTGGTGTTGGTTATGATTGGGATTTTGGAGGTGCGCTTGTTCCGAATACTTATACTACTCCTGATGTGCTTGCTTCAACATTCACAACTCCGGGAAGTTATATCGTTCAATTAATAGTTACCACTGATTGTTGTGGGCCTTCGCTTCCAGATGATGTTACCTTAATAGTGGAGCCTAATGCTACCGTTGCTATTTCTGGCGACACCATGTTCTGCGAAGGTTTTAGTACTGATATCACTATAAGTGGTACCGCCTCTTCTTTTGAGTGGACTCCAGGTATAGGAACTTTCCCTGGCCCATCGGTAACTACTTCAATAAGCCCTACTACAACTACGGCCTATTTGGTAACTGCTTATAGTCCTAATGGCTATTGTACAGAGCAAATGCCTTTCACAGTAGTTGTGAATGAAACTCCTGACCTTACGGCAAGCTCAACCCCTGCCTCGTGTAATGACGATGGTTCGGCAACGGTTACTATAGCAAATGGTAGTGGAAACTTTAGTTACGATTGGAGCGACCCGAATAGCCAAATTACAGCTACGGCAAATAACCTATTCCCAGGCAATTATCAAGTTGTTGTAGTTGATCAAGTTACAGGCTGTTCTGATAGCACAAATACTTTTGTAAGCAGTTCTGGTGCGCCAATAGCGTTCATCAGCGATTTTGGTAACGTAAGTTGCTTTGGTGGTAGTGATGGTTTTGCTACAGCTAGTGCAGCGCAAGGCACAGCCCCATATACTTATAACTGGAATACAACCGCAACAGGGGCAACTTTAAACAGCTTACCAGCAGGTACATATACCGTAACCGTAACTGATGCCAATGGTTGTTTCGCGCCTGTTTCAGTTATCATCTTTGAGCCAGATCTTCTTTTCTTAACGGCAGTAACTGAGGATTCAGCAACCTGTTTTAATGGAAATGATGGAAGAGCAGAATTTATTGCCGATGGTGGCGCTGGTGGCTTCCAATATATTTGGAGCACAACTACTGTTGGGCCTGTTGACTCTAACTTGACCGCAGGAACAGCAACCATAACCGTTACAGATAACAACGGATGTACTGCTACAGCTACTGCAACTATTGGAGAACCAATACCAATGTCTACCATGACAAGTGCGGTAGATGCTAGTTGTTTTTACTCTACGGATGGCTCGGCTTCTGTAACCGCAATAGGTACTTATCCTATAACTGGCTACCAATGGAGTGACCCTATGGCGCAGACTACACAAATGGCCAATGGGCTTAGTACGGGGTGGTTCTATGTTACACTAACCGATGCAAATAATTGTGTGATAACTGATTCTATCGAGATATTCGGTCCTGATTCCATTCTAGTTACGGAGACAATAGTAGATGTACTTTGTCCTGGTGATGCTAATGGAAGTGTTAATGTTGCTGTAACTGGAGGCACACCAGGTGGTGTTTACAACTATACTTGGTCTGTTCCTGGTGCTGGTAATGGCCTTTCTGGTCTAGCTGGTGGGATGTATAGCATCACTGTAGAGGATGGAAATAATTGTACCGTTACCAATACTTATGAGGTAACTGAACCAATGGCGCTAAGCTTAACCCTAAGTGCTGCAGATGTTTCTTGCTTTGGTTCCACTGACGGTACTATTGTAGGAACAGTTGGTGGGGGAACACTTGGTTTTTCTTATGTGCTTACAGGTAATCCGGCTCAAACAACTTCATCTTTTAGCAGCTTGGCTCCAGGTAATTATTCCATGACCGTTACCGATACCAATGGTTGTGTGATCAGTGAAAACGCAGATATTAACGAGCCTTTAGAGCTTGGCTTAACACTTACCCCAGATAATGTTTCTTGTTTTGGTTTCAATGATGGCGATATTATTGCGAACGCTACAGGCGGAACACCTCCATTTACCTATGAAATACCTGGTGTTTCTCAAATGGGAAACAATATCCTTAGCGACCTTGGGCCAGGCACTTACAGCGTTACCATTACTGATGCTGGCGGCTGTGCTATTGTAGATGACATAGTGATAACAGAGCCTGTTCAAGTTACCGTGGATGTACTTCCTGAAATGTCAGAAATAGTGTTTGGTGATACCGTACTATTGGTAAGCTCTACTACTGGAATTACCAATGTTGCTGCTGCTACCTATACTTGGTCGCCAGATATTCAACTGGATATGACCGATGTTGCTCAGGCTATAGCTCAACCACTACAAGACCAGGTATACACTGTTACTGTGTTTGACGAAAATGGTTGTGTGGCAACTGATTCCGCATTAATAGTAGTTAATGAAGAGGAGAAGATAATTTGGGCACCAAATATTTTTACTCCAAATCAGGATAATACGAACGACCTGTTCGAAGTGTATTCTTTAGGTGCGCGAGATGTTCAATTAGAAGTGTTTGACCGTTGGGGCGAGAAGCTTTATGAAGGAGACGCTGGATGGGACGGCACATTCAAAGGAAGAGAAATGATGCCTGGTGTATTCGTTTATACCGCCCGTATTATTTACCTAGATGGTGATGTAAGAGATACTAAAGGAACAGTTACGCTAATAAGGTAATTGCTTGAACAAGGATTTCTATTGGTTGAGCTTTTGGGACTTATATAGTCGCTTTCTATTCCAAGTTTTTGCGGCTACCTTTCTTGTTTGCTTGGTTGTATGCCTTTGTTTGTTTTTTTACAGCGATAAAATAACACCTCCTTATGGCGAGGTGTTTTTAATCAGTATAGCATCTGTTCTGGCTTATCCTTTATCACAACTAGTATAATAGCTTTGGTGGCCTATAAGAAAGTGAACCTCAAAGAGAGCTCGTTCAATACGTTTCCTTTTATTGAACTAAAAGGCCTGGGGTTCCGTCCGTACTTATTAAATGAGAATAGTAATTGGAATATAACCGAACAGACACTTGCGGGATGGGTAAACGGCTACTTTTTAGTATGCAACGTTCCACGCGGTGCTTTTGGTAGTCTATTATTTATAAAGGCTTTTGGCGAACCTGTCAAGGCTATTAATATTCGACCCTTAGAAAAAGAGTTTGCTGAAAAAGGCCTTTTCTTTGAACTCGGAGGTCTCCAGAAACAATATAACACTAAGAACTATTGGCCTAGTAGCCTTAACGAAATAAGCTCCGACCTACTAGAATTAACAGAGCTGATGAAACGCCTTGAGATAGAGCCTATTACAGAGGTCGACTCCATTATCTGGCCTTTACAATTGTTTCCTTTTCTCTTAAATTACTACTTTCGAAATAATGAGTGACTTCTTCAAAGAATTTAAAGTTGGCTTAAGTGCCTTTTCCAAAGCTCACCAATTGGTGCGGAAGAACAAGGTGTTTTGGATATATCTCATCATCCCTATCCTACTCAATTTATTTCTCTTTTTTGTTGTAGCCAGCCTAGGTTGGGATTATGCCAATCAACTAACGGACTATTTATATCAACTAAGCGGCTTCGCTGGTCAAGACTTAGAAAACTTAAACTTTCTTAAGTCAGGTGTCCTTTTTCTTATTGCTCTATTAATGAAGCTTTTGGTCCTGGTGATCTATTTAGGCATGTATAAGTATATCATTCTCATCTTACTTTCGCCCGTACTAGCCCTGGTTTCTGAAAAAACAGAAGAGATACTTACGGGTAAAACCTACCCCTTTGTTTTTCTACAATTTCTTAAAGACGTGTTCAGAGGAATTTTATTGGCGATACGAAATGGCATAATTGAGGTCTTCTTAACTCTTGTTCTTTTCATCCTCAGCTTTATCCCTGTGGTCAATCTATTTACTCCATTCCTGCTTTTTCTGGTAGCTAGTTTCTTCTATGGTTTCTCCATGATAGATTATTACATTGAGCGGAAGCGGCTCAACATAAGTGAAAGCACTCATTTTGTTCGTACACATAAAGGGTTGGTAATAGCTAACGGATCTGTTTTTAATGGCCTGATGTTAGCCACGGGTTTGCTTTCTGCTTTACCCTTTTTGCTAGCTATTGTGTTCAAGTTTCTTTTGATGTTACCTCTTTTTGTACTTTCCATTGCTTCCATATACAGCTGCATTGCAGCCACTATTGCTGGATCAGAAATTGATAAAAAGCACAATCCATTAGCTTAATGAAAAACTTCGGTACGCTATTTCTTCTTCCTGCACCTTTGGGTGAAAACAGTTTGGGTAGTATCCCTAACGGTGTTATTGAAGCTATTCATAAGATGACCCACTTTGTGGTAGAGCGTGAAAAAACGGCTCGCCGTGTATTAAAGCTGTATAAACACCCAGTAGCTTTTGATGACCTCACCTTTTACGAGTTCAATAAAGACAGTACGCCCGACGATGCAATGGATGCCTTACAAGACCTAATATCAGGGCAAGATGTAGGTATATTATCCGAAGCTGGTATGCCGGGCATAGCTGATCCTGGGGCTGTCTTGGTTGAAATGGCTCATCAGAATAAAATATCGGTGAAACCTTTTGTTGGTCCATCTTCTATTTTATTGGCCCTTGTGGGTTCTGGGTTGAATGGGCAATCGTTCACCTTTCATGGCTATTTGCCGCTACATAAAGGTGAACGTAAGCGCGAACTGAAACACATGGAAATGTTGGCCCTAAAAAGCAAACAAACCCAGTTATTTATGGAAACCCCTTATAGGAATAGGGCTCTGCTAGATGACATAGTAACTATTTGTAGAGACACTACCCTGCTATGTATTGCTTGTGAGCTTACTACCCCGAATGAGTATATAGTTACCAAGCCCGTTAGTGAGTGGAAAAAAGGGAAGCCAGACATCAATAAGCGACCAGCCATCTTTGCTATCGGCGTGCCCTATTCTTGATATACGGCAACTACATTGTATCCCATAGCTTGCAGAAGAGCTATTACGCCTTGGTCTCCAGGTAAGTGGCCTGCACCTACAGCAGTAAAGGTACTCTCCTTTTTAAGTTGAGCATCGATGCGCTCAGCCATGTTTTTGTTCCTGTCTAAGATCAGCACCTTGAAGAATTCGTCGGAATCGGTGGTTTTTTCTATCATCGAATACATCTTCTCTAATTTCTCAGCAAGATAAAGCTTGCGCAATTTTGCTTGCTGCTTTTCACCTTTTCCTGGTTTCTCAATACCTTCCACTAAAAGAGCTACCTGTTCTTCAAGCGTTAGAATATTAAGTGCATTCATTTGCTCTTCTATCGTTTCCAGCCCAAGTATCGGTTTTTTTCTATCCTTAGCTTCTTCCGCTAAATATTGATCAAGAAAGGGTTTATCAGCTCCCATTCCCGACTCTTCCATCATAATGTACAAGAATATCGGCTTTATCCTTTCGAAGAAACCCAACTTCATCCCATAGTTATCTTTAAACCACTTTTCTAGTTTACCATACTGTTCATCCGTTAAGTGATCGCGCAACTGATAGTCTTCATCTGTTACCAGCATGGAAAAAATATCACCATAAATTGATTCATCCATCGCTATTTCCATAGCAAAGGTTTCGCACCTATCTATGTAGGGAAGAATATTAGTCCCTTTTTGTATCACCTCCGTTTGCTTAGAGTGCATAGTACCGAACAGGTATGATGGAGAAGCCAGTCCATTACCACTTATTTCCCAAAGTAAGCTTTGACCATAGCTAGAGCTGCTGGCCAAAAAGATCAAGAGAAAAGGAAAAATGAATTTTAGGGTCTGCTTTCGTAGTAATGTATGGTCCATAATGGAAAATTAAGCATCTTTATCGGTAATGATAGCAATTGATAATAAGCTGATATCAGATGAGGTGTTAGAAAAACATTTTGTCTGTGACCTAAACGCTTGCAAAGGCGGTTGTTGTGTGTTGGGTGAAGGTGGAGCCCCATTAGAAGTAGATGAAGCAGCCATAATTTCTGGCGTTTATGATCAAGTAAAACCTTACCTGAAGCCAGAAGGTATAGCCGCCATTGAAGATCAGGGTTTTTATACAAAAACTACTGAAAAAGATGGTTATGCAACGCTGCGAACCACTTTAGTAGATGGTGGGCCTTGCGCTTATATACATGAGAAGGAAGATGGTTTAGCACTTTGTGGTATTGAAATGGCCTACAGAGATGGCAAGATACCTTTTATGAAGCCTGTTTCTTGTCACTTATACCCCATCAGGGCAAAAGAGACCGCTGCTGATAAGGATGTGGTGATGGTTAACTATAACGATTGGGATATTTGCGACCCAGCTTGCTCATTGGGTGAAAAAATGAAGGTGCCTTTGTATCGATTTTTAAAAGAGCCTATTATTAGAAAATGGGGGCAAGGCTTCTATGATACCTTAGAAGCCAGCGC
The DNA here is from genome assembly GCA_964352775.1 of uncultured Chitinophagaceae bacterium. Classification (GTDB taxonomy): domain Bacteria; phylum Bacteroidota; class Bacteroidia; order Chitinophagales; family CAIOSU01; genus CAYGTK01. The sequence continues at coordinate 6,918 of CAYGTK010000022.1, forward strand.
GGCTTACTTGGAAATAGAGGATAAAGAATAAGTTGTCTCAACATTATATCCACATAATGTTGGCATTGTAGAAGCTAAAATGTATCTTTGCATGCCCTTTCAGGGATCAAACAAGGAGCTATGAAAAGAACATACCAACCTTCGCGAAGAAAACGTGCTAACAAACACGGATTCAGAGAGCGTATGAGTACTAAGAACGGACGTAAAATTTTGGCTAATCGTCGTGCCAAAGGCCGTAAAAAGTTGACCGTTTCTGACGAAAGACGACTTAAATAATAAACTGCCTTTTCAGCAGTCTACTTCCCCTTTTTCTTCTATCGACCTATCGAAGGTCAATCCTTTGGGCCTATGCAAAAAAGAGTGTCTGAAGAGTGAAATTATTTTACGTGAATTATTTAATTCAGGTACTTCTATTTCTTCCCCTCCATTAAAGGTTATTTTCTCCTTTTCTGATCTACCTTCTCCATTTCCAGCACAGGTAGCTTTTTCAGCTCCCAAGCGCCGTTTTCCAAAAGCAGTTCAACGGCAGCAGCTCAAACGCCATTTAAGAGAGGCTTATAGAATAAACAAGTTTCCTCTTTACGAACAGCTAGTTCAACAAAACAAACAATTAGCGCTTATCATCATTGTTTCTTCAAAGAAAGAAGTAGACCCTTCTACCTTTTCAAAAACTATATCTGAATTGTTGGAACGGATCTTGGTGTATAATAATTGATAGATAAAAGAGGTTTATTGGTAGAACTTAGTTGTTATATCTGTTACCGATAAGTATTTTCATGTAAAAGCAATTCCTATGCGTTGGTCTTCATTTTCAAAGCGTGTTAAGCGCACCCTTATACTAGGCACCTTTTTTCTTTCTCTGGGTGTTGGTTTAGTATCCTTTTCCAGTACTAGTTATTTTGAAGTAGCTAAGAACTTGGACATCTATGCTACTCTTTTTAAAGAGCTAAATACCTACTACGTAGATGAGGTAGAGCCTTCCAAACTTATGCGCACCAGTATTGATGCAATGTTAGAGTCGCTTGACCCTTATACCAACTATATATCAGAGGCTGATATTGAGGGCTATCGATTACAAACAACTGGTAAGTATGGTGGTATTGGTTCTTTAATAAGAAATACTGATGAACATGTATTAGTAGCTGAACCTTACGAAGGTTATCCTGCAGATAAAGCTGGCTTAATGGCGGGTGACCGTATTCTCTACATTGGAGAAGAAAACATTAAAGGAATGAATACCGAAGAGGTAAGCAAACTCTTAAAAGGCCAAGCGGGAACAACTATTGAATTGAAAATAGAACGTTTACAAGCAGATGGTAGCTATAAAGGGATGGATGTTACTGTAGAACGTGAAGAAATAAAAATTCCTAATGTTCCCTATTCAGGAACTGTTAGCGATGGTATAGCTTATATCCGCTTAAGCAACTTTACCGAGCAAGCAGGAAAAGAAGTACGCGATGCTTTTAATGATATCCGCTCGAGCGATCCTAATATAAAAGGTGTAATATTTGACCTTCGTGGTAATCCAGGTGGATTATTGAACGAAGCGGTAAATGTTACTAATGTTTTTATTGATAGAGGCCAAGAGGTAGTAAGCACAAAAGGAAAGATAAAAGAATGGGATAAATCATTCAAAACACTTAACCCAGCTGTAGATACTGAAATTCCATTGGTAGTATTAATAAACGGTGGTTCTGCTTCTGCATCAGAGATAGTTTCGGGATCTATTCAAGATTTAGATAGAGGGGTAGTAGTTGGCCAAAAGTCTTTTGGAAAGGGTTTGGTACAAACTACTCGATCTTTAACTTATAATACTAAACTTAAGGTTACTACCGCTAAGTACTATGTACCGAGCGGAAGATGTATACAAGCCATTAATTATGCCGAGCGTGATGAAGATGGGTCTTTATCAAAAGTGCCAGATAGCTTAAAAACAGCATTCCAAACTACCAGTGGGCGTATGGTTTACGATGGTGGCGGTATTGATCCTGATATTACTACTGAAACTCAACGCTTAAGTAAGGTGAGTATCAGCTTACTTTCTAACAACCATATTTTTGATTACGCTACAGTGTATAGAAGTAAGAACCCAACAATTGGTTCTTCTACTCAGTTTCATTTAACTGATGAAGACTTTAACAACTTTGTAGTATTTCTTTCAGGAAAAAAATATGAATATTCTACTAGAAGTGAAACTTTAGTAAAGAAACTAAAGGAGACTGCTAAAAAGGAAAAATACCTAGAAGATGTACAAGAAGAAATAGAAGCTTTAGAAACAAGCATGGCCCACGATAAGAAGAAGGATGTACAGAAGCACAAAAAAGAGATAATAGAGTTATTAGAAGAAGAAATAATTGGTCGCTACCATTATAGAAAAGGTCAAATTGAGGCTACTTTTGATAATGACAAGGATATTATAGCTGCTATTAAAGTGCTAAATACCCCGGTAGATTATAAAGCCCTTCTAGTTCCTTCTGAAGAATAAGTTGATTTGGCTACACTTCTTTCTATTGCAACATATGGTTCGCAGTGCTCCGTAGTTTTAAGTAATAACGAAAAGGTTATTACCCATAAACTAGCACCAGATGAAAATTTACATAGTACTTACCTCACTTCCTTAATAGAAGACTTACTTAACGACGGAATAGTATCGCTCGATGCTGTTGCATACGTTTCGGGTCCAGGTTCATATACGGGCCTAAGAATAGGTTCTGCAGCAGCTAAGGGTCTTTGCTATAGTCTTAATGTCCCACTCATCACAATTTCTACACTAGAACTGTTAATTAATGAGTATTTACCTACCAATAAATGTGACTTGATTTGTCCTATGATGGATGCTAGAAGAGATGAGGTGTATCAAGCAGTATATACTGCTGAAGGAAAGCTTTATAAAGAAGAATCTCCAAAAATACTTTCGGAGGATGATTTTCAAGAAATACTTACTTCCAATTCTATTCTCTTTTTAGGATCAGGATCAGAAAAATGGAAAGGAAAGATGATCAATAACACCAATGCTGAATTTGGAAATACAACTGATAGTCACTCTCCCGACACATTGGCTCAACTTACTTTTTCTAAATTTACCACTAACTCATTTACCAACATTAGCTATAGTGAACCTAACTATCTAAAACCCTTTTTCATCCAAAAATAAACTGTTTAGTTATTTGGCTGTTTATGCTAATATAACTAACCTATTTTCATATTTTTGCATTTATAATAATCAAACACACAATTATCTATGGCTACGGTATCCACAGAAAAGGTTGTTCTCTCCAAGTCGGAGGTAATACCAAATGACATTGTACTCGATTACGGAATATTGCGTAAAGCAGTACTTACACTACGAGCAATTAATCACAAACTGCGCAAGCAAATAATCAAGCTTCTTGAAGACAAGGATAAGCTAACAGTAACTGAGATATACGTAAAGCTTCGTTTGGAGCAGTCGGTAGCATCTCAGCATTTAGCTATTCTTAGAAGAGCAGGTATAGTAGTAACTGACCGCGAAGGAAAGTTTATTTACTATTCTCTTAACAAGCAACGCATCAACGAAATTACTGACTTGATAGAAGATCTAGCACAGTAATTTTAACTACTTAATGTTGAAGAATAAAAGCCGGCTATTTGCCGGCTTTTTTATTTTTCAAACATTTCTAATATAGTTGTGTTATTACTGTGTTAAAACTACACGATAATATGGAGGGTTTATTGAACGACAGGAAGTTAGACGATGCAACAGAGACTTTAAAGGCTATTGCACATCCTATACGGTTAAGCATTATAGAATACATTGATGAGCACAAGCAAACCAATGTAAATAACATTTATAACTCGCTGCAACTAGAACAATCCATTACTTCTCAGCACCTCAAAATACTTCGTACAGCTGAGTTAGTTAATACACAACGTAATGGTAAGTTCATTATTTACTCTATTAACTACGATAAAGTAGTTCAAGTAACTGATTCCGTTGAACGCCTACTTAAGCGAAAGATGAAAGTAAGTAGTTAGCAGTTAAGAACGGAAGCTATTAGCTCTCATAATTCTATAATCCATGCTGGCAAGAGATCTCCAGCATTCTATCAATAGGTGCTTTCGCTTCTTTAAGCAATTCATCGCTCATTATTATTTCTGGCAGTTCGTGTACCATGCTTAAGTATATCTTCTCGAGCGTATTAAGCTTCATGTGAGGGCAATCGTTGCAAGCACAAGAGTTATCAGGTGGAGCAGGTATAAACGTCTTGTGAGGCGCTTTCTTCTGCATCTGATGGATTATACCAGCTTCTGTAGCTACGATGTATTCTAAGGAATTATCGTTAATAGTATAATTCAATAATCCTGTGGTACTTCCTATAAAGTCTGCTACCTCTAATATATGCTCTTCACATTCTGGGTGAGCTATAAATTTTGCTTCTGGATGTTGTACCCTAAGCTTGTTTATCTTCTCCATTGAGAATATCTCGTGCACCATACAAGCACCATCCCAAAGTATCATGTTATCTCTACCCGTTTTCTTCTGCAAGTAGGCACCTAAGTTTCTATCAGGAGCAAATATGATAGGTTGGTCTTTCGGGAAGCTTTCAATTATCTGTACCGCATTTGTTGAAGTACAAACCACATCACTTAATGCTTTAAGCTCAGCAGTACAGTTTACATAAGTAACTACCTTATGATCTGGGTACTTCTTTTTAAACTCAGCAAACAACACAGGTGGACAGCTATCAGCTAAAGAGCATCCAGCTTTTAGATCAGGCAGTACTACTTTTTTATGAGGAGCAAGAATTTTGGCTGTTTCGGCCATAAAGTGTACTCCTGCAAAAACAATTATATCGGCGTCATTCTCGGCAGCTTTTTGTGAAAGGCCCAGGCTATCGCCAATGTAATCGGCAATATCCTGTATGTCGGCATCCTGATAATAATGGGCAAGTATAATTGCATTCTTTTCTTTTTTGAGCTTTTCTATTTCTTCAAATAGGTCAAGCGTCGGGTCGATCTTGAGGTCCAAATATCCATTTTTCTCGAGATCTCTTTTTGCAGTTTCAATTAATGCCATAATGAATTATAAAATCTTTTTAAAAAAACTAGTTACCATCATTAAGGGTGTTAATGCGGGGATAAATACTTCCCTTCTTATTTGGATTAGCACCTATGTTGATCGCGTACACCATTACTAACAACTAAATAAAGTCCTTTTGTTCTGTAAATCAAACATTAAGGTAATTAGTCCACACACTGTTGATGATGTATAGGTAGATAACTTACCCTCTATTAACATGGGGAAAATAGGTTGCTTACCTGTGCGTAATATTGAGGTAACATTATTTTGAGCTATCAATTTTTTAACAGAGGTGAAGTAGGATAAAGTTATGAGTTTTTGTCTTCGATCTTTTCCACGTAAATAAATAAGAATGGTTGAAAAGGAGGTTTCTAATTCATTGATAATGAATGAAAAGAGAAGCTTTAAAAGGTGTAATGTTTGCAACTAAATCTTGGTTATTTCTTGTAGAAGTGCATTTCATTTATATAGTCTAAAGATGGTTGGGGCACCAGGTACCTTACATCGCCTTCCCCTTTTAGTTGAGAACGAATATAAGTGGAGGAAATTTGGAGATAAGGAAAGTGAAGTATACAAACATGAGGATGATCGCTAAAAGGAAGCTCTTTTTCTTCTCGCACATATACCATTAACTCATAGTTCTCTAGTATCTGTTCGTAGTTCTTCCATTTATGTAGATTATTTAAATTATCTCCTCCCATAATTAGAGAGAATTCATGCTCTGGGTGCTTTTCTTTTAAATAGGTAAGTGTATCTATAGTATAGGAAGGTTGAGGCATTTTAAATTCAATACTAGAAGTAGTGAACCTGAAATCATCTTTTATAGCCAACTCAACTAAATGAAGACGATCGTATTCGCCTAATAGTGAGCTTTTCTTTTTAAAAGGATTTTGTGGAGATACTACAAACCATACATGGTCTAAGTCTCCATATTGATGTATGGAACTAGCTATGATAAGATGACCCACATGAATGGGATTGAACGACCCGAAGAACAAACCTATTTTCATAATTCTTTTAGTGCTTTATAGGTAGCTTGTCTACCTGCTTCTATTAATTCTTCTGCCTTAAAAAATTCTACTGTTCCAGCAGCTTGTCTTGATACATCTATAGTTATTGAAGGTTTGTACTTTTCAATATTGAGTTGAATAATAAGGTCCTCCATATAATCTACTGAAAGGTTAAGTAGATTAATAATGTTGGGTACCTGTACAGCTTCTTCTTTTGGTTTGGTTGTAGTGCTTGGTATGTACTTTTCCCAGGTCTTTTTAAATTCTGCTAATCGTTTAGCATAGATGCTCTGCTCTTCTGTTTGTTCCGCTAATGATTGTTGAGGAAAAGGGTATTCATAATCTATATCCGCATTTACATTTATGATAACTGTAGGAAGATTATGATCTAAAAGAGGAAGAAAAGGAGCAGGGCATGAAACTCCGCCATCTATCAATATTTTTTTACCCTGTATATAAGGAGTAACTATAGTAGGGATAGATACAGAGGCACGAATAGCCTCGAATAAACTTCCTTTACTGAACCACACAGGCTCCTTACTCATAATATCAGTAGCTACTGCATAAAAAGGGATAGTAGCCTTTTCAATATCTACATCTCCATTCAATATTTTTCCAAGCTCTAGAAAAATACGTTCTCCTTTTATGAAACCCTGACTGCTAAAAGTAAAGTCGAATAGATTGAAGACATCCATTTTACTTAGGGTTATTATCCATTCAGCAAAGGCATCTATTTTCCCAGTAGCATAAAATCCCCCGATAACAGCACCCATTGATGACCCAGAAATAGCCTTAATGGCATAACCATGTTCTTCTAAAACCTGAATGGCACCTATTTGTGCTAAACCCCTAGCTCCTCCACTAGTTAATACTAATCCTATCTCTTTTTTCTTGGTCATCTGTTGGGGGTAAAATTACTAAGTTCCTAAGCGTGCGGAGCAGAAAAGAAGATCGAGTATTTTAGTGGCATGTTGATATATGTAGATATAGACGAAACCATTTGCCATTCGCAGAATAGTGATTACCCTAATTCAACTCCTATAAAGGAGAATATAGAAAAGGTAAATAAGCTTTATGAGGAAGGAAACACTATTATTTATTGGACTGCCCGTGGTGGAAATAGTGGAATAGATTGGACGGAACTAACCGTAAAGCAATTGCAAGAATGGGGAGCAAAATATCATGAAGTGAAATTAACCAAACCGTCGTATGATCTGTTTATAGACGATAAAGTGCTGAATGCACGGGATTGGGAAAAAGGAAAATGGATAGAAGAGTAATATGGAAAAGACAGATGTACTTATAGTAGGATCGGGAATTGCAGGCCTAAGTTATGCTGTGAAAATAGCAGAAGCTATGCCAGAGTGTAAGGTGAGTATTATTACCAAAGCTGATGCCGACGAGACTAATACTAAATATGCGCAAGGTGGTGTAGCTGTAGTTGCTGACTTTATAACAGACAGTTTTGAGAAACACATACTAGACACCTTAGATGCTGGTGATGGACTCTGCAATGAAAAGGTGGTGGAGTTTGTAATAAAAGAGGGGCCAGACAGAATTGATGAATTAATTCAATGGGGAGCAAAATTTGATAAAGAGGATAGTGGAGATTATCACCTTGGGAAGGAGGGTGGCCACACCGAAAATAGAGTGTTGCATCATAAAGACATTACTGGCTGGGAAATTGAGAGAGCCTTATTAGCCAAAGTACATGCAGCTAAGAATATTGAATTGCTTACCCATCACTATGTGATCGATATAATCACCCAGCACCATTTAGGAAGAATGGTAACCAGAGTTACGCCTGATATAAAGTGCTATGGTGTTTATGTATTAGATACGGAAAGTGGAGAAATAGAAGCAATTTCTGCAAGAGTTACCTATTTAGGAACTGGTGGTGTTGGTCAGGTTTATAAAAGCACCACCAACCCTGTTATTGCTACGGGTGATGGTATTGCCATGGTGTACCGTGCGAAAGGAAGAATTGAGAGTATGGAATTCATTCAGTTCCACCCTACTTCTTTATTCAATCCTGGTGAGAGCCCTTCTTTTTTAGTTTCCGAAGCCGTTCGGGGATTTGGAGCGACTTTGAAGACAGCACAAGGGGAAGACTTCATGCATAAGTATGATGAGCGATTATCACTTGCCCCAAGGGATATAGTCGCGCGAGCTATTGATAATGAATTAAAAACAACGGGATCAGAGTACGTGTATTTGGATTGTAGACATACTGATATGCACGAATTCAAAGAACACTTTCCTAATATTTACGAGAAGTGCTTGAGTGAAGGCATTGATGTATCGAAGGATATGATACCTGTTGTTCCTGCCGCACATTATTCTTGCGGTGGAATTAAGGTAAATGAATACGGGCAGACCTCTATTAGAAACCTCTATGCTTGCGGCGAATGTGCATCTACAGGTTTACATGGCTCTAACCGATTAGCCTCCAACTCTTTATTAGAAGCGGTTGTATTCTCGCATAGGATATATAAGTCCACTAAAAAACAATTGGAGCATGCTGAATTTATGGAAGATATTCCTGAATGGAGTGCTGCGGGAACGATGGACCCTAAAGAGATGGTATTGATAACCCAAAGCGCCAAGGAGCTGAAGGAGATAATGAGTAATTATGTAGGGATAGTTCGTACCGATAAGCGATTGAAAAGAGCGATGGATAGGCTTTGGATATTGTATAGAGAAACGGAGAAACTTTATGAGTCAACTACCATTTCACCTCAACTATGTGAGCTTAGGAATATGATTTCTATTGGTTACCTAATTACTCGTAGTTCAGCTATGCGTAAGGAGAGTAGGGGGTTGCATTACAATACTGATTACCCCGAGCAAAACCCGTTTGTAGAATATAGTTTACTTTAAAAAGGACTGATACTTACTGGAACGGTATTCTTTTGGTCGCCGGTGGATATAACCAAAAAGTAAAGCCCAGAATCTAGATAAGAAACATCGATAGAGGTCTTATCATCTAGCAGTAGGGTAGTAGAAACTATCTGCTTACCATGAGCGGTGAATAAGGACACGGATACCGACCTATTCAACATTTCAGGATAATCGATATTGATAGAGCTAGTTGCAGGATTTGGATAAACAGTAAATGGCTGATCAGCATAGCTATTTAAGCTTGTTCCTAACGGAACAGAAAACCTAACTACCTGTGAACATCCATTTGCATCTTCTACTATTGCAGAATACGTGCCTTGGTTCAACCCTGAAAGAGAAGACTGTGTGCTATTATCTGATAGCCACAGGTAGGTGTAAGGAGCGCTACCCCCAACTACTTTCAATGCTATTTCACCTGTACCAGATGCATTTAAGTCGGCAGTAATGGATGCTGTAATAACAAGTGTATCAGGGTTAGTAAAAGATACCGCCTCAGCATAAGTACAGCCTTCATCATCGGTCAACTCAAAAGAATAATTATTTGGCGATAGCCCATTCCTACTTAATTGAGTAGAACCATCGGCCCAAAGAACAGAATAGGGAGCATTTCCACCAGTAGGGTTTAGAATAACACCACCATCTGCAACACCATCACAAGATATAGGAGAAAGGTTGATGCCAGCATCTAAACTATCAGGCTCTGTAATAGGGAAAGTAAATTGACGTAAACAGCCGTTCGCATCTTGCACATTCACTAAATAACTACCAGCAATTAAGCTATCTATTTTGGTTGTTGATTGACCAGTTATCCAACTGTAAGTGTAAGGGGTAACGCCTCCAGCAAGAGTCACCTCGGCCGACCCATCATTTCCACCAGCACAACTAACAGGAGACACCATTAATTGAGCATCGAAAGGAGTGGGTTCAGTTATTTCAATACACAGTTCTTTAGTACAACCACCATTATCACGAACGGCAAAGCGGTACCTGCCCGCAGTTAACGTGTTGAATACCGTACTACTTTGATAATTGTCGCCATCAAAAGAGTAAGAGTAAGGAGGTGTTCCGCCAGCCGCGGTTAATTTCGCATAGCCATTAGCCTCTCCATTACAACGAGCACCCGCAACACTATCTGCTTGAAAGGTCAAGCCTGTTAAGAAAGAACAGCTTTGCATAGTGTGGTCGGTAATTAGGTCTCCGTCTTCGTCTATAATTTCTAAAGTCAGTTGATCATCACCTTGACACCGTATTTTCCCAAAAGAGTCTTTAGTATTGGCATTACTCATTCCTTGACCGCCTTCACTCCAAGCCACACCAAAAGCCAACAATGGAACTGTAGTGATTAACGCTGAATTGGTTTGAGATAAACAGCCTGCCATTACTTCTGGCAAACCACCATTACTACCGTCATCAATACCCGTAGTGTGTGTATCGCCACTTAGCATTACTACACCATCAATATTATTATTCTGCACCAAAGCGATAATGGTATCAGCATCTTCAGGGTAACCCGACCATGAATCGAGAATTGCGGCAGCCAAAGGAAGGCCCGCTAATTGAGGAAGTTGAATAACATTCTCTGCGGCTGTTTTATAAGATTGGTTGAATGCGGTTGCGGTAATTACGAATTTCCAAGTTGCAGTCGACTTCTTTAAATTCTCTAACAACCATTGTTTTTGGGTAGGTCCAATAATGCTATGCCCTGGTGGAGGAATGAATTCCCAGCTATTACCATTCTGTACCAATGCATCAGCTATGGGCGAACGAGCGGCGCGATTATCCAACATAAAGAATTCCATATTACCCATGCGGAATTTATGGAAGATGCCTTCAGAAGAATCTACAGGAGCGTAGCCAGGGAAGAATTCATAATAACCTTTGATGGCATTTCGTCTCGTTCCTGGCGGGTAAGGTATCTCAAGCGTTTGAGCCGGAATACCAATGTCTAAGTAGTTGGAGGTGTTTCGACTAGAATTGTTGTTTACATAATCATGGTCATCCCATACATAAGCAACCCCTGTAGTTTGCAGATAGTTACGCATGTTCTGGTAATTGTACTTGTCTTTATAGGAATCGACTACACGCTCATACACCGCAGGAAAAAAATCGTTGTTGCTCGGCATGTTATCCGTGTTGTCGGGATAGCCCCAATCACCTATTTGTAAAAAGAGATCTGCTGGATGGTTTAGCATTTCCTGATAAACAGCATCAGCAGTAAAATTCTCATTTTGGCAAGATCCAAAAAGGAAGGTGTAATTACCGGTCTCTCCTTCACAGGGGAATGTTTTGAAAGACCCCACATTGGTTACTACATTCTGACCTATCCTTACTCGGTGATAGTAAGGCGTGTTGATCGCTAAACTATCAATAGGAATAATAGTAGAATTGCTTCTGCCGGTATCTGTAAAAGAAGGGAAGGAGCGGAGGCTAGCGAAGTTAGCATCATCGGACAACTCTAATGTAAATGAAGTTGGGGTGTCTGTAAAAAGGAAGACCCTAGCCGATGTAGGTGTTATTGCTCCAACTATTGGCCCGTGGGTTACCGACTGAGCATTAAGGAAGGAGATAGAAAGGAACAAATAGAGAAAAAGAACAATGCGGCACATGATGATGGAATTACCACCGAAGTTACGCTAAGCGACTGGTTCAGGCAATTTTACGGAGCAAGGTCGGGGTAATTTGTTATTAGCCCATCTATACCTTTTAGCTGAAGCGCTTTCATTTGTTCGGGTTTGTTCACCGTCCAAGTAAAGCAGGTGTATCCATTTTTATGTAGTCGGTTCACAAACCTAAAAGAAGCGAACTTATGGTTTGGGTTTATACCCGCCACCTTATTTTTCCAATGCATTAATGCACCAAACCGCCATTTGTGGTCAAAGTATATGGGCAAAAATGGAATTTTCCCAACTATCAGTTTGTGGACCTTATAGTTTGGTTGTAAAGCAATAAACCCCTCTAAAAAGTGATCGTAGAAAGACTGTATTTCACACCACCCTTCGGCACTATGAGCTTTAATTATACTGTCTATTTTTTCTTCAATTCCTTCATACTCAACATTACCGATCTTTAACTCTATTAGCAAAACACTTTTTCCGTTAGTTGCTGCTATCACCTCACTTAAGGTGGGTATTTGCTCACCAGCAAATTCTTCGCTGTACCAACTACCTGCGTCTAGCTGCTTTAGCTCCTCTAAGGTATGATCGGCCACTAAGCCCGAACCCGTGGTGGTTCTATTTAAGTCTTTATCGTGTATTACCATCACCTTTCCGTCTTTAGAAAGGTGTACATCTATCTCCACATAATCGGCATTCATTTCTAGCGCCTTGTATATGGATGCCATTGTGTTTTCAGGCGCATATCCTGAGGCCCCTCTATGTGCTATTACCTTGGTGGTTCCGGCCATGGGTTTAGTGTTTGAACAAGCGGTAGCGAGAACGCTCAGCAAGAGAATTAAAGGAAATAACTTTCGCATGAACGAATATAGAAAATGCTGCCGCCACTTGTTAGGTGTTACCTCTTGTTGTTGACTAATAAGAGACCTCATTTATATCACTTAAAACAGAAGAGCATGAGCAATTCACTCAAAGAAAGAAAAGTATGGGAGAAGAATTACACCCAACGAGTATTAGTAGGTATAGTGGTTGCCTTGATGTTTACCATAGGTGCTTTTAATATTACCACAGTTCCAGGAGAGACGTGTGTTTTGCCTGAAGATACATTTGCGGAGAACGAAGATATATTTCAGACGGAACCGGTAAGGTATAAGCTTGAAAGGGAAATGGTGCCAGAAGTAAAAGAAAAGAGGGTGAGCGTAGCCCCACCCATATTTACAGACCCAGTATTTAAGGTGGTTAATAACCAAGACCCCATTATAGATATGCCGCCAGAAGAATTTATTGATGATGGGCCAATAGTTATTCCTCCTCCAGTTAATAAAGCTCCATTAGTTTATGCTGAAATAATGCCTGAATTTCCTGGTGGAAAAGTGGCTATGATGAAATACTTTGAAAAAGTAGGCATGTGTGAGGAAGCCAAGGTGCTAGACATTGAAGGAAGGCTGTTTGCTGAATTTGTGGTCGATGAGAACGGAAAGATCACTAATGTAGGTGTTATCAAGAAGCTGTTCCCTTGTTTAGATGAACGAGTAGAAAGACTCATCAAGAATATGCCTGCTTGGTCTCCTGGAAAACAAGGGGGAAAAGCCGTTAAGGTAATTATGCGCGTGCCGTTCAATTTTAAAATTACCTAGTGACTATCTTTACTGGAAATACATGCTATGGCATTGATAGTTCCGGTAAGGGGTTTCACCCCAGAAATTCATGAGTCTTGCTTTGTTGCAGAAAATGCAACTATAGTAGGTGATGTAAAAATGGGGGAGGACTGCAGCGTCTGGTTCCAGGCCATTGTCCGTGGCGATGTAAATAGCATAAGGCTGGGAAACAAGGTGAATGTGCAAGATGGAGCGATAATTCATTGCACCTACGAAAAAGCACCGACCAACATTGGCAATAGCGTTTCCATTGGCCATGCTGCCATTGTTCATGGTTGTACCATACATAACGACGTGCTAATTGGTATGCGAGCTGTTGTGATGGACCATGCTATACTAGAACCAAATACTCTGATAGCTGCTGGTGCCGTTGTTTTAGAGAATACCGTTGTGGAAGAAGGTTGGTTATACGCAGGTGTTCCTGCCAAGAAAATAAAGCGACTAGATAGTTCACTTACAAAAGGGCAGATAGAGCGCATAGCCAACAATTACGTGATGTATAGCAGCTGGTATAAATGACAAAACCCAAGCTATATATTATACCAGGATTAGCAGCTGATAGGCGCTTATATACGGGGTATAGTTTCCCAGACCATGAGGTTGAATATTTGGATTGGGTAGACCCCTTAGACGGAGAGAACCTTTCGGAATATAGTGATCGTTTGGCTTCTACTATTGATGAGAGCGAACCTTTTATTCTGATCGGCACATCAATGGGTGGAATTGTAGCGGGTTGTATTGCAGACAACAAGAAGCCAGAGAAGATCATTCTAATATCTAGTATCAGTAACACCGATCAGTTTCCACTTAGGTGGAGGGTGTTCAGGTATTTCCCAGTGTATTGGCTCATTCCTTTCAATGTGTTTAGGGGCGTTATTAAGTTCTACAGGAAAACGGCAGGTCGTTCGGCCCCAGGGGAAGCGCGCATATTTCAGGATATGCTAGCTAATACTACTTCTAAGTTCTTTAAATGGGCCATTCACCAGATCTTATGGCATAAAAAGAATAAGGTGAACGCACCCTATTTTCATATTCACGGAGAAAAAGACAGGATATTCCCCTTGAAATATATGGAGAAAGATATGGTGGTAGTAGAGGGTTCAGACCATTTTATGGTACTTCACCGTAGGAAAAGAATACAAGTAGAGCTGAACAAGATCCTTGAGAGGGTAGTATGATCAAGGGATGATATTGATCTCTATTTCACTCTCCCAATTTGCTCTAATATCTATCTTTTCATTCCCTAGAAAGACAGACTCTGGAGAACGCTTTTCTGAGTAGCTCCCAGGATCCCACTTACCATTATTGTTAGCATCAGAGATGATTCGTACTCTCAATTTCTCTTGTACTAGTGATGGGTGTTGTGTGGTCTGTAACTGCTTACCCGTGCCCATCTTTTTAGAAACTACTGCGTCTTGATCATTAACTAACTCTAAGATGTAGTATGTGTCTATAACAAGACCATTCAGTATAAGAGTTAGGAAGCCATAATCCTCTTTCCGCTTTGTTACAACGCTTACCGTGATGCTGTCATTTGCTCTTCCAAGGTTGTTCATAAAAGCAGAGGGCGTTATCACCAGATCATAACGGGTGTTTGGCCGCCACTTATGCTTGACGATCAATGGTTTAAGTGGGTCTTTCAATAGTTCTTTTACAACCGTCTCTTTAGTTGAAAAACTATCTTTATATATGTTAATGGAGTTGAGGTCTACCTTCTTAAGGGGTTGGTTTACTATCAGCTTGAACCCTCCAAAAAGGTCTAGTTTTCCCCCTCTCGGCTGTATTGTAGCTTTAAAAGCAGGGAGATCTTCTGTAGAAGTTAGTAGGTCCAAAAGAAATAGAGTATCCGTTGCGCCATTCCCTGGAGAAATTGCTACACGAACATCTCTTTCAGTCGCTTTGGTATAGTAAATTGATACGCTGTCCTTTCTCTCGGAATATCTGATGATGGTGTCTGTTAGCGGTAAACTGTCTGAATTCAAAAAAGTTAAAGAGAAGTCCTCAACAGGTTGCTTATAGATAAACTGTATTATTCCTGGTATATCTGTGGAGTTTGACCGTAAGGCTTGCCTCGTGTCTTCTTCTTGATATAGCATTAACTCAAATGGCTCATTAGTTTCTGGAGTTATAACCACTGGTTCTTTGTTGAAGGCAATTCTTTCAGAAGGCACATCATACGAATAACTAAAGTTTTGATCTTCTAAAGCGACCAATTGGTATTCTCCAGGTTTAACATAGTTGATGGAAAAGCTACCACTACCGTCTGTCTTACCGAAATAAACAGGCTTCTGCTTATAGAATGCTGAATCATCACCACTATCATATAGCATTACTAGAACCTCTTTCGTGGGTTCTTTTGTATAGCTTTCTATTACTTTACCACTTACCATTAAAGAATCGATATGGCTTCCGGTAGAGAATACGTATTGATAGTTGGAGATCTTGTTTCGCTCAGTAACATCCTCTATGGCATTGGTGAAGTTCATGACATAGGTAGTGTTCTCTCGCAACGTGTCTGGTATGTTTATTTCTAGCTTCTTTCCTTTGCTGTTGAACTCTAGGCCTTTGCTCAAGGGTGGCGATATTACTACCCGCTCAAAGGGATTAGTAAGATTTGCAAACTCATCTAATTGAATTATGATCTTATCACTCTTAAAGTTGACACTTTTGTTCGGGGGGTAGGTTCCTATTATCTCGGGTGGTGTAACATCTTTAGAACCTCCTGAAGGCACGCCTTGATTGGCACAGGCGCTGAATAATAGCACGACCAACACAAGAAAACTTATAAGAAAGTTAACTCTGTTCATACACTATCTACCCATGTGGACTAACAGAACAGAAACATCGGAAGGAGTAACACCTGATATACGGCTGGCTTGCCCAACAGTTTTTGGACGTATTTCGCTAAGCTTTTGGCGGCTTTCGTGAGATAGGGCAGTAATGTTCTTAAAGTCAAAGCTTTCGTGAATGATAACATTCTCTAGTCGTGACATCTTCTCTACTTGGTCTTGCTCCTTAGCTATGTATCCTTCGTACTTTATCATTATTTCGGCTTCCTCTAGTTCTTCTTTTGAATAACGAGAAAGGGCTTTGTCTATTTCATCATTTAAACCAAACAAGTCGTTCAGCTCAAGTTGTGGCCTAGGTACAAGCGTTTGGAGTTTTACTTTTTGCTGAAGTTCGGCTGTTCCTTTTGCTGTTAGCATAGGGTTGGCATCTTCAGGCGCAATGCTTGTAGTTTTGAAGAACTTAAGCAGGTCATTAACTGCCTTTTCTTTCTCTACAACAGCGTTCATACGGTCATCACTAGCTAAGCCTAGTTTATGAGATATAGGAGTTAGTCGAGTATCTGCATTGTCTTGACGGAGTAGTATCCTGTACTCAGCGCGAGAAGTGAACATGCGGTAAGGCTCTTCTGTGCCTTTGTTTATTAGGTCATCAATAAGCACCCCTATATAAGCATCAGACCTTTTAAGAACCAAGGCTTCTTCTTCTCTTATAGCTTGATGGGCATTTATACCTGCCATCAATCCCTGGCTAGCGGCTTCTTCATAACCAGTAGTTCCATTTATCTGTCCAGCAAAGAACAGGTTCTTAACTAGCTTGGTCTCTAAAGATGGCTTAAGCTGAGTAGGGTAGAAGTAGTCATACTCTATAGCATACCCAGGGCGGAAGAACTTCACAGTTTCGAACCCAGGCACTTTACATAAAGCTTTGTATTGCACATCTTCAGGAAGCGAGGTAGAAAAACCATTGACATACACCTCTACAGTATTCCAGCCTTCTGGCTCTACGAAGATTTGATGCCTGTCTTTATCTGCAAATCGATTGATCTTTTCTTCTACTGATGGACAATAGCGCGGACCTGCAGACTGTATTTGCCCATTGAACATCGGTGAACGGTCAAAACCAGTCTTAAGTAAATCATGTACCTCTGTGTTAGTAAAGGTAATGTGGCAAGAGTGCTGATGTTTTAGTGGCTCGGTGTCGGTAAAGGAGAACTTGCTTGGGTGTTTATCACCCGCTTGCTCTTCCATTATCTCATAATTCAGGCTTCTTCCATCTACCCGAGGAGGCGTTCCAGTTTTCATTCTTCCAGACTGGAACCCTAATTCCATTAGCTGTTCTGTAATTCCTGTAGAGGATCGCTCGCCTGCTCTTCCACCACCGAATTGCTTCTCACCAATGTGAATGATGCCATTAAGGAAGGTGCCGTTGGTTAACACAACGGACCTAGCCAGTATTTCCATACCCATTCCAGTTCGCACACCTTTTACCACACCATCTTTAACAACTAGCCCGGTCACCATCTCTTGCCAGAAATCTACATTAGGAGTTTGCTCTAATATCTGGCGCCATTCCAAATGGAACATCATTCGATCGCTCTGTACCCTTGGGCTCCACATTGCCGCGCCCTTAGATTTGTTGAGCATACGAAACTGTATTGCCGTCTTGTCGCTCACTATTCCTGAGTAACCGCCAAGCGCATCTATTTCTCTAACTATCTGCCCTTTTGCCACGCCGCCCATTGCTGGGTTGCACGACATCTGCGCAATGGTCTGCATGTTCATAGTTACTAGGAGAACCTTAGAACCAAGGTTGGCTGCCGCCGCCGCAGCCTCACAGCCAGCATGGCCCGCGCCAACTACTATTACATCGTATTCTGAAAACATCTTTCTGATCTTGAACTACAAAGGTAATGCGATCCGAACAGAAGTTCCACGTGGAACATGCTCGCCCCGCTTATCAGTCGTTTTGTTTCACGTGGAACATCTTGTGGTAAAGCTTGATCGCCCAGGCTTCTTTTTTTCGCATCTCTGCTTTCTCTTCGAGCGTGTGGTCGTTGAAGCCCAAAAGGTGAAGCAAACCATGCGCGAGAACTCGATTTAGCTCTTCTTCAAAAGATACGTTCAGTACTCGCTTGTTCTCCAGCACTCTGTCTATGCTGATGAATATATCAGCTACAACAGCTGTAGAGCTTGTTCCGTTGTCGAAGGTGATGATGTCAGTATAGTAATTATGGTTGAGGTATAATTTGTTGATCGACAATAAATACTCATCTGTACAGAACACATAGCTCATTTCGGCACGGGCAGACCCATGATGCCGTATTATAGCATACAGCCATTCACGACGATGTTGCTTTTGATTTAAAGAGAAGTTGATGTCTTCTGTATGCCAGTAAATGGGCACAGGTTATTTGTTGAAGGTAAGCTTAACGGTATTTCCTCCGTTGGAGAATGCCATACCATCAGAAAGCTGACTCATTAGGAACACCCCACGACCAGTAAGTTTTCCCAAGTTTTCCGGGTCGGTAGGGTCTGGAAGGTCATTAAAGGCGAAACCAGCACCTTCGTCCGTTACGGTAAAAGAGAGTTGCTTCTCGGTGATTTCGCAAGACAGCGTAACGTTCTTAGATGGATCACTATCGTTTCCATGAAGAATTCCGTTGTTTACGGCTTCAGTAACGCTGATAAGAATATTACCATATAGGTCATCTCCAAAGTCCATGTCATCACGAACTTGGTCAATGAATTGCTCTACCTGAATAATGTTATCAGGATCAGAGGCTATAGATAGTTGGAAGGTGTCAGTACTCATGGTTAATTAGCTGGCTAAAATTAGTCAAATTTCACTAAAAACTGATGCTCTTGAAGTAGCTCTCTACCATGTTGCGATAGAATGGACGGAGTGAAGGCGGTACTGTTTTGTACAATTGTATTTCAGCATCGCGTTTCTTCAAGTATTCCTCTAGTGAAGGCGGCATGTCTCTAGCAATTTCGTCTCCAGTTTGCGATTTACGCTTGTTGTCCATTTCACGTTCGCGAATGGCTTCTTCGGTTTCTAGTAAACGGACGAGTATTTGTTCTTGGCGCTGTAACATTTCGTTGGTTAGCTTCTTGTTAACCAAGTCGGTTTCTGTCTTGTCCATTTGGTCCATCATTTCTTTCAACTCTGACCCCATTGAACCAGGACCCTGCTTACTCTCCTGCTCGGCTAGTTTACGCATAGCGTCGCGTATAGCGGCTTGTTTGGCTGCCATCTGGGCCATTTCTTTACTCATACCACTACCTCCGCCTGGCTTAGAGCCTTGTTTGCCACCAGGTTTCTGCCCGCCTTTCTGCTTGCCTTCTTGCATATCTTTCATCTGCTGATTCAGATCTTTCTGCATTTGGCTCATGCTTTTGCTCTGCCCTGGTTTTTGACTGTTTCCAGGGTTGTCTCCTTGGCAGTTTTTAGGTGGACCCTGCATTTGCTGTGCCATCTGTTGTTGCATCTGCTGCATTACTTCATCAAGCATAAGGGCAAGGTTATTATACCCCGTCATTATCAGCTGCTGCTTCACTTGTGCTGGCCCCTTCTTGCGATCAGCTAGTAAGGCTATGCTGCTCTCAATGTTGCGATTTATCTGACGTATTTCATCATTAATGAACGACTCTAGTTGGAACACTCGCTTACTTAAAGCAAATAGGCTGTCTTCTACTAATTTCGAATCATCTTTTATTTTATACTGTTGTTGAATAAGCCCAACATACTTCGGGTCGTTTACGCTTGTGCTGCGTATTTCATCCATCAATCGCTCTTCGTCGAACGATAAGGTGATCAAGTTTTCCAGCAACTGACGGATCATCTGCATATCCATTGCCATTTGCTCCATCTGTGCACCGCCCATCATGCTTTGCATACTTTCCGCCATTTCCTGCATTTTCTGTGCAGCACTCTTCTGACTTTCTGATGCTTTTTGATTCTTCCCTTTATCTAAGCTTTCTTGGCTTTTTTGCATTTCGTTCTGCACCTCTTCCCCATCTTCTTTGGCATCGCTCATATCCATGGGGTTTTCTGCTTCTTCGCTTAGCTTTTCAAGGTCGTCTAACTTCTCTTTTAATTGGTCGAAGCGTTCATTAAGCTCCTTTTGGTCCATTGCTAGCTCTTCATCGCTTTTATTACCTTCTTTGGTGTCTTCGGCTAACTCCTCTTGGTCTTTGGCCAGTTCTTCCAGTTGATCAATGGTTTCTTCCATTTTCTGCTCTAACTCTAGCTGCTTGAACAAGCTAAGCATACGGTCAAGCTCCTTTTCCATCTCTTCTTCTGATAGCTCAAAGTCTTCCAAGTTCTCCATCAGCTGCTCCTTGTCCATTTCCTCCATCATGGCCTGCATCTCCTCAAACATCTTCTTCATTTCCTCGCTCATCAACTCATCAAATAACTCACTTAACTTCTCTTGCTTTTTCACCAACTCTGGGCTGAACTTCTTGTATTGTTCTTGCTGCTCATTGTTATTAGCAAACTGTTCCTTAAGGCTCTCTATGTCTTTCTCTAGCGACTTCTGTTTCTCTAACAGGTCTTCAGCTAACTTTTTATCTTCCCAACCTAACTTCTTCTTCTCAATGAGTTTTTCCTGCATCTTCTTAAGGTCATTCCTCAAGTCTTCTGCCTTTTCCATAGCAGAGGCCATTTGGTCTTTTATCTGCTCATTGTTTTGATCTGTTTTCTCCTCTAACTCATTGATAGATGCTAACTTATATTGAAGTTTAGCGCTTTTACTTGACTTGCTTCCGTTCACCCCATCGTTATCCCACACTTGGAAATAGTAGGTTAACTCATCACCAGGTTTCAATTGCAGCTCTCGCAGATCAACATAATGGCTGAAGGAAGCTAAAGCTCCGTTACGCTCAAAACTGACTGCATTATTGGTGTAGTCACCCTTTTTGTCTTTGTTGTCTACTTTGTACCAGAAGCGAAGGCTAGATAAACCATAGTCATCCGCTAGCTCACCTATAAAATAGAGGTAACGGCCTGCAAGGCTATCCTCATAAGGAGTAATAGAGATAGATGGGTACTGATCGGGAATAACTGTCAATCCATATTGAATAGAGTCGGCATTCTGTAATTCTTTATTTGATACAGAAAGAGTGTAAGAAAGCGAACGCTTAGCGATCATTTGTTGCTCAAACAGCTCCGTACCACGCCTGTTAAGCACAAACGAGGTATCAATATGCGACATCGATACTGATTCCGTGTTCTTTGTGTTAAATCTCCAACGGATCTGTGTTCCTTCAGGCACATTGAGGTCACCGATATTACGAAGGGTCTCATCAGCCCGTTTGGTGTACTTAGGATAATCAAGAACAGTTTCGAAACTAACGATACTTGGCTTGGCCAAAACATCAATAGTGTAAGGCTTAGAGTTGAAACCACTAGCCGAAAAGCTGAAGGTATTGGTCTTTTGTAGGTCGAAGAAGGTGTGCGCGTATAGGTTATTCGCCCGCTTTTCCATTCTGTAGGAGTATTGCCCCTGCTTGATAGCTACTTGAGTAGGTAGAACCTCTCCTTCTATTTTAACTAGTATTTCTACATCCTCTCCTTGAACGGTTTTCAACTGTTCATTTTGCAAAAGGAAGATAAAAGGTGCTGGACGCTCAAATTCAGTGGAGTTGTTATATAAACGAGCAGTGCTTTCCGTAATTACCCCTGGACTGTTAAATAAGATCAACAAAAAGACGACAACAGGAACCGCCAAATACTTCAAGTATCGTCGGTTCTCCCTTAAGTCTACCGCTGCGGTAAATGGTATTGGCTTAAGGTTATCTATCTTCTGATCAATACTGGCATTGATCAAGCTCGCATCTGCGGAAGATGTGTTTTGACCCTGTAACTGCAAGATATTCAACAACTTATCTTGAACCTCCGTAAAGTGCAGGCCAATAATTTTAGCCGCTTGGTCGTAAGAGATGATAGTGCCAAGCTTGAAATACTGAAGTAAGGGACGAACTACCCAAAAACCGATGGTGACCGCAGCTAAGGCTATGTAGCTGTAAAACAATGCCTTACGCGTATTTGCTGATGAATACATGAAGTATTCGGATACGCTTAGTAGCAGGAACACCGCCAACAAAACGGCCCCTGTATAGATCAAGCCACGCAACAACTTATTGACGTAATACCTACGAGTGAACTCGTCAATTTTACGTAGCAGTAAGTTGTAGTTATCAGAATTGTTAGGCATGGTAGGAAATTATACTACTTAGAACGAAAAAGCAAGCCAGGCATTGTGTTTCAAGCCCGACTGTGAAATTAGAACACAATGTAGGAACAACTAATTCGCCATAGGTTCAAAATAAACGTCGCGAAAGTTACGATACTCCATTCCGTTCTGCGGAAAATTACGAACGTTCGGCTGCAATAAGCGATGATCTTTATAATAGAAGATAGGGATAACTGCTGCATCGTCCATTACTTGTTGGTCGGCTTTTAGGTAAAGCAAGTTCCGTTGGTCTTCATCAATAGTTTGCAGTGCTTGCTCAAATGTACGATCGAAGGCGGGGCTTCGATAGCGAGTGCTGTTCAAGTAGCTTTTTTCTTCTGCAGCAGCAGGTATGTGCTTACTGTAGTAAAGGTTCAAGAAGTTTTCAGGATCTGGATAATCAGCCACCCATCCTGCTCTCCAGAACTGCACTTTGCTGGTCTCAATATTCTCTAAGTGCTGTGCGAAAGGTAGTTTGGCGATGTTCACCTCAATATTCAAGGTTTCGCGTATCATTTTCTGAACTGCTTCGGCTACTTGTTCATTGTAACCACCACCAGAATTGATCTGTAGCGTTACAGCAGGGAAGCCTTCTCCATCTGGGTAACCAGCATCGGCCAATAATTGACGTGCTTTATCTGGGTTGTAAGTATATCCATTAACTGCTTGGGCGTCGTAACCTTCAAATGCTGGTGGAACGACT
>CAYGTK010000023.1:0-29848 GCA_964352775.1 uncultured Chitinophagaceae bacterium
ATATCTCTTGCGCTATAAAGTTGGCGTAGCTCTTTTTGCTCACTCGTTCAATTATGGATGCTAAAAGAACATAGTTGGTATTGCTGTACTCAAACCTTCTTCCTGATCTGAAATTTTGAGGTAGCTGATGTGTAGCCATTAGCCGAACCACATCTTCATTTGAAGGTAGTGGGCCATCTTTAGACCAATAGTTCTCTAACAACCACATGTAGTTTTGAAGCCCACTAGTATGGTTAAGTAGGTTTCGTACGGTAATGCCTTGGTAATGTAATTCTGGTAGGTAAGTCGCTATTTCATCATCTAAATTGACCTGACCACGTTCTGCCAAAATGAGTGTGGCAACAGCAGTAAACTGCTTGCTAGCAGATGCCAGTTGATAACTATCATACTTATCTGCCTTCACTTTATTTCTAGGGTTACTGTATCCAATTGCTTCGTGGAATACAATATCGTCTCCTTTGGCTATTAATACTGTTCCGTGAAATCCCTTTCGGGCAGATTGTTTTAGTAGGCTATTTGCTATTGAAGTAAAGGCACTATAATTTTGCTGATTACTCATCAAAGGATTGATAAGTGGTGCTGCAGTTTTTTGTTTCCTTCGTTCTGCTAGTTCTTCTTTAATAGTTTTTTCAGGAGGTGTTTGGGGTATGTTAGCGGCAGCCAATTGAGTTTCGGCTTGTGGTATTGAGATGCGTGAACAGCTCATTGTCAATAACATCAACCCCACTAATATCCCGATCACTCTCCCTACCATACCCGACGTTTATACGAAAAAGAGAGTCAAAAGTTACTCGAAAAGAGGCTTTTTATAGCCGCTTGCTTCCCGTATTTTTAGAGACATGAGAGTGTTGCTATTACTGTTACTTCTTGCTCTGTTTTCTCCTGTCTACTCTATTACGGAGATCAGCATAATAACTCCCGAAGAAGTGCTGGCTAACCCCATAAGTAGAAACGCTGTTTCGGATGTCCGCGACTTACTCCAAAAAGCATGCGATTGTGAGACTACCTTAAACAATAGAAGAGCCGAAATTCAATTGCACCTACCAGCCATAATGCCAGAGGCAGAGGGTAAACCTAGTAGCTTTAATGTGGCAGTAGATTTTCCATATTACCACTACCCAGAACATCATTATAGTTGGCAGTCGAAGGAAGAAGATAATAGTATAGTTCTTCAACTTACTACCCCCACTCATCATGGAATAAGCATGGGCTTATATGGGTTGTTGCAAGAACAGTTGGGGTTTCTATTCTATCACTCCAAAGAAATGCTTATACCTAGGCTAGCTGAATGGCCTTTACCGATCGACTTTACTTGGGAAGCTAGACCTCGCTTTGATAAGAAAGGATTCCACTTACATACCCAACATCCGCTTGAGTTAACCCAGCCACTATCGGATGTAGATTTCCCAAATGGACTAGCATTGATAAAGGAATACATTGATTGGCTAGCTCGAAATCAGCAGAACTATTTTGAGTTCAATCTACTGGAAAGTATTGACCGCAAAAGATGGCCAGCTCATGCAAAAGAGTTTGTAGACTATTGTCATGATAGAGGAGTAATTGCTGGGGTAGATATTTCCTTACATATGGTACAGCAAAAAGCATTCATGCTGTGGAAAGGAAAACCTGGATCATTCCGAAGTAAGGAGAAGCAAATAGAAAGAAATTTAGAGTGGCTATTTCAAGCCAATTGGGATGTGGTGAATATGGAATTTTCTACCACAGAATTCTCGCAAGGTAATGTAGAAGAGAAAGAACTTTTACGCCTTGGCATCATTGAATGGATGGAGAAGAACACCAAGGCCAAACTGATGGGGCGAGAGCATGTGGTAAAAGAAGATGCTATGGCCCTAGAAACGAAAGAGCTCGGTTGGCAAATGAGTGAAGATCAAAAAAAGATAGACCAACAGCGTGGAGTGCTAGTTCATACTGTGATGTGTTACACGATGACAGAACAAAAAGCACCGGTTTATCAAAATGATAACTTGCGGCATATGTATGATATGCTGCTAGACGAACGGCAACATCGAGAAACGTGGTATTACCCAGAATCGGCTTATTGGATCACTTTTGATAACTCGGTACCAATGACTTTGCTGCCGTATTTAACAGCTCGCCATGATGATATTATGACTTGTGATAGTCTGAAATTACCAGGACATATCACATTTAGCTCAGGTTGGGAATGGGGCTATTGGCTGTTTGATTGGAGCATAGCTCGCTGGAGTTGGGAGCATACTATAGATGACGAAGTTCAGGAAGTAAGCCCTATGAGTTGTGTGCACGATCTTTTTCAAAATGACGAGATAACTGGCTATATCAATGGCATAAGAGTACTGCAAGACAACTTCCTGAAAGAGCAAAGTGTGATGGATTACATGACCGCAATGACCATTACCGATGAAATGTTCGGGCCATTGAATCTACAACTTCATCCACGCCCAAAATGGTCGTATAAGGAGATAAGAAATAAAGTTGGGGCAGAAGTACTGGATAGCGTGCAACGCGGTGGTGTAATTAAGCTTCAGACTTTTGATATCCATTGTATGGGGATGTTAAAGAACCTTTCGGATTCAGCCTCCAAGCTGGATAAACGTAGAAAGGCTATTCTAGATGAGCTTACGGATGGTTTACTTATTACCTCTCTTCGCGCTAGGCATCGTAGCTACACCCTTCAGCATATTTTGTTTGAGCGGAAGAAAGAGTTGGATAAGGATGTAGAGTTGCCCGCGATTAATTGGCTAGAAAAAGCCGAGGCTATACGTACGGAAGCTATGGGTATCGTAAAAGAAAGAGAGGCGAATTATCGTTACTCCCTGACCTATACAGCTCGACGTTTTCGCAGTAAAACAGCCTATGATTATGGTTACCTATATCCAGTTAGCTATCTCCATTTCTGGAAGCGAGAAGAACTTCAGGCCGAGAAAAATAAATTCGGACCTTTCTATCGCTCCATCTGGGATGTGATGCGGATAATTGGCTTAAAGAACTAGTTGTTTCTAGTCAGCATTATTGAAAAGATAATGGTTTCGATAGCACCGATCAAGAATACTGTAAGGCCCATTACCACAAATATCATCAAGGGGTTAAAGAAGGCTTCTTTACTAGCTTTAAGTTCCGCTAGTTTAGCTTCCAATTCTTCTCCAGTAAAATTGTCTTTTACTTGTTGCACCATCTCCTCAAAGTAGGGGTCCATAAAGGTGGGGTTGATATAGAAGGTGTAAATGGTATCGAACAAACCAAACAGTATTGAAGGTATTAAGGCAATTAGTAAGCCAACCGTTAATGCTTGAACAAATGAGATCTTTCCGCCCAATTCCTCATCTCTATATTTTCGGATACCAAAAAAGATAAAGCCCATAGAAAGGAACATGGCAGTATATCCCACCACTTCCATCATCTTATGATCGCTCATTAATAGGAAACTGAGTAGAAAAATACTAATGAGTACTATGGAGGCCATCAGCCCATGACGAATAATTACTTTAGCCATTGTTATTTGTTTTGATTCGTTGCAAATCAAGCGGAAGTAGTTGAAAATGTACTCATACTAAAGTACCGATCTTGCCTTTTCCTACTAAAGTAGCAGGGTTTTATGCCAGCAGATGCATTTCCTTGGCAACTACTATCGCTTGTGTTCTGCGCTTTACATCCAACTTAGCTAGCAGGCTTGATACGTGCGATTTTATCGTGCTTTCACTTAGAAATAAGTGTGCTGCTATTTCCTTATTACTCATTCCTTCGCCAATTAGCTGCAATACCTCAAATTCTCGTTGACTAATACCCAGTTGTTTGACCTTTTCCTCGCTAGGAATAAACTCTTCTACATTAACTGTTACAGCTTCTAGATGAGCATCCGATCCTTTCCATTGATCTTTTCTGGTAAAAGCATATCCCAAAATGAAAAAGAGGATAGAGAAGCCCGCGATCCAATACTCCAAAGTACTACCTGAGCGATACAAGCTCATACTGCTAATTCTGAATAGAAACAGAATAGCAAGAATAAGAAGGCTAAATGGTAAAATGATACGCTTAAGCATACCAACAAAATTGCCAAAAAATTGCGAGGTCTATCTATAGATATATCTAATACCTAAGTTGTACACTTGACCCGCACCAGCATTTCTACCAGCAATAAAGTTGTTGTAAGAGAATTCTAGCTCTAGCTTATTGGCAATAATGAACTTAGTACCGATACCTAATTGAATGAAATACTGATTGCTGAATACATTGTTATCGTTCCAAGTCACACGTTGATGAGTAGGGAAGTACTGGGTTAAAGCGTACAAAGTGAATTTTTTGGAAGGAAAGGTTGTCACGATGAAAGTAACAGGAGTTTGCAGTAAGTTTGTTGCCTCGCTCGAGCCACCAAAGCGTGCTACAAAATCGATACCGTAGAATAGGTTTAAATAGTTGTTTATCCTTTGGTCGAAGAAGAATTGCGTCCACCAATTGAATTTATCCCAGTCTAAGAATATGCGCCCATTATCACCCCCTTCTTTATCCCTAGCGGTGGGGATGTAAAAAGTACTTTGAACAGAGAAATTCCTGAAGCTACCAAAAGGTATGAACTTGATCTTCGGCCCAATAGACGAAAGCTTGGTTTGGTGGTCGGTATTATTCTGAAAACGCAGCACCTCTGCGGCTGAAGCACTTCTATCTAAATTTCTACTTGCTGAGCGGAATTCTAAGTCTAAGCCCACATTCACCCTTGGGTGAAGACCTGCGGTGAATTGCAGAAAGCTGGTAAAATAGTTTGCTCTCCCGTTAAAATTGTCGGGTTGATTTACTCCTTTACTGTCGTAGCTTGCGTTTTGAGTATATAGGTTGCTAAACAGGCGAACCTCAAACTCTTTCTTGTCATATAGTACTGATAGCGTATAGTCTTGTATGCTCTTACCATCATCTCCATTAGCAACTTCTGTTGGTGTAGTTTCGGTAGGAAAGAAGTATTCTCTGCTAAGTTCTTCTTCGGCTGATGTGCTACCTACTTTTTTTTTTCGGTTTAGCGCCCAATCATAAGTGTAGCTGCTAACCTTGTAACTTGATGGGATGGCAGTTGTACGATACTTATTAATGTAGTCTATAGGACTCTTAGCTACCTTAGTGAAATCGCCCTTATACCAAGTAAATATCTCTGATAACTGCACCGTGTTGGTAGAGTTATTTACGCGTACGAAGTTGGGGTCGTTCAATACTACTTTTGTGCGCTGCTCAGCTTGCTCCTCTACCTTATCAGGTGTGTAAGCAAAGTTGGCTATACGTGGGCAACCCATAGCTGCACAAACCAATACAAAGTGCGAATGCGGGTTAGGGTCAATTGCTTTCAGTACCTTATTCTCTATATCACTCAGGGTCAACTCTCTTCCAGCTACTTTATGTTTTTCGGCAGTAAAAAAGCCTTCGTCATCAAGTGGTGAGTTTATAGGGTACTTATTGATGATAGCCTTAATGGTAGTTAAGTTGTAGGCATTTATCCAAAAGGCCTTTTGCGTGGCTTTATCTTTATTGGCTACATCAGCGGTTTCCATATACTTCACCAAAAAAACTAATGGCGTAGGGTTAGCCTTAATGGCTTCATAATCCACCAAACCTTCTGACACATTCTTTTTGAAGAAATTATCTGCTGAAGTAAAAAAGCCATCTAGACTGGTTACTACTTGTGCTTGAGAAATAAGCGTTATGCTGATGAGCAATACTGTGATAAACTGTTTCATTTGCGTACTTTGAATGAGATAACGAAAATACGATCTCACGGTTCTATAGGTTTGTCAGGTTATAGACATTGGACTAAAAAGAAGCTGAATCTTTTATGTTTAATGTGCTTAACGCCACGTTCTGTCAAGTGTTCGACAATTGTGAAACTAAGCTATCAGTTAATTTGCTTGCAACATTCATACCATCATGCATATAGTTATAATAGGAAATGGCATAGCGGGAGTTACGGCTGCCCGACATATCCGAAAAAGGAGTGACCATAAGATCACTATGATCTCTGCGGAAACGGAGCATCCATTCTCTCGCACCGCCCTTATGTACATCTATATGGGGCACATGCCTTATAAGAGTACTAAGCTTTATGAAGACTTCTTTTGGGGGAAAAACAGAATAGACCTGAAACAAGCTTATGTGGAGCAAGTGAATTACGACCAGAAGGAGCTGCTTTTCCAAAGTGGAGAAAAGATGAAGTACGATAAGTTGATACTAGCTGTTGGCTCAACCCCAAATAAATTCGGTTGGCCTGGTCAAGACTTGAAAAGTGTACAAGGACTTTACAGCTACCAAGATCTAGAGAGTATGGAGGCCGATACCAAAGACGTTAAACATGCGGTGGTAGTTGGTGGAGGATTAATAGGTATTGAAATGGCAGAAATGCTTAAGACCAGAAACATCGGTGTCACCTTCCTAGTAAGAGAAAAAAGTTTTTGGAATAATGTGCTTCCGCTAGAAGAATCGGCAATGATCAATAGGCATATTAATGAGCATCATGTTGACTTGCAGTTAGAAACCGAACTTAAGGAAATAGTGGCCGATGAAAATGGAAAAGCAAGAGCGGTTATAACTAGTAAGGGCGAGGAGATAGCATGCCAGTTCGTAGGACTCACAGCGGGAGTTAGACCTAATGTAGATTTCTTGAAAGAAAGCGGATTGAATATTGAACGGGGTATAGTAGTAAACGAATACCTAGAAACGAATATCACCGATGTATATGCCATTGGTGATTGCGCCCAAGTGAAAGACCCAACCAACGGTCGTAGACCAATTGAGGCTGTTTGGTACGTAGGTAAAATAATGGGTGGTACCCTAGCGCAAACCATTTGTGGAACAGCTACTAAATACGACCCTGGGGTATGGTTTAACTCGGCCAAGTTCTTTGATATTGAGTATCAAACCTATGGTGATGTACCTGCTAGGTGGGAGGATAACACCCAAAGCCTTTACTGGGAACATGAGAACGGAAAGATAGGAGTGCGAATATTATACGATGCACAAACAAAGGCGGTAAAGGGATTTAATACATTCGGTGTTCGTTATCGCCAAGCTATTTGCGATAAGTGGATAAAAGAAAAGCAGCCGATAGATAAAGTGCTGGAAAACCTAGGCGCTGCCAATTTTGACCCCGAATTCTACAAGCAATATGAGGGAGACATAGTAGCTCAATACAATTCTCAGAATCCAGGAAGTGCTATTCAATTGAAAAAGAAAAGAGGCTTACGCTCTTTTTTTGAAGTGTTCAACGCTTAAACCATTAACTAGATGAAAATTATAGGAAATATACTTGTTACTATTGCCTTCCTCACTTTTGCGGTGGTACCATTTTTGAGTACTTATGAGTTTAGCGAGGCTAATTTGGAGAATGCATCGGCAAGCTACGCTGGAACCTACAAAGACTATCTGGTAACTGAACTAGAAAGCCTAGAAGGAAAAACTTTCACCAGCAAGCTGGCTGTGTTGAACGAGCTGGATGAAGTTGCCGATCGTGCTACGGATAAGCTTGTTGCTGATGGCGCACCTATATACGAAAAAGGGAATTTCGATAAATACTACGCTACTGATTATAAATTCCAGACACTAAAAAGTACCCAAGCAGGCTTATTTGAGCAATACAAATGGCTATGGGTGATATTGATATGGGGCCTAGGTCCACTAGGGGCTTTGATACTCATCATCCCACTATTTTTTGAGGGGCAACCAGGTATAAAGAACGATGGAGTTTTTCATAACCCTGCTACTAGTAGAGGCTGGTTGGGCTTTTTAGCATTCGCTTACTTCTTTACTTTTTACGTGGTTCTTTACTTCTATCCACAAGTATTTACGGAGTCCGTTTCCACAGCAGATGTATTTTCCGAAATGTTCGGCCTTGGAAAGGCCAGCCAATGGTTCATGTACGGCTTTGTGTATACGGTTATCATTTTGGTGATGGGTCTGCGCATGTTCGCTAAGTATCGGCATAATCGCTACCATCAAGTACGCACGGCTTCGGTCATGTTCTTTCAGTTGGGCTTTGCCTTTCTTATTCCAAATATTCTACAAGCCCTAGGAAAACCTGCTCCCGATCTTAAGAACATCTGGCCGCTCGATTACGATTTCTTCTATTCTTATAATATAGAGTCGCTTATCTCAAGCGGAATGCTTGGTTGGATATTTTTGATACTAGGTGTGGCTAACATTTTTATTGCAGTTCCATATTTCACCTATAAGTATGGCAAGCGTTGGTACTGTAGCTGGGTATGTGGGTGTGGTGGATTAGCAGAAACTTTGGGTGACCCTTACCGCCAATTAAGCGATAAGTCTTTGACCTCATGGAAATTTGAACGTTATATCATTAATGGAGTACTGGTTTTTGCTGTTTTAATGACCGGTTTTACGCTCGCTAGCTTCTTTTTTGGCTTGAACAGTATTTTAGGAGTTTCTGTGTACAGTATTCAAGGGGCATACAAGTTTGGGATTGGTTCCATGTTCGCAGGTGTAATTGGTACGGGCTTTTATCCAGTGTTGGGTAATAGAGTGTGGTGTAGGTTCGGTTGCCCTTTGGCAGCCATCTTTGGTATCATTCAAAAATTTCAATCACGATTCCGTATTACTACCAATGCCGATCAATGTATCTCGTGCGGAAATTGCTCTACTTACTGCGAGCAAGGAATTGATGTAAAGGCCTATGCGCAACGTGGTCAGAACATTGTCCGCTCTTCTTGCGTTGGTTGTGGCGTGTGTGCAGCGGTTTGTCCTCGTGGAGTACTTCGTTTAGAAAATGGTCCTGTAACTGACGATCGCAATGGCATACAAGCTATTAACTTAGTGAATGATGACATTACTGTAAACTTGTGATACGAATATTCTTTTTAGTCTTTCTGTTTTCTTCACTTCAAACCTTCGCGGATGCAACTGTAGAGTACCATAAAGCCTTTTATGAAAATGGTCAAGTTATGGAAGAAGGGCAGTTAAAATATGACTTGAAAAATGGCTATTGGAAGTTCTATCATGCTAATGGACAGTTAAGAGAGCAAGGTTTTTTTAACTATGGGCAAAAAGTAGAGTGGTGGCATGAATTCTCTGAAAATGGCGAACTACTAAGTTTAGGAAGTTACTACTGCAATGAAAAAAGTGGCTACTGGAAGTATTACAATAAGGAGAATGATCTAGTAGCAGAGGGTAGTTATAAAGAAGGTAAAAAGGATTATTGGTGGAGGTATTATTATACCTCAGGCCAGAAGAAAGAGAAAGGGGAATATGTGAATGGTAAGAAGATAGGTTATTGGATAAGCTTCTATGCCAGCGGTCATGTAAAGACCGATGGCGACTATGAAGCAGGAATGCATGAAGGCCATTGGAGAGAATATCATGAGAATGGTACTGTAAATGCAGAAGGAGATTATGTAGATGGAGCAAAGAATGGCTGGTGGCGATTTTACGATAGCATGGGGGAAATGGTGGAAGAAGGTCACTATGTGAAAGGAGTGAAGGCAGGCTTCTATGTATACTATGAAAAGGGTGAAAAGATAAGAGAGGGCAAATACGAGAACGGTCACCGAGAAGGAGTATGGAAAATATTCCGAAATGGTGAATTAGCTGAGTTAATGGATTATTGATGGCTACCGTAAAAGTCATTATACCTGCTTACAATGAGGAGGGTAGCATAGGGAAAGTGGTAGATGAAGTTCCCAAAGATGTGGTGAACGAAGTGATCGTTTGCAATAATAATTCGAAAGACAATACAGTAGCTGTGGCGGAAGCTGCTGGTGCAACAGTAGTACATGAACCCACTGCTGGTTACGGTAATGCCTGTCTCAAGGGCATGGAATACATTGCCCAGTTACCAAAAGAGCAGCAGCTAGATATTGTTGTGTTTATTGATGGAGATTACTCTGATTATCCAGCCCAAATACCCGATTTGATAGCTGATATAGTAAATGACAAGGCCGATATGGTTATTGGTAGTAGAGTATTGGGTAAACGCGAAAAAGGCTCGCTTACTCCGCAGCAGCGCTATGGAAATTGGCTAGCTACTACCTTGATCAAATGGTTCTATGGCTTTCAGTTTAGCGACCTTGGTCCATTTAGGGCTATCCGTTACAGTTCACTGCTAGACCTACAGATGGAAGACAAGACTTACGGCTGGACGGTAGAGATGCAAGTAAAGGCTCTGAAGAAAGGATTACGCTGCACGGAAGTACCTGTTGACTACAGAAATAGAATAGGAATATCAAAAGTATCAGGCACCATAAAGGGGGTGATAATGGCGGGCTATAAGATCATCTTCACCATTTTTAAGTATTTGTAACTTCGCGACCATGACACCATTCGAAATAGGCATTATCGTTCTCTACTTTTTGGGACTGCTATTCATCCTTGGATACAGCCTAACTCAACTAAGTTTGGCGATACATTACATCCGATACAAGCGCAAGCTGAATAGCGAAGGTGTTCAAAAAGAGAAGGTCTTGTCTGAATTTCCGCAGGTAACTATCCAGCTACCGATATTTAACGAAATGTATGTGGTAGAGCGACTGTTAGATGCTGTGATGCTGATGGATTACCCCAAAGAAAAGTTGGAAATACAAGTTTTAGATGACTCAACAGACGAAACCTTAGAGCTTAGTAGAAAGAAAGTAGAAGAATACGTTGCTAAAGGGTTTGACATAAAGTTAGTTCGCCGATTTGACCGTAAAGGTTATAAAGCAGGGGCCTTGCAGTATGGATTACAAACTGCCAAAGGAGAATTTGTAGCCATTTTTGATGCTGATTTTGTTCCTAAATCGGATTTTTTACAACGAACTCTTCCGTTTTTCGAGAGGGATAATGTTGGTTTGGTACAGACTAAATGGGAGCATATTAATAAAGAGTTCTCCATTCTAACCAAGGTGCAGGCGTTTGCACTAGATGCTCACTTCAATATTGAGCAACAGGGGCGCAATCACGCTGATCACTTTATCCATTTTAATGGAACGGCAGGTGTTTGGCGAAGAACTTGTATTGATGATGCAGGCGGTTGGGCATTTGATATGCTAACCGAAGACTTAGAGCTAAGTTATCGCGCCCAAATGAATGGCTGGAAATTCAAGTATGTGGGTGATATTCATTCGCCAGCAGAATTACCTGCTGCAATGAATGCTATTAAATCGCAACAATACCGTTGGAGTAAAGGACCTGCCGAGGTAGCGAAAAAATGGATGTGGGAGTTATTGAGTTCCGATATGCCATTCCGTAAGAAGTGGCATAGCTTCTTTCATTTAATGAATACAAGCATTAACATTTTTGTGCTCTACACTTCATTGCTAAGTGTCCCATTGTTGATCATCAAAATAATGCACCCAGAGATGTGGGTGTTTGACCTGATATTTGTATTTCTTGTAAGCTTGATCTTCATTGGATTCTTCTATGCCTTGGCACAAATACACCAAGAAGGAGATACCCGAAAGGGGCTGAGTAGTTTTGCAGTACTCTTCCCTTCATTTCTTTCACTTTCTATGGGCCTATCCTTGCATAACTCTATGGCTGCATGGAGTGGCTTTAGAGGAGAAAAGTCACCTTTTATCCGTACTCCGAAGCACAGCTTAGTAGGTAAGGACGGTAATTGGCTAGATAAAAAATATCAAGAGACCAAGATAGACTGGATGACTTTGAGCGAATTTGTAATGGCCTTTTACTTTTTGGGTGGCATTGGCTTAGCCTTTTATTTCGGTATTTATGGCCTGTTACCCTTCCATTTGATGTTATTCTTGGGCTTTTCAGCTATAGCTACCTTCTCTGTTAAGCATGCTTTAGTAGGAAGATAATGGATAGATATACCTGGCATTGGTTGGCAGGTACTATAGGCTCAGCGGCACTCTATATTGCCCTTGCCTATTACACCCCTCGTGAAGAAGCGAATACTGTAGTTCTATTTTTTGTAAGTTTGTTTGTGCTTTATGCTTATTTGTATGGCCTTTTTCGTCATACCAAAAAGATAGGTTTAGGCATTGCTACTGCAATTGGTTTTCGAGCTTTGTTATTGTTTGCCTTACCCGAACTTTCTGACGATTACTTCCGATTTGTATGGGACGGCACTATAACCAATATGGGGCTAAATCCCTACCAATTAGTTCCCAATGAATTTATTGAATCTACGGATAATGAGATGCTTAAGTCTCTATTTCCGCAGCTGAATTCTCAAACCTTTCATACCGTTTATCCCCCGATCAATCAGTTCGTTTTTGCTGTTGCAGCTTTCTTTTTTCCAGCATCCTTATTTGGGCAGGTAGTGGTTATGAAGTTGTTTTTATTGCTTACTGAGGGGTTAACTATTTACTTGCTACTATCGCTATTGCGTTATTTCAAAAAGCCTGCTTATTTAGTCTTTTTGTATGCCTTTAATCCCATTGTAGTGGTCGAGCTAGTTGGCAATCTTCATTTTGAAGGGGTTATGCTATGCTCTGTTCTGTTAACTATTTGGTTAGTAAAGAATCATGGTAGCTTTTCAAGCGGACTAGCCTTATCTATTGGAGTTTGTACAAAGTTCTGGCCTGCGGTATTCGTCCCCTTTTTCTGGAGAAAACTAGGCTGGAGGTCAGGGCTCAAGTTCACCTTCGCTGTTGGTTTTATAAGCCTATTATTCTTTTCACCATTCTTATATCCTGAAACATTTACGGATCTATTTTCCAGCATTAGGCTCTATTTCCGCTACTTTGAATTCAATGCTAGTGTGTATTATCTAGGGTGGCTTTTCTCCGATATCTGTGAAATGGAGAATGTATTTAAAACACATCCCCTAATTCTTCCTAGCTTATTTCTGAGTATAGTTTTTGTGTTGTTCATTCTTCAAAAAGAACGCAGTAATATATTCACATTCCTACTGCTAGTTTTAGGTAGCTATTTCTTTTTGGCTACTACTGTGCACCCTTGGTACATTGTGCCGCTTATTGGCCTTTCAATTTTCACAAAATACCGTTTTCCCATTCTCTGGTCCGTTCTTATCGTCGTAACCTATCTTACTTACGGAAGTGCCGACTACCAGCAACCTTTCCTTTTTATCTTCTTGGAATACCTTCTTCTCTTTATGTTTATGCTGATGGAATTTTTAGGAATGCCCAGTAAGGCATGGAGGCAGCTGATGCAGAAACAAATACTTAGAAGAGGTCAGATAAAAGTAGACCGTATTAAGGGTCTGTTAGAAAAGGAAGAAAAAATACTAGACATTGGAAGTGGAAATGGAGCAGTAGTTCACCTACTACGAAAAGAGGGTTTTGATGTAACAGGAACAGACGTGGTTGCTAAAAGTAAAATGGAAGATGTTCAACCGATAGTAAGTTCAGGAGATAAACTTCCTTTTAAGGACAAAGAATTTGATACGGTATTGTTATTGACCATGCTTCATCATACACCTAATCCTGATGCTATATTGAAAGAAGCTCAGCGAGTAGGAAAACGTTTGATAGTTATGGAGGATGTTTATACTAACCCACCACAACTATGGTTAACTAAGCGAGTTGATGCTTTGGTGAATTGGGAGTTCTGGGGACATCCGCACACCAATAGAACTACTATTGGGTGGAAAGAAACTTTAGATGAAATAGGATTTAACCTAGCTTATAGTAAGGAAGAGAAATTCTTGATCTTCTTTAGGCAAGTAACCATACTGGCTACTCCACCTCCTCTAGCGGACGATTAATGAAGTCTAAAAATGGCTTTAGCTCTTCAAATGTATCTACAGCCAACTTAACAAAGTTTCCCGTTGCTACATCTTTATCGCTAACCTTATGACTTACTACAAAGCTTTTATGGCGAAGTAGGTCTATTTCAGGATGGTCTTTGGGGTAGTCTTTTGGCGCTGTTTTTAACTTTTCACCTTCTAGTACTTCGAATGTTTTTTTGAAGTTTCGAGAGAGAATGATGTCTTTAAATTCTTCGGTATTGTAATCTATCTCTTGGCGTACCTTCTTCAGGTCTTCACTTGGTGGCATCCAAATACCACCTGCCAACATTGAGTTTCCTGGTTGAATATGAAGGTAATAGCCTGCAAATTTAGACTTGCGCCCACCACGTTTGATACTCGCACCCAAGTTATTCTTGTAGGGTAGTTTATTCTTAGAAAAGCGTACATCCCGATATATTCTGTAAACAGCCTTTTTAGCCTCAATATCACTAATACTCAGGTCGTAGCTAGCCATACGAGCTAATATCTTTTCTACTACTAGGTCAACTTCTTGCTTTGCAGCTAGAAACTCTTTTTTGTTGGTATTGAACCAGTCTCGATCGTTATTCTTTTCAAGGTCACTTAGGAATTGTAATGTACGATCAAGACCCATACTAATTCACCAATACTATTACCCCCGATTTAAAAAAGGTAGGTTTAGGAGCTAAAGGAGTAGCAGTTACCAGATAGGTGTAGGTGCCCAATTCTTGCTTGGTGCCTTCATATGTTCCGTCCCAACCCCTATCGTTAAGAATGTCTCCTTCATACAGCATCTGGCCCCAGCGATTGAAGATCTGTATAGTGCCTTCCTTTATTTTAACCTGATTAGTTCGAAGCAGATCGTTAATTCCATCTCCATTTGGTGAGAAGGCCGTTGGCACAAATACATCAAAGCAATTTTCTGTCTGCTCATCGATCAAAATACTATCACTAAAAGTGCACGTCTGTAGAATGATAGAGCCTACTATTGTTGCTGGTACGTCGGTAAAAGAAATACTTGGCGTTGTATTCCCAGTGCTCCAAACATAGGAATCACCATCAGCAGGTAATGTTAAACGAATAGAGTCGCCTAAGCAGAGGGAAGTGTCGTCGCCTAATTCTACATTTGGTTCCTGTATTACCGTTAGAGCCAAAGTATCAGTAGTCATTCCACAAAAGGAATCTGTTACTGTAAGTACAGCATCAAAAATCCCACCTTGAGGATAGATGTAACTTACTTGCTCTCCAGAAGCTATACCTGTGCCATCGCCAAAATCCCACTCCAATGTAGCTGGGCTACCAGCTATGGTAGTGTTTGAAAAATTGGCTGGCTGACCAGAGCATAAAATTGCAAGATCTACAACCGCTTGAACATTAATATTTGGCAGTACAGTAATATCTTTTGTTATAGACGTAGTACATGCAGGAACTACGTTGTTGTCTATAACAGAAAAAGTAGCGGTATATGGACCTGGGGTTGAGAAACTGTAGGTAGGATTCTCTTGAATGGAAATTCCTCCGTCGCTAAACTCCCAGAAGTAGTCACCAATACCTGTAGAAGTGTTGGTGAATTGTATGATCTCGTCAGGGCAGATCGTTGTTGGTGCAA
Organism: uncultured Chitinophagaceae bacterium; assembly: GCA_964352775.1. Lineage (GTDB taxonomy): Bacteria > Bacteroidota > Bacteroidia > Chitinophagales > CAIOSU01 > CAYGTK01. Next base: position 15,261 of record CAYGTK010000023.1, read on the forward strand.
AAGTGAAATCTGCAGAAAATGAACTACCCACAACTATGTCTAATGTAGCTACGTCTTGGCAGAATTCAGGCGCAGATCCTGTAACGGTCAATTCAACAGTAAAAGGTCCAGTACTAGGAAAAGTATGAATTGGGTCATTAAGATTAGAGGTAGTGCCATCACCAAAATCCCAATCTACTTGCGAGAAACCAGTACCTAGAGAGATATTCTCAAAGTTGTAAATATCATCAGAACAAGTGGCGTTAATGGTAAAATCGAGAGCAGCAGAAACCAAGTTAGGGATGGTGAAATTAAAGTTGATAGCTGGATTAGGGTTCTGACATTGGTCTAAGAAAGTGCCTGGAGGGATAGTAATTGTATAATTCCCCCCAACAGTAAGCGGAGAAGCTAGTCCAATATTTGCAAACTGTGTCAACGTTACTGAGTCACATAATAAGCCAGTTACAGAAGTAACTGCTACTGGAGCAGGTCCTGTAACGGTAATGTCGCTAGGTGTTATTGTCAATACATCGGCACAACTAATAGGCTCATTGAACTGCATAATGAAGAAATCTTGTGCAGTGCATGAAAAAGGCTCAGTACCTGCTCCAGTGGGATTAATGCCGCTACCTATAGAAAGTATATTTGCTCCTGTTTGGTCAGCAAAATCTGCTGTACCCGTAAAGTCGACAGAGTATCCTGTATTTCCAGTTGTAAAGTTGTCTACCAATAGAAGAAAGGTTTGGCCAACCGTTACGTTAACGGGGGCAAGAAATTGATCACCAGCAGGTCCACTTACTACATTGGCAAAACCAGGTCTCAACCCAGTTACTCCCTGGCCGAATGCATAGTTACACCTCACTTCAGGGGCTAAGCCGGTACAGTTTATTACTTCTAATGGACTTAGTCCAGTAATGTCGAATAAGGTAAAGTCATAGTCAACTGCTCCAAGCGGAGTAATATCAAAGGCTAATGTTCCTCCAATTTGCACAGTAAATTGATACCAAGATGAATTATTCTCTCCATTGTCTAGGCAGATACTACAATTGGTGAGGTCGTCGGTAAGTCCACCTCCAGATGCAATTGTATTTTGAGTGAAGCTGTTATCGCATACTGGTGCCGGATCTGCAGCATCAGGATTAGTTTGTGCGCTCAACCCTAAGCAACAAATTATAAGTAGTGAACAAGTAAATAGTACCCCCCTAGTCATATAAAGCATATTCAACCAAAAGTAGGATTTTTTTAACTAAAGGCTGGCGCTTCCGTCTCTAAAGCCCGTTCAAGATCTGCTTCGGTGTCCACATCAAATAGGCTTGGTAACAAATGGTACCCCAAGTTAAGTTCTTCCACACTTTCAATGGTTTCTTTTAGAACGCTGTTAGTACTCCATTTCTTATTTTCAAAAAGGGTGTTGTGCATAGAATTCATGCCTAGTAGGTAATACCCGCCATCATCACTCGGGCCTATCACTACATCGTTCTTTTGCAGTTGATCAAAGCCTTCTTCGATCAATTCAGCTGATAAATGGGGTAGGTCGCTACCAATTATTAGTACTGACGAATTACCTTCAGCAAAAGCACTAGTAAAGGCGCTTGCCATGCGTACTCCTAAATCAAGGCTCTGGTTTTGCAGTTTTCTCTCGAAAAAGCCAGTGTTCCATTCGTCATTATCATCAATAAAACTACTGTAGTGAACTTGTCTATTTGCATTTACCTGCTTCACCGTTATTCTAGTGTGGTTAAGCAGCTGCTTGTAAACTTCTAGTGCCTTTTCGTCTCCAATAGTAGCGGCCAGTCTAGTTTTAGCTTTACCTAGTTCGGGATTTTTAATAAAAATGAGGAGCGCACGATCCATACTAAGCTAGTATACCTTTTCCCCTTCATCCAGCCATATTCCCCATTCTGGTGAATACGCGTGCATTTTTTCAGTTGCAGCTCCACTTTCATCCATTACCTCATAACCAGCATTTTTCCATGAAAAGATGCCGCCATAAAGGTTTGATACATTAGTGAATCCTGCAGCTAATAGCTTTTCGCCTATTTTTTCGCTTCGGTAACCTACTGTGCAGTATACCACTACAGTAGTGTTTTTATCAAGGTCTGCTACTCTAGCAATATCAAAATCATCATAACCTACCCAAATAGCACCTTCTATATGGCTCACTTTATATTCTGCTTTTTCACGTGTGTCTAGGTAAATGACGTTCTTTTTTGACTTAGCCTCGTCACTATCAATTGTCTGTACGGTGTTTGAATAGAGTGCCCCAAGCATTAGGTCATAAGCTGAATTCTTAAGCTGGGCTTGTGCTGGTACAATAGCTAGTAGTAATAGCAATAACATGGTAGTTAAAACACGCATAGGTAGTTTTTTAGGATGAACACACTAAACTAATAGTTAGTTCTGAGTTGATGTGTAAGCTGCTAGACTTTTGCTAATGTCATTTGGATAAAGTATAATGCCTTTGGCTTTCGTATTTTTGCTGAAGCAAAGGATAACAAGATGATAACGACGGATATATGTATAATAGGAGCAGGCCCAGTAGGCTTGTTCGCAGTTTTTGAGGCGGGTTTACTAAAGATGCGCTGCCACTTAATAGATGTGCTGCCTCAAGTGGGAGGTCAATTATCAGAGATCTATCCTAAAAAACCTATTTACGACATACCTGGTTACCCAGATATTTTGGCAGGAGATCTAGTAGATAAGCTGATGGAACAGATAGCTCCGTTCGACCCTACTTTCTCTTTGGCTGAGCGAGTGGAAGAATTGGAGAAAAAAGGCGAGGCTGATTTTATAGTAAAAACCAACCGTGGAACTGAGGTTCATGCAAAAGCTGTAGTTATAGCAGGTGGATTAGGTTGTTTTGAGCCTAGAAAACCTGAAGTAGAAGGACTAGCTGATTTTGAAGAAGGTAAGGGCGTTGATTACATGATAATCGATCCTGAGACCTATAGAGGTAAGAAAGTGATATTGGCAGGTGGTGGAGATTCGGCCTTGGATTGGACCATAGAGCTAGCTGATATAGCTAAAGAATTAACCTTAGTGCACCGAAGAACTACCTTTAGAGGAGCTCCTGATTCAGTTGAAAAAGTAATGAAGTTGGCCCATGATGGAAAGATAGAATTGCTATTGAACACCAACATTCAGTCTGTTAGCGGAAATGGAACCTTACAGAGCGTAGACTTGATAGATAAGGAAAAGAACGTGGTTGCTAAGGATGCTGAATATCTTATCCCTTTATTTGGATTGACGCCTAAGTTAGGTCCTATTGCCGAATGGGGATTGGGAATTGATGGTAATGCAATTGAAGTGAATGTAGATGATTATTCTACTAACACAAAGGGTGTATATGCTATTGGCGATATCAATACCTACACCAATAAGTTGAAATTGATTCTTTGTGGTTTTCATGAGGCAGCCTTAATGTCGCACAGCGCTTTTAGGTATATGAACCCAGATAAGAAGTTGAACTTGAAGTATACAACAGTAAACGGAATACAAGCCTTTTAATGGAAGATGCAGTAACAGTATATGTAGTTGGTGAAGATGACAAGCGCACAGCGGTAGAAGTGCCTTTGGGTATGTCGTTGAGTTTGATGGAAGTGCTAAAAGGCACTGGCTATGATATTAAGGCCACTTGTGGTGGTATGGCTTTGTGTGCTACTTGCCATATTCAAGTGTTAGAAGGTTTGGATGACCTGCATGAAGCGGAAGACGATGAGCTAGATATGCTTGACACTATACCGAATTTGACAGACGAAAGTCGTCTTTCCTGCCAATTGAAGGCTAACGAACAAATGGAAGGCTTGGTGTTTCGCGTTCTTGGCGAAGAATAGGCTCTTAACTGAACTTCTTTCTTAGGGAAAACCTTACATTTAGGATCCTTAAAAAAGAGAGTAAACTATGAAGTTCGGAACGAAAGCAATACATGCTGGTGTAGCACCTGATGAGGCTACTGGAGCAATAATGACCCCTATTTACCAAACTAGTACTTATGTGCAAGATGCTGTAGGCAAGCATAAAGGCTATGAATACTCACGCACAGGAAATCCAACGCGTATAGCTTTGGAAAAAAATCTTGCAGCGCTAGAGAATGGTAAGCACGGACTAGCATTTGGTAGTGGTATGGCCGCTAGCGATGCCATTATAAAGCTACTTCGTCCTAATGATGAAGTTATTTCTACTAACGATCTGTATGGCGGTAGTTACCGTATGTTCACTAAGGTTTTTAGTCACTTTGGTATTAAGTTCAACTTTACTGATATGACTAATGTAGATGCTGTAGCATCGTTGGTTAATGAGAATACTAAGATGTTATGGGTAGAAACGCCTACCAACCCGATGCTAAATGTCATCGATATTGAAGCAATGGCCGAAATAGCTAAGAAGCATGATCTTATACTAGTAGTAGATAATACATTTGCTACACCTTACTTACAGTCGCCATTAGATCTTGGTGCAGATCTGATAATTCATTCTGCCACCAAATATTTAGGTGGACACTCAGATGTAGTATTAGGTGCGGTTGTGACTAAACGCGATGACTTAGCAGAACAGCTTTACTTCATTCAAAACACCTGTGGTGCAGTGCCTGGTCCACAAGATAGTTTCTTAGTACTTCGTGGTATTAAAACCTTGCATTTACGTGTACAGCGTCATTGCGAAAACGGAGAAGCAGTCGCTACTTTCTTAAAGAACCATCCAAAAGTGGGTAATGTAGTTTGGCCAGGTTTTGAAAATCATGCAGGTCATCAAGTAGCTAAAAAGCAAATGCGTGGTTTTGGTGGAATGGTATCGTTCAGTTTAGCTGAGGATTCTTTGGAGGCAGCTACAAAAGTGATGGAAGCTACGAAGCTATTTTCTCTTGCAGAATCTTTAGGTGGTGTAGAATCATTGATAGGTCATCCAGCATCTATGACACACGCGGCTATTCCAAAAGAAGAGCGGGAGAAAACGGGAGTTGTTGATTCGTTGATACGTTTAAGTATTGGTGTAGAAGATGCTGAGGACCTTATAGAGGACCTTAACCAAGCTTTAGGGTAAGGGATGCTTTCCAAAAGAAGGATAGCCAAACTAAAACCCTTTTTAGACGAAAAAGTAGCGGAGTACAATTGCGAAGACTTTGTGCCTGACGACCCTATATCCATTCCTCATCGGTTCGAGAAGCTGCAGGATAAGGAGATAATGGCATTTTTTGCCGCTATGTTAGCATGGGGCCAGCGGAAAACAATAATTAACAATTGTAATAAGCTTATCGACTACTTTGATGGTGAGCCTTATCAGTTCATGTTACATCATACTGAAAGTGACCTCAAAAGGCTAGTAGGCTTTGTTCATCGCACTTATAATGATACCGATCTACTGTATTTCGTTTCTTTCTTTCATCGTTTTTATAGTGAGAACAACAGTTTAGAATATGCCTTTAGTCAGCATATTAAAGAAGAAGATACAAACGCTAGAGCTGCCTTGATAGGTTTTCACAACTACTTTTTTGATAACGAAAATGCGCCACAGCGGACTCGTAAGCATGTAGCTACGCCTGCTCGTAATTCTGCCTGTAAGCGAATGAATATGTTCTTACGCTGGATGGTTCGTGATGATGATTGCGGAGTAGATATGGGCCTTTGGAAAACGCTTAAACCTAGTATGCTCTTTTGTCCGCTGGATGTACATGTAGAGCGGGTAGCCCGAAATTTAGGATTACTTACCGTTAAGCAAAGTAATTGGAAAGCAGTAGAGGAACTAACAGCGAACTTGAGGTTGCTAGATAAAGATGACCCAGTAAAGTACGACTTAGCCTTATTCGGTTTAGGCGTGGTAGAGAAGCATTATATTTAAGAATGGCTACCCAAGAACAATTGCAGCTTACAGCAAGCGACTTAGCAAGTGCTTTTGAACTTAGCCCTGTTGAGGATACTGATATGGATAAGCTTCGGGCTTGGCTGTCAGAACACCTTCGCTACCTTATAGACCGCGATGTAGACTACTTGATGCAAGTACTTTACCGAATAGATGTGAACGAGTATAATGTAAAACGTGCTTTGGCCACTTTGCCACTAGATGAAGCCATTGAGCAGGTAGCGCAATTGATAATTGACCGACAGTTACAAAAAGTAGTTACTCGCCAACAATATCCACAACCAAAAGGCGATTGGTAATGCCGTTGTGTGAGTTTATATTTGTTGAATGTTTAGCGACGACATTTTTTGGTTCATACTGGCTGTAATTTTATTCTACATCATAGTAGTCATCATTCGGCTTACAGGAAAATTCCAAAAAGGGAAATGCCCAAGTTGTGAAGGGCGATTGACCAGAATACAAAGAGAATTTGGCGATAAGTTATTGATGGCACTCACACTTGGTCTCCTGCCATTTCGTCGTTATAAGTGCAAGCATTGCAGCTGGGAAGGTATCCGCTGGAGTAAACGAAAAGAAAAAAAACCATCAGACCCCTTACCGCATGAAACTCGTAAGCTATCTAAATAAACACGATGAAGACGAACTGGCCCTGCTAGTTGGTGATGTTGTATACCACAGTCAAGATCTCGATAAAAAACTACCATCAAGCATGGGCGATCTGCTTTTTGATGGAAAAGAAGCCTTGGCTCGCTTAAAAGATCTTGAAGGAGATATAAAAAAAGGTAAACTAAAGGCAAAAGGGAAAAAACTAGATGATGTTAGGCTAATAGCACCAGTTCCCTTTCCTACATCGGTAAGAGATGCTTACGCTTTTCGTCAACATGTAGAAACAGCAAGAAAGAATAGAGGAGTGGAGATGATACAAGAGTTTGACCAATTTCCAGTATTCTATTTTACGAACCATAATGCCATTGAAGGCCCTGGGGAAGTAGAATTAATGCCGGACCATTTCAAAAAACTGGATATGGAGCTGGAGGTAGCAATAGTTATCGGAAAAGAAGGACGAAACATAAAAGCAGAAAACGCCGATGAGCATATTGCAGGCTTTATGATAATGAATGACCTAAGTGCACGCCAACTTCAAATGGAAGAAATGCGCCTAAACTTAGGACCTGCTAAGGGAAAGGATTTCGCCACGGTTATCGGCCCATTTTTGGTTACCCCAGAAGAATTGAGGGAATATAAAGTGGATGCTCCGGAAGGTCATGTTGGTTCTGCTTATGACTTAGAAATGAAGGCCTACGTAAATGAGGAGCAAGTTTCTGAGGGCAATCTAATGGACATGAATTGGACCTTTGCCGAGATAATAGAACGTGCCTCTTACGGGGTCGATCTTTTCCCGGGAGATGTTATTGGCTCAGGAACTGTAGGTACAGGGTGTTTTTTAGAGCTTAATGGTACGGCCAAACGCGAGAACTCTGGAGCGCCTGAACAGTGGTTGCAGGAAGGAGATATTGTAGAGTTAGAGGTGGAAGCCTTAGGAGTTCTTACAACAATTATCACAGCTGCGGATACGGATCATTCCATCCTAGCTAAAAAACACAAGAACTAATGAAAACAATAGACCCGAAGGAAGTACCCGTAAGGGAATTGTATCATTATTTAACAGGTGCGGTAAGTCCAAGGCCCATAGCTTTTGCCAGTACTTTGAGTGCTGACGGAACACCTAATTTAGCTCCATATAGCTACTTCAATGTGTTTAGTGCTAATCCGCCAATTCTCGTGTTCTCACCAAATACGCGTTCAAGAGATAATAGCACTAAGGACACTCTAAATAACCTTCATGCCACTAAAGAGGTGGTGATAAACTTGGTTAACTACGACATCGTTCGACAGATGGCCATTACTAGTATTGATTACCCTGATACCGTAAATGAATTTGAAAAAGCAGGGCTTACAATGCAAGCTTCTGAGAAGGTAAAGCCAGCAAGGGTAAAGGAATCTCCTGTTCAGTTTGAGTGTAAGGTGAATGATATTATCAAGCTTGGTGATGAAGGTGGAGCGGGTAATTTGGCCATTTGTGAAGTGGTTTTATTACATGTTAGTGAAGATGTTTTAGATAGTAATGGAAAGATAGATCCACACTTGTTAGATGCTTGTGGAAGGCTTGGTGCTGCTAACTACGTACGTGTTAGTGGGAGGGGGATTTTTGAAGTTCAACAACCTTCTAACGAAATTGGCGTTGGAGTAGATAATCTACCTCAAGAGGTTCGCTACAGTGAGTGGCTAACAGGTAATGATATAGGTGAATTGGCCAGTTTAACGGAACTGCCAAATGAAGATGAAGTGAGTAAATATTTAGCGATCGATAAAAAATTACAAAACCTAATAGGAGATAAGCATGCTGTGCATCTTTATGCTCGCGACTTATTATCTTTAAAACATAAGTCTGAAGCCCTAAAGGTATTATTAGCCCACCACAACCCCACAAAAGCATGAGCGAGAACACACATATTTGGCATCAACACTACCCTAGTCACGTTCCAAAAGACATTGATCCAGACAGATATAGCTCTGTTATCGATCTACTGGAAGAAAGCTTCAAGAAGTACAAAGACCATCCTGCATTCGAGAATTTCGGTAAAGGAATGACCTATGGAGAAGTAGATCGTTTGTCAAGGGATTTTGCGGCATATCTGCAGAATGATCTTGGTCTTGAGAAGGGGGATAGAGTGGCTATTATGATGCCTAACTTGTTACAATTTCCTGTAGCGATGTTTGGTGTTATTCGTGCTGGAATTGTTGTGGTAAATATTAACCCGCTATATACAGCTAAAGAGTTAGAGCATCAGTTGAATGATAGTGGGGCAGAAACTATTGTTATAGTAGATAACTTTGCGAATACCCTCGAAAAAGTAATTAAGACCACTCCTATCAAGAATGTGATAACAACTTCTATTGGGGAGATGCAAGGGACTGTAAAGGGTTTTATCATGAACATGGTGGTGAAACATGTTAAAAAGATGGTGCCAGCTTACAGTCTTCCAAGTGCAGTTTCATTTAGTGGCACTTTGAAGAAGGGTGCGAATAGTACATACACTCGGCCAGAGGTAGTGAATACTGAGTTGGCTTTTTTGCAGTATACTGGTGGAACTACTGGTTTCTCAAAAGGTGCTATGTTATCCCATCGCAACATCATTGCGAATATGGAGCAAATTTACGCTTGGACTTCTGCAGAGTATGAAGATGGTAAAGAGATAATAATTACTGCAATTCCGTTGTATCACATTTTTGCATTAACGGTAAACTGTCTATCGCTATTTAAAGTAGGTGGTAGAAATATTCTCATAACCAACCCAAGAGATATACCTGGTTTCATTAAAGAGCTGAAAAAGCACGACATGACGGTGTTTACTGGTGTAAACACTTTGTTTATTGCCCTGATGAACGACCCTGAGTTTATGAACATCAATTTCAGTAAGCTTAAGATGTCTATGGGTGGAGGTATGGCTGTGCAAGATGCCGTAGCTAGAAAGTGGGAAGAGTTAACAGGTAGTCCATTAACAGAGGCTTATGGTCTATCTGAAACTTCTCCTGGGCTTACAGCTAACCCTATTGATGGAAATCATCGCTTAGGTACAATTGGTATTCCAATACCAAGTACTGTTGTTAAATTGATAGATGATGCTGGAAATGAAGTGCCAATAGGTGAGCCAGGAGAGATAATTTGTAAGGGCCCACAAGTAATGAGTGGCTACTGGAATAAAGAGGATGAGACCAAGAATGTATTCCGTGATGGATGGTTTACTACAGGTGATATTGGAATAATGAGCGAAGATGGCTTCTTCAAGATCGTAGATCGTAAGAAGGAAATGATACTTGTATCAGGGTTTAACGTATTTCCTAATGAAGTGGAAAATGCTATCGCTGAACACCCCAAAGTGTTGGAAGTGGGATGCATTGGTGTGCCAGATGAGCGTACTACGGAGGCTGTAAAGGTATTCATTGTTAAAAAGGACGACAGTCTGACTGCTGAAGAAATAAAAACTCATTGTAGTGATTACCTAACCAACTACAAGCGCCCCAAGCATGTAGAGTTTATTGATGAGATACCGAAAACGAATGTAGGTAAGATACTCCGTCGTAAACTAGTGGAAATGGAGCAGGCCAAGGCCTAAAATTATCTCTAAACTATTTAAAGGGCTTGTCAGATGACAGGCCCTTTTCATTTTCTACCTTTGTACTATGAAACGCATACTTTTTACGCTTCTCTTTTTAGGTGGGCTATCCTCATTTCTACAAGCACAGGAAATAGATACCCTTAAACAGTATTTACGTAGTCCATATGCTACTGTAGTTACTCATTTGAAGTACCTACAACCAGAAAGCTATCAGCCAGAATTATCTGCTCTTGTCATCGAAAATGCAGATAAGAAAAGGGCAAAGGAATTAGCTGTTGAGCTAAAGCAAGTCTTGGATGGAAGAGGTTTATATGTGGATGTGGAGGGAATGCCAAGAATCCCGAATTATATTGATAGTAGCACGTTATTGGCTAGATATTATCTATTCCCAACTATTCCAGAGATCTACTTGGAAAAGAGAGGGGGTTACTGGTACTATTCGGAGCAAACTGTAAGAGCAATCCCGAAGCTACATGCTGATGTGTATCCATTCGGGAGTGATTTTTTAATGAATTTATTCCCTAAGTATGGACAGAAAGAGCTCTGGGGGCTATTCGTTTGGCAATATGTGGGTTTGTTTTTGCTCATCTTATCTGCTATAGTCTTTCATCGGCTGCTAACCATTTTCCTAAAGTTCGTTATTGACAGATTGACTGATAGATTCGGTCATTTTCAAGGGAATAAAGATGTGGTCCTAGCTATAGCAAAGCCAGTCAGTTTATTCATAATTTCTTTGCTGGTGCTATGGTTAATACCAATATTGCAGTTCCCAATAACTATAAATAAATACTTCATTATTGCGCTTGATATTGCTACACCTATCTTTTTGATAGTTGCTGCAGTAAAAGTGATCGATCTTATCTCTAATTATTTCGAAAGACTTGCTCTTAGTACGGAATCTACCTTAGATGATCAGTTGATCCCATTAGTAAGGAAGGCCTTAAAGATCTTTGTAGTACTTGTTGGTGTATTATATATCCTCCAGTCGCTACAATTCAATATTACAGCTTTGTTAGCAGGTGTTTCTATAGGTGGTCTGGCTTTTGCTCTTGCCGCTCAAGATACTATTAAGAACCTTTTTGGCTCTTTAATGATATTTATTGACCGACCATTCCAGATTGGTGATTGGATAAATTTTGATGGTGTAGATGGCACTGTAGAAGAAGTTGGTTTTCGCTCTACCCGAGTGCGTACTTTCCATAACTCAGTAGTATCTGTGCCGAATGGTAGAGTGGCTGATATGACGGTAGATAATTATGGCCTTAGGGTATTCCGCAGGTATAAAACGGTGCTTACCATCACTTACGATACGCCGCCGATATTAATAGAGAAATTTGTGGAGGGTTTACAAGAACTGGTAAAGAACCACCCCGAAACAAGGAAAGACTATTTCGAGATACATTTGAATGATCTGGGCTCACACAGTATCAATATTCTATTCTACATATTTTTCAATGTGCCTTCTTGGTCAGATGAGTTGAAGGCTCGTCATATTATTGTATTGGAAGTACTTAAACTAGCAGACACGCTTGGTATTCAATTCGCCTTTCCTACACAGACAATACATGTGGAGAATCTGCCTGGGCAAAATAGTCTTTCTCCAAAATACGAAAGTGATATAGAGAAGATAGATGCCAAGGTAGCGGCCTTTATGAAAGAGTATAGAAGCCGTTACGCAGAAGCTAAAAAGTAGGAATTCTTTACATTAAGAAGAAGAAAACCACCCAAGTAAGTAACAATACTGGCAATAAGAATACCACTGAGTAGCGTACTATATAGCCAATGAAAGATGGCATTTGAATACCTACCTGTTCAGCAATAGCTTTAACCATAAAGTTTGGTGCATTACCAATGTAAGTAAAGGCTCCAAAGAATACCGATGCCACTGAGATAGCTAATAATGAAGTAAGTGTCTCAGGGTCGTTAGCGTATTCCATTACTTGGGCTTTACTACCAATGTCCATACCTTCTTTACCCATGCCTGCTGCTAGGAAGTTCAAGTACGTTGGCGCATTGTCTAACACACCTGATAAGCCACCTGTGGCCCAGTAAAGACTATCTACGGTAATTAGTTTAGGGTTTGTACGAGCAAAATCACCAATAAGCTGGAGAGCTGGCATCATGGTAGCGAATATTCCTACGAAAAGGAAGGCTACTTCTTTGATAGGTTCAAAGTTGAATTCATTTCCTTTCAGACTTTCTTTGTCAGAAGTTTTATAGGCCACTACAGCGGTAGTAAGCATAATTATCTCGCGCAAGAAAGAGAGTTTATCGCCATGATAGTTAATTGCAGGAACCCAATCTAACACATTAGGGTCTAAGAATACTGCACCTATTGTGATGGCAAGGAAAATGGTATTGCGAATTCCTTTTACTTCTAACTTACCTGTATGAGTAACATCTGGCTCTCCAGAATAGCTGGTATGGTTTTTCTTATCTACAAAGTAGAAGATCAGCGCTAATAGACCCACCCCAAAGAACCACATTGGCCAAATATGCTCCAAGGTCCAGAAGAAAGGTATGCCTTTCAAGAAACCTAAGAACAATGGTGGGTCACCAACAGGAGTTAAACTACCACCAACATTACTTACAATGAAGATGAAGAAAACGACGTGGTAAGGCTTAATACGGTCTTTATTCAAGCGGATGAACGGTCGTATTAGTAGCATGGATGCACCAGTAGTACCAATGATATTGGCCATAGCAGCACCAATAACTAGCAGAACTACATTTACCCAAGGGGTACCAGCCTTATCTATCTTAATAAGGATTCCTCCCGAGGCTACAAATAGTGGGGTAAGTAAAGCTATGAAAGAGAAATACTCTGCAAAAGCATGTACTGGGTGATGCTGGTCGTGCAAGAAAAACACGTAGTAGACCACCACCATAGTTCCCAAAATTATGGCTATTGCGGGGTAGTACTTATGCCAAAAGTGGGCATAAAATAATGGCCCTGTGGCTACCATTAAAAGCAACAGTATGAATGGTATAACAGACCACATAGCAGGTTCTGCGTGAGTAGCCGCTCCATGTGCGGCAGCTGCCTCAGGGTCCTTATCAGCTGTAACAGCCACTGCGTCTTGAGCATGTGCATGGCTGCTATGGTCATGCCCGTCATGCGAATGGTCATGATCAGCTTGAGCTATAGCATTATCAGGCATATCAGCATAAGCCAATGTTGGATTAAGAAACGAGATCCCAAAAAGGGATAGGATGCTAACTAGGGTAAGTAGATGTTTCATTATGCTATTTCACTACTAGTTTACGCAATGCTTGGTCAAGCGCTGCACGTGTAATATTGGTCTGGTCGGTATGAACATCATGCACAGCTTTTATAGCTAAGCGGATGGTCTCAGATATGTCTTCAAAAATGGCTTCGTCCGTAATTTCTACTTCGCGTGCTTGCATTAAGTAGGCAAATACCCTAGCCATACCGCAATTAGCGATAAAGTCAGGTATTAAACTTACTAGCTGGTCTACGTATCGAGTGGTATCTCCAAAGAATACGCCGCTTTCAACAAATGGCACGTTAGCACCACAAGAAATAACCTGAAGGCCGTTAGCTTTTAATCTATCCACCTGGTCTTTTGTTACTAACCGCGATGCAGCCCCGGGTAAAAAAATATCTGCTTCTAAGTCCCAGATCTTTTCATTCGTTTCCTCAAAACTCAACATCTTTGGTGATGTTAAGGCATTATTCTCTCTGCTGTTGAATAAGTCTCTTATTTCGTCAAAGCTCAATCCGTTCGGTTCAATTATGCCGCCATTACGGTCTATTATGCCTACTATTTTAGCCCCGTATTGTGCTAAGTAGAAAGCTGCAGCGCCCGCTACATTCCCCCAGCCTTGAATAATGGCCTTCTTCCCAACAAGGTCTTCATTTTTAAAGATCTGATACTGATGTTTTATGGATTCTGTTACGCCATAGCCTGTTATCATGTCGGCTACGGTATATTTTCTAGCTAGTTCTGGCGTGAACCGTGGGTCTTCCAACTTCTTAGATACCCCTTGGCGCAATTGCCCGATAATATGGATCTTATCTCTTTCCGTAGGCTTGAAGTGACCATTAACGATACCTTCTTGTGGATGCCAAAGCCCATAATCTTCTGTTAAAGGAATTACATCTTTTACTTCATCCACGTTCAAGTCGCCACCGGTTCCGTAGTAATTCTTTAAAAGCGGAGTAACATATTGATACCACCTTTCCAGTACTTCATCTTTCCGTGGGTCATTCGGGTCAAAATTAATACCTGATTTAGCACCACCAATAGACGGCCCAGAAACGGTGAATTTTATCTCCATGATCTTCGCAAGTGACTCCACTTCAGATCGGTCCAGTCCTTTACGCATGCGGGTTCCCCCGCCTGCTGCACCTCCGCGAAGAGAGTTGATTACTACCCAGCCTTCAGCATCTGTAAGTGGGTCGTTCCACTCAAATACTATCTCTGGGCGCTTATTTTTAAATCTGTCTAAAAGCTCGTTCATTACGTTGATTTCAGGTGCTGCAAAACTAAGAAAAGAAAGCTATACAGGGGCTTTGAAAGCTGTTGATATGTGAAAAATGACAAGGCC
>CAYGTK010000024.1:0-29687 GCA_964352775.1 uncultured Chitinophagaceae bacterium
GTACGAAGAATTGAAACTAAAAGGAGAAGCCTTAAATACCGATGCAGCAGTTGAACAAACTTTCATGGATGTTTATGGCATATACCTATTAGTAGGTACGGTCGTTTTTATAGCTCTTTTTCTATTCTTATTTCGTGAGGAGATAAGATCTATTGATATTGTCAATAAGCTAAAGAATATTGTTTCTGGTTTTGTTGATGGTTTAAAGAGTGTAAAAGATGTGCAGAATCCGCTTCTTTTTATTGTTTATTCTGTATCAATATGGGTGCTATATTTTCTAATGATATACGTTTCATTGTTTTGTTTAGATGAAACCGCGCATTTAGGCATAGCGCCAGCATTATCATTACTCGCATTTGGAAGTCTAGCTATGGTTGCAACACCAGGAGGTATAGGTGCTTACCCAGTAGCGGTAATGTATATTTTTTCGCTTTACTCCATATCTGAAGAAGTAGGCTTAGCATCAGGATGGATAATTTGGTCAGGACAAACACTGTTAGTTATTGGTGTTGGTTTTATCTCATTGGTGGCTTTGCCTATTATGAATAAAGAGCAAAGTGCGACTTAATACACACGCTGCCGATAAAGTACATTCTTTAAGCTCCTTAATAGAGCAGGTAGGGGAGTGGAAACAGGATAAAGAGACAGTAGTGTTTACTAATGGTTGTTTCGATATACTACATAGGGGACACATTAAGACACTCGAGCAAGCTTCTCAACTGGGCGATAGGCTAATAGTAGGACTGAATTCTGATAGTTCAGTAAAACGACTAAAGGGTGAGAACCGCCCCTTACAGGATGAGGATGGCAGAGCATTGGTGCTAGCAGCATTAGCAGTCGTAGATCTTGTGGTTGTTTTTGAAGAAGATACTCCCTTACAGCTTATCACGAACATTAAGCCTGATGTATTGGTTAAGGGAGGAGATTATAAACCTATTACTATAGTTGGTTATAATGAGGTGGTTGAAAATGGGGGAGAGGTGGTCATTATTCCATTAGAAGATGGCTATTCTACCACTAACATTGAGCAAAAAATAAAAGGGACCGACCCTACGAGCTAAACAAAACCTTACTTTTGAAGCGTAAAATACTAGACTATGTTATTTGAGTTGACCGAAGAGCATTTGATGATACAGGAAGCGGCAAGAAATTTTGCCCAGAATGACCTTCTACCTGGAGTGATCGAGCGCGATGAGAATATGATATATCCTGAGGATGCTGTTAAAAAGATGGCAGAGTTAGGTTTCTTAGGAATGATGACAGCCCCTGAATATGGAGGTAGTGGATTAGATACTATTTCTTATGTAATTGCGATGGAAGAGATCTCTAAGGTAGACGCCTCTACTTCAGTTATCATGTCAGTAAACAATTCTTTAGTGTGTTGGGGCTTGGAGAAGTACGGTACAGAAGAACAGAAACAAAAATATCTTACACCATTAGCTAAAGGTGAAATTTTAGGTGCTTTCTGTTTATCAGAGCCTGAAGCAGGTTCTGATGCTACATCGCAAAGAACTACAGCTATTGATAAAGGCGATCACTACGTAGTTAATGGAATTAAGAATTGGATAACCAATGGAGGGAAGGCATCTGTATATTTGGTTATTGCTCAAACAGATGTTGAAAAAGGCCACCGAGGTATCAATGCTTTAATAGTAGAGCGTGATTGGGATGGTGTTTCTACAGGTACTAAAGAAAATAAATTGGGCATCAGAGCCTCTGATACTCATTCAGTTATCTTCGATGATGTAAAGGTTCCTAAAGAGAATTTGATCAATACCGATGGTTTTGGCTTCAAATTTGCGATGCAGACTTTGGATGGAGGAAGGATAGGTATTGCGGCACAGGCATTGGGAATTGCATCTGGGGCATATGAGTTGGCATTAGGTTATTCAAAAGAGCGCGAAGCATTTGGAAAACCAATTTCTCATCACCAAGCTATTCAGTTCAAACTAGCTGATATGGCAACGGAGATAGAAGCTGCTCGCTTATTATGTTACAAGGCGGCTTGGCAAAAAGACCAAGGTCAACCTTACGGATTGTCAAGCGCAATGGCCAAAGTATTCGCTTCAGAAACAGCTATGAAAACAACTGTGGAAGCGGTACAGGTACATGGGGGGAATGGCTATGTGAAAGAGTATCATGTAGAGCGATTGATGCGCGATGCTAAGATCACTCAGATATATGAAGGAACTTCCGAGATCCAGCGGATCGTGATATCACGATCGGTGCTGAAATAGATCTTTTTTAACCAATAATTATACAGTCATGAGAACCGTAACATTTACACTTTTCTTGCTAGTAGTTACCGCAGTATCGGCACTAGCTCAATTTAGCACAGTAGTAGTATTTTCAGAAGAAGGCGAACGCTTTTTCGTAGTACTTAATGGAGTTCGTCAAAACGATGAAGCTCAAACTAATGTAAGAGTAGAAGGTTTGAATCAGCCTTGGTACACCATGAAGATCATTTTTGAAGAGGAGGCTCTTGGTGAAGTAGATAAGAAGATAACAACACAAGCTGTAGATTTTCCTGGTCCAACAGAAGCAGTTTGGGTAGTAAAGAAGAACAAGAAAGGCGAATACATAGTAAGATCCCGTTCATTCGTGCCAATTGCTCAAGCAACGCCTCCGCCGCCAACGCAGCAAGTAGTGACTTACACAGCGGTACAACGCGCGCCTGTAGTATCTCAAACAATAGTTACTGAACAGACTACTATACAGTCAACTAACACCAATACAGATAATGTAAATGTTAACGTGGGTATGAACTTAGGTGGAAACTCCGTTGGTATTAACATGAACATCAATGATGGTTTTGGTGGAACGGCTGTTCAGTCGTCGCAAACTGTAACCAGCACCCAAATTACCACTACTGAAGTAGTAGCGGCTGATCCGGTGCCAGTAGAATACGTGCCGGGCTATACAGGTGCTATTGGTTGTCCAGTTCCTATGGCCCCAGATGATTTTCAGAATGCTAGCAACTCAATAGGTTCAAAAACTTTTGAAGACAGCAAGTTCACCTTAGCTAAGCAGATATTCAATACCAACTGTCTAACCTCTCAGCAGGTTAAGCAAATAATGATGTTGTTCGATTATGAGCAAACACGATTAGATTTTGCTAAGTATGCATACGGTCGCACTTACGATCTGGGCAACTACTATGTAGTGAATGATGCTTTTGAATATGAACTCTCTATTGATGACTTAAATGACTTCATTAACGGTGGATTCTAAAAAGTAACTCTGAAGACCAAATAAAAAAGGCGCGTGAATATTCACGCGCCTTTTTTATTTGGTCTTTATCTTGTTAAGAAGAAAAAGATGTTCCGCAGCCACATGTACTTTCTGCATTTGGGTTTGTGAAGGTGAAACCACGGTTACTAAGCCCTTGCTCAAAATCGAGCACGGTACCTGATAAGTATATTTGGTGAGCTTTATTCACTATCACCTTAACATCATCCATTTCAAATACTTCATCACCTTCTTTAGGAACATCAAAGCCTAAGATGTAAGAGAAACCCGCACATCCACCACCTTTCACACCTATCCTAAGTAAGTTCCCTTCAGGGATGTTCGACTCTCCCAATAACCTCTTTACTTCGGCCTTAGCGCCATCTGTAAGTATAATTGGTTGTTTTGTAACTACTTCTGCCATCGTCTTATCTTTGTTCAAATTTACCAACAAAAGAACAATAAGGTAAGTTCTGTATGGGTTTATTATTCAAAGCACTACTTTCGCAGCAATCATAAATACTATGTCCGACCTACTAGAGATACTGAAATACACCCTGCCAGCATTCATTGTGTTGCTGGCTACCTATTTAACTCTCCGCACTTTTTTAAAGTCAGAATACAATCGCCTGCATCTAAAACTTAGGATGGAGAACAGTAAGGATACTATCTTCTTGCGATTACAGGCCTATGAACGTTTAACACTATTACTGGAGCGGATGCGCTTTAGCAGCATAGTACCAAAAATGGCACAGCAGCAGCAATCAGTAGCGCAGTTGAAAAGTATGCTGATCACTAGTGTGCAAACGGAGTTCGATCATAATTTGAGTCAGCAGGTCTATGTTTCTCCAGAAGCGTGGAGTGCAGTAAATTTTGCCAAGGACGAGATGATAAAGACCATTGCTGTTTATTCGCAGTCTCTTCCACCAGATACCTTAAGTTTTGAACTAAGTAAGAAGCTATTGGAACATCAAGCAGATCCAGAATTGCCCGATGCAATAAGCAAGGCACTTAACATTCTGAAAACAGATACCCGCCAGATCTATTCATAGATCGCTTTCCGAAAAGAAAGTCTAAAACAATTACAGTTTAGTGTTTACTAGATGTTAAATTTTGGTATATTCGGAGAAGGACGAGTTACAGCAATAACTAACACCCATCCTACGGAAACATTCAGCCAACGACTACCAGCACGCTACCATTCTATAAGCGGCAACCATAGGCTGTGATTAAGATATTTGAGAATATTTCAAGCATGCCTAGCTTAACGTATTCATGTGATATGGGTGTTATGAAGTGACCACAACTTCGATATGGTGCGCAATAAGGCATAATGTCGATTTATTTTAGAAGCAGGAAAAAGTCCCTACAAAAACAATAGCGTTTGCGCTTTTTTTTAGACTTTTTTTTAGTGACTTTCGCTGACCCCGTCTGAATATTTTATTAACGACATTAAGCAATAGGATCAATGGTGAAAACTTACGCCGACGTATGGAGTGATTGTTTGAAGATCATCAAAGACAACGTAAGCCTTCAGAGTTTTAAGACCTGGTTCGAGCCTATTAAGCCCGTTAAGCTAGAAGACAACGTATTAACCATTCAAGTACCCAGCCAATTCTTTTATGAGTGGCTAGAGGAACACTACGTGTCTTTGCTACGCAAGACTATTAAAAGGGAATTAGGAGACGAAGCAAGATTAGAATACCGAATTGTTGTAGAGAACAGCTCGGGTAAGGCGAATCCTTACACTATAAAATACCCTAACTACAATACTGGAAACAACAAGAATCCAGAGGTGTCAGCACCATTAGTAGTAGGAAATAGTATAAAGAACCCATTTATTATACCAGGTCTTAAGAAGGTGAATATTGAATCGCAATTGTCGTCTCAGTACAATTTCGATTCTTATGTAGAAGGTGACTGTAACCGTTTGGCTCGTTCTGCGGGTTTTGCAGTTGCAACTAAGCCTCCAGGGGCTACAGCCTTTAACCCACTGGTATTATATGGTGGTGTAGGTTTGGGTAAAACTCATTTAGCGCAAGCTATAGGTAATGAGTTTAAGCAGAACTTTCCGAACAAGACCGTATTGTACGTTTCATCAGAGAAGTTCACTAATCAGTTCATCGATGCATTGAAGAACAATGCTGTGAACGATTTCATTCACTTCTATCAGCTCATTGATGTGCTGATAATGGATGATATTCAGTTCTTTGCCAACAAGGATAAAACTCAAGATATCTTCTTCCACATCTTTAACCACTTGCATCAATCGGGTAAGCAGTTAGTGCTTACTTCCGATCGTTCGCCGCGTGATTTAGAGGGTATGGAAGAACGTTTGCTCTCTCGCTTTAAATGGGGCTTATCTGCAGACTTGCAGTTGCCAGACTTTGAAACGCGTATAGCTATATTGGAAAAGAAAATGTATGCTGACGGCATTGAATTACCTAGAGAGGTAGTTGAATTTGTAGCATACAACATAAGCACTAATATTCGAGAACTGGAAGGCGCTTTAATATCGCTTCTAGCTCAAGCTTCATTGAATAAGAAAGAAATAGATCTAGACCTTTCTAAGAAGATCATTAAGAACTTTGTTAAAAGTATATCTAGAGAAGTTTCTATTGAATACATACAGAAGACCGTATGCGAACATTTCAGCATACCTGTAGAGAAGCTTAAAGAGAAAACTAGAAAGCGTGCAGTAGTCCAAGCTCGTCAGTTATCGATGTATTTAGCCAAGAACTTTACAAAGAATTCTTTAAAGGTAATTGGTAAGCATTTTGGTGGAAGAGATCACAGTACGGTGATCCATTCTTGTCAGGCTGTACAGAACTTGATAGACACAGATACCATGTTTAGCGATAGTGTAAAGGACATTGAGAAGAAGATACAAATGAGTATCGCTTAGTTGCAGATTTTTATTGCTAAAATTCCAAATTGTATTAACTTTGCAATCCTATTTCACGGTGAGGTGGGTGAGTGGCTTAAACCAGTAGTTTGCTAAACTGCCGTACCCCTAAAGGGTACCGGGGGTTCGAATCCCCCCCTCACCGCATAAGAGCAATAAAAGCTCATTGATATATTGAACGTTCGGGGTATGGCGCAGTCCGGTTAGCGCACCTGCTTTGGGAGCAGGGGGTCGCAGGTTCGAATCCTGCTACCCCGACTTTTCAATGTTTAGTTACAACACACTCTTTATTACAACTCGAAAGGCTCTGCCTCACTTATTGATAGTGGTAATTGAGCTATTACGGCTTTTTTCTCTTCCACGTTAAGATCTTCAAATGGCTTATTATAGTCAAATTCAGCAATAGCGTTCCATTGTCGTACAAATGCTCCCTTTATTTGGTCATATACTTCTACGTAGGCGGCGTAACTGGTTGATTTATCATTATGGATAGATACTACTATCTCTTTCCCTTTATTAGCGGTTATTTCTTCTATAAGAGTATTTCTAAGCTCATTTATAGCCATTTGCTTATGGTTTACCAAAAGCCTGTCAAAACGATCAACAAGCACGTTGATGACCTTTGTGTTATTCTTGCTTACAGATTTAGCCTCAATGCTAGGTAGCTTTTGGTTGATGCCTTTTACTACTTCTATTTTGGTGCTGATCATGAAGAAGATAAGAAGAAGAAAGGCGATGTCGGCCATCGAGCTTGCGCTTAGTTCTTGTTTAATGCGTGATATTTTCATACTATCTGTTTGGATAGTAAACCCGCAACCGTAACATGGTAATGTTCTTCTACTCTTCGGTAGCCTCGGGTAGTGCGGAATAGTTAATCTTTAAAGCACCCACTTTCCGGAGTTCCATCTTGACATCCGACACGATACCCATTTTCACTTCCTTATCTATTCGTAGTGAGAAAATAGTAGCATCTTTTTCTATTTCGCTCTTATTTGCTCGTCTACCTACAACAAAAGGTTGAACATCATTCAAGTGGGCAAATTGGTCGCCGAGTTGTATCCTTGGGATAATACTTCCGTCATATTTATACTTGTTTATTGGTGAGCCAATATAGACGTGGTCAACTAGTGACTTCCTTTCTAGTTTAGTAAGTTCAGTAGCGGAAGGAAGCCTAGTTATCACTTTTACCTCCTCTTTACGCATTACGGTTACTACCATAAAGAAGAAGAGGAGGATAAAAATAATATCAGGAAGTGATGCTGTTGATATTTCAGGTTTTCTCTTACTACTGTCTTTTTTAAAAGTTTCCATGCTACAAAGGTTGTAGTGTTAAAAAACCCATAGCAGTAACAAAAAAAGCCTCCCTTTGGGAGGCTTTCAATATTTCAGAAATAGATACTTCTGTTACTTATCTTTTCCTTTCGGTAAAGCAGAGTAGTTGATCTTTAAGGCATTGATCTTACGAAGTTCTAACTTCACATCAGTTACTATACCCATTTTTACTCGGTGATCAATGCGAAGTGCGAAAGTCATTGCTTCTTGTTCTTTTTCCGTTTTTCCTTCACGTTCAGTAAGCACATAAGGTTGAACGTCGTTCAAATCAGCAAATTGATCGCTTAATTGTATTCTTGGTGCATCTCCTAATTCAGGTATGTATTTTGGTTTTGGAGAACCGATGTAGATGTAACTAGTGAGTGATTTACGTTCTAATTTGGTTAATTCCGTAGCGTTAGGAAGCTTGTTCTCCACCTTAAGCTCACTATCTCTCATCACGGTTACTACCATGAAGAAAAATAGTAGGATGAAGATAATATCAGGTAGCGACGCCGTTGATATTTCTGGTGTTTCCTTTCCTCCGTCTTTTCTGAATTTTGCCATAATTAATTTCCTAGATCTTTAGGTTCTGCTTCTGATAATCGCATCGGATATTCCTTGCTAATGTCTATACTCATAGCCTTATACCGCTCAATAGCAGCAGTATTTTCGTCCTTCTTGGCCTTGCTATAGGCATCCTTTACTTCGGTATAGTTCATATTATAGGTGCGCTCTGAATATGCATCTCTAAGTTCACGGTACGCTGCCTTCAACTCGTTTTGCACTTCAAGATATATTCCATAAGAAGTGCCACGGTCATTTTGAAGCGAGACAATAGCTTTATTTGGGCTATCAGAAAGTTTAGGATTACGCCCTTTATTATTGATGAACTCCTTAGCACGTGACCTTAAGTTGCCGACCTGTTCAGGCTTACCATTTACTAGAAGTAAGTCTCTAGAGTTTATAAGTACCTCAAAAAGGTTACGCTTATAGGTTTCTACATCAGGTGGTGGAGGTGGATCTTCTTCCCAAACTGGTAATTTGTGGAGTATACCCTTATCCACATCTATGGTGGTAGTTACCAAGAAGAATATCAGCAGCAAGAAGGCAATGTCTGCCATCGAACTCGCATTGATCTCTTCTGTTTTTCTAGATTTACCCATCAGCGCTTATTTAAATGAGTTAGCTACTTCAGAAACTACAGCAGCTACTACGGCTAGGGCAGTAAGAATGTAAGTTGCTATTAATCCACCACCTATCATTTTAAGCGAAGTAGATGAAAAACCATATTCTTCAACTCCTTTGTAGTCAAATTCTCCAGGTGCTATTGCAAATGAAAAGCCCAATATAACGACTAATACGCCTAAAAATATCAATGTTTTCTTTGACCCCGCTGGGTCAGCTAATAGGTCAAGCACAAAGCCACCTATCATTGCTACAAGCGTAATACCGGTTAAAATGTACGCAGACCAAAGACCTATATCTATCCAAACACTATTTTCCATGTTGTTTAGTTTTTTTGATCGGTATTAACCGCGTTTAACTGTGTTAGTTTTCAATAAGATGTCTACAAATGTGATAGAAGAATCCTCCATATCATTTACAATACCATCTATCTTAGAGATGATGTAGTTATAAAAAATTTGTAGAATGATAGCTACTATCAAACCGAACACAGTAGTTAGTAGTGCAACTTTAATACCTCCTGCTACAACGCTTGGAGAAATATCACCTGCTACTTCGATATCGTTAAACGCACCGATCATACCAATTACTGTTCCCATGAAACCTAACATTGGGGCTAATGCGATGAAAAGTGATATCCATACTAATCCTTTCTCTAAGCGTCCCATTTGCACAGAACCGTAAGAAACGATAGACTTCTCAACTATCTCAACACCTTCGTCCACGCGCTCAAGACCTTGGTAGAAGATACTTGCTATAGGGCTGCGGTTAGCTTTCGTCAATTCTTTAGCGCCATTAATATCGCCAGACTTTAAGCTCCCCTCTACTCCTTCCAACAATTTTTGAACATTGGTAGTAGCTAAGTTTAAAGAAATGATACGCTCAATACAGAACGCAAGACCCAATATCAAACAGATCAGAGGTAGTGCCATAAATCTAGCATCACCGTCAATAAAGTTCTTTTTAATTATTTCCAATCCACTAAGCTCTTCTTCCGGTGCAACAACTGGTGCTGGTTCTGCAGGAGCGTCAACTTGATCAGGGGCAGGGTCTGCAACGTCATCTGCCGGTACGGCATTAGTGTCCACTACTGCAGCTGAATCAGTATCAAGTGAGTCTGGAGTAGCTAAGGCTGGCTGTAGTGCTGTAACAGCAACTAAACCTATTAAAGTAAACAGTACAAAAAGCTTTTTCATGGTTCTGTTATTAGTAATTCTAAGTGTTGTTTATCTAAAGTCGTTTTCTATTACAATTTTCTATGCGGAGAGAGAGGGATTCGAACCCTCGGTACCCTTTTGGAGTACACACGCTTTCCAAGCGTGCACCTTAAGCCACTCGGTCATCTCTCCATTATTCCATCCTCTCCAAGCCGCAAAGCTGTTGTCTTTCTTCCCTTTCACGCAAGCGTCCACAAAATTTGCGAATAATAATTAATTAACCAAATCGCATTTTATCTTTTGTCTACTCTTATATTTTGAATAGTTTTTTGCTGTTCGCTGTCGTTTTTTTTGCCACCTCTTCTACACTAATAGCCTTTACCTCCGCCACTTTGTGCGCAATTAGGGTAAGGTACGAACTTTCATTGCGTTTCCCCCTATATGGGGTCGGAGTTAAGTAAGGAGAATCAGTTTCTAATACTAGATGTTCCATATTAAGGCTTTCCACTACTGCTGCCAAACCCGAATTTTTGAATGTAACAACCCCTCCAATACCTAAATAGAAGCCCAAGTCTATTACTTTCTGTGCATCTTCCTCTGTGCCTGTAAAGCAGTGAAATACGCCTTGTAATCTATCATCTTTCATTTCTGTTACTACTTCTAGTACTTCAACAAAAGAGTCACGGCAATGCAATACTACAGGTAAATCTAGTTCCTTAGCCCAAGTGATCTGTTTTTTTAAAGCTGCAACTTGCTGTTCCTTAAAAGAAATATCCCAATAAAAATCTAACCCAATTTCTCCTACAGCACAAAAATTCACTTCCTCCTGCTTTTCGAATAACCAGCTTTTAGCTAGAGCTAATTGTTCCTCAACATCTTCTTTTATAGAGCATGGGTGTATACCCATCATTGGGAAACAATTACCAGGATATGTGTTCTTTAACTTTATCATGCCATCAATAGATGTGTTATCTATATTAGGTAAAAACAGTCTGGTAACACCATCGTTAAAGGCACGCTCTATCATCTTGCCTTGGTCGTCGTTAAACTGCTCGGCGTAGAGGTGTGTATGCGTATCGGTCAATATCATTTGCAGTAAGTGCTTTAAAGTTGAAACCCAATGCACTATAGTGTTTCAGTACATTAGGAAGCGTGTACAGTAATCTTTCTTTAGCCTTTACGCTATCGTGGAAGACTACAACGGAACCCGCCACTATATGTTTTAGGCAATGGGATAAACATTGGTTACCTGTCAACTGATGGTCAAAATCACCACTTAATACGTCCCACATTACGATATGGTAGTATTGCTTCAAGCTACTCCATTGTGCAGGAGTTATTCTACCGTAGGGGGGGCGGAAAAGGTCACTGTCAATAATTGACGCGGCCTTCTTTGTATTCTCTAAGTACTCCGTGGTAGAGGTTTCCCAACCATTAGGGTGATCATAAGTATGATTGCCTGCGCTATGTCCAGCATCTAACATCTTCTTATAAATGTTGGTGTAACGATCTACATTCTTACCAATACAGAAGAAAGTGGCTTTGGCCTGATACCTTTCTAACTGATCAAGAACAAAATCTGTGATCTCTGGAGTAGGCCCATCGTCAAAGGTGAGATATACTGTCTTGTCCGCGGATGGAACATCCCAAACAAGTGTTGGCAGAGCCTTTTTAATAAGTGACGGTGTTTTAACCCAATACATGGACATTGTCCAAAAATACTGTATTGCTATCGATATGAAGGAAATTGCTACTCTTCCATCCCTTAAAGACGGCTTAGATGCTTAATTTTGCAGCCTTAATAGATACTTATGAGTAAGGTAGTAAGAACACGATTTGCCCCTAGCCCAACAGGGCCACTTCACATTGGTGGAGTGCGCACAGCATTGTATGCATGGCTATTTGCCAAAAAGGAGAATGGACAATTCATACTTCGTATAGAGGATACTGACCAGAAACGTTACGTTGAAGGTGCAGAACAATATATAGTGGATACCTTAGAATGGTGCGGACTAACCCCTGATGAAGGCCCCGGTCATGGAGGTGAATATGGTCCCTATCGTCAATCAGAGCGGAAAGCGATGTACCGACAATATGTTGACCAGTTATTGGAAAACGGAAATGCCTATTATGCTTTTGATACTTCTGAGGAGTTAGAAAAGGCACGGTCAGATGCTAAGGCTCAAGGCTTGCCTAACTGGCAATATACTGCTGTTACACGTCAGTATATGAAGAACTCCTTAACTCTTCCTGCAGATGAGGTGCAGCGGAAGTTAGAAGCTGGAGAGCAATATGTTGTGCGCGTAAAACTGCCAAGACAAGAAGAAGTGAAGTTCCAAGATCGTATTAGAGGTTGGGTGACTTTCCATAGTAGTCAACTGGATGATAAAGTGCTTTTCAAGAGTGATGGTATGCCAACTTACCATATGGCCAATGTGGTAGATGATTACCTGATGAAGATAACGCACGTTATTCGTGGAGAAGAATGGCTGCCAAGCACGCCGCTTCACGTTATGCTTTACCGTTACTTGGGTTGGGAAGATAGCATGCCTGAATTTGCACACTTACCACTGATATTAAAACCTGATGGTAACGGCAAATTGAGCAAGCGTGATGGAGACAGGCTAGGCTTTCCAGTTTTTTCCTTGGATTGGACTAATCCAGAAACAGGAGAGAAAAGTTCAGGATTTAAAGAGCGTGGATTTTTAAAAGGAGCATTCATTAATATGTTGGCCTTTTTAGGCTGGAACCCAGGAACTCCTCAAGAGTTATTTAATACGGAGGAATTGATAGAGGCTTTTTCTCTTGAGCGTGTGGGAAAGGCTGGAGCAAAATTCGATTTTGAGAAAGCTAAGTGGTTCAATCAACAATACTTTAAATCGCTTTCTCCTGATGAGCTAGTGGCGATGCTGAAGCCAGAGTTGGAGAAGGCTAACATTGATCGATCAGAGGAGTTTTTGCTTGCATTCGCAGGCATGATGGTAGAGCGGGTTACTTTTTTGCCAGATTTTTTAACGGAAGGCTATTACTTTTTTGAAACTCCAAGAGAGTATGAAGAAAAGATGATTCGCAAGAAGTATAAGGCAGAGCGTGAGGCATTGTACCAAGACCTTGTTAGCCGACTAGAGGCTTTAGAGGGTTTTACTGGAGAAGCTATTGAAACGACTGTAAAACAATTTATGGAGGATAATAGCCTTGGCTTTGGAGATGTACTGCCAATCCTTCGCATAAGCATATCAGGAATTATGCAGGGTCCACCGATATTTGAAATGGCGGCCCTATTGGGCAAAGAAGAAAGCATAGCCCGATTAAACAAAGGTTTAGTATATTTCGCCAGCATAGCCAATAAGTAGATACATGCCAAAGAAGAAGCCACAGAAGGGAAAACCCGAAATGCACAAAGACCTAGATGGCTTTGAACTCAACATTAATGAGTTTGGAGAGATAACTAGTAACATGTCGCAAGACAAGCTAAATGAATTCTTGAACAAAAATGTGGAGGATAAGAAGTTCAAGGAGCGCGATGATCAAGACCTCATCAAGGAGAAGGGGTCTTTTAAAGATGCTCGCGAAGAAGATGAAGAAGAAGAGAATGATGATGTGTTGAACTTAGAAGAGGTGAGTGATGAAGAATTGGAAGGAAGTACTTCGGACGAAGAAGAGGAAGAAAATTAAGTAGTAATGTCTCGTTCAGTTAAAGCTATTTGTGTTGTTCTGGTTGTAAGTTTTTTGGTATTAGG
Source organism: uncultured Chitinophagaceae bacterium (assembly GCA_964352775.1). GTDB lineage: Bacteria > Bacteroidota > Bacteroidia > Chitinophagales > CAIOSU01 > CAYGTK01. Next base: position 13,530 of record CAYGTK010000024.1, read on the forward strand.
CTTGCAGAGTTGCAAAAAGACCTGCGTTCGCTGCCTAGCTATTTCCAAGAAATTCTACGAGCAATGCGATCCACCTGATGCTTCACTTATTGTTCCTGATGTGGGAGACACTATTCTTAGTTGTACTGAGATATTTGATAAGCGATAGACCTACAAAAGTAGGTCAGCTGAATATCCGCTTCATCACTTCATCTTTAATGGTTCTACCAATAGGTATTTCCAATTCACCTAATTCTATCGTGTTTCCTGAAACAGCCTTAACGTACTTTTTAGCAATAATATAAGAGCGGTGTACACGTAAGAATAGCTTTTCTGGCAGGGTGTCTTCTAGATTTTTCATGCTCTCTAAAAAAAGGTGCTTTTTACCTGAATGAGTTACAATGCGTACATACTCTCTAAAGCCTTCTATGTATAGGATGTCAGCGTAAGCGATCTTTACCCATTTGTAGTCCTCTTTTATTACCAAAAAGTCTTTCTCTATTTTAGATTCTTGTACCGCAGTTTTAGCAGGATGCTCTAATCGATATTGATCTTCGGCTTTGTTAACAGCTTGCACAAATCGCTCAAAGGCAATTGGTTTAGTAAGGTAATCTATAGCCTTAAGATCAAATGCCTCCACTGCATATTGAGGGTAGGCTGTGGTAAATATTACCATCGGCTTTTTGTGAAGCGTTTTTAAAAAGCTTGTTCCTTTTAGTTGTGGCATCTGAATATCTAAGAATAGAAGGTCTACTTCTTGTTCTTTTAGTAATTCTATGGCTTCAATGGCCGACCTAGCCTTTCCTACCACTTGTACATTGGGTAGCTTGCTGCAATACTCCTCTAATATTTGGAGGGCTAAAAATTCGTCATCAATAAGTAAGCTTCTCAGTTTCACGATAGGGGTAAGTGTAATTGTGCTTTAAATATCCCATTTTCTTCACTAGTGGTGAACTCATAGTTGTTTGGGTAGTTCAGGTCTAGTCGTTGCTTCATGTTTTCCAGTCCCACTCCGCCAACTTCATCTTTCTCACCATGATCGTAAGCAAAGGTGTTCTCTGTAATGAAGTGTACCCGTCTTCTACCAATTTTGGTATTTATGCGAATAAAACCTTCACTATTGGTGTCTAAGTCATTATGCTTAAGTGCATTTTCTACTAGTGGAATTAACAACATAGGTTCAATTAGTGTATCAAACTGTGCTCCCTCTCTATGGAGAGTAATATTAGCTGGTGTTTCAAATCGCATTTGATATAGGTCTATCAAAGTACGTAAGTTCTCCATTTCATTTTCCAAAGCTATTTTACCAGAGTTACACTCGTATAATACGTACTTAAGTAGCTGAGATAGCTTCAATATCATGTCAGGCGTCTTCTCCGATTGCGAATAGGCAAGCGCATAAATATTATTCAACGTGTTAAATAAGAAGTGCGGATTTATTTGTGCCATTAAGTATTGCAACTGGGCTTCTTGCTTCACTTTCCGTTGCTCTTCTGTCTTTTTTAAGTCGTCGAACTGGTCTTGAGCCAAACGGTAGAATGTACTGAACATAATGACTAAAAAAGTGGTGAAGTGAGATAGTATAATGAAGTTACCCAAGTCGGTGAATAGCGGATAATCGATCCTGTCATTGGTGAAGTACTCATGGCCAATAAATCCTCTAAATATGGAGACGTTTAACCATAAAATGGTAGCTGCAAGCAAGTAGCGTTTGTATTTTCCCATCTTTATAAGTTGGGGTACCAATATTTCAGCATTGGCATAAAATACACCTATGTATACCAGCATGTTAAATATGGTTCTACCTAAGGCCATTTCTGTACCTATTATACGGGCGGTAACAAATAACGTAGAGAAGAAGTACATCAGCCAAAATGCTATGTGTACTATAACCCTAAAGGCCTTACTTGATATATGGATACGTGCCATGGTAGAAAATTAGACAGTTAAGTGGTGTACGCACAACTTTTCTCTATCAATTACCATATTAACCCCACTAACTGCGTATATACAGTTGATAGATAGTGGATTACGATAAGTTAGAAATGATCTGTTTTCCGTTGAAATTAGTTGTGCTAGCATCATTTAAGTAGTTGGTTCGCAGCATATCACTAAAATAACATTGCCATGAACAACAGAATCACACGCTTAGCTTCCTTACTAGCCATTATCTTTTTTTTAGCCTCGTGCACTAAAAATGAATTTGTAGAACCTCAAGGTATAACCGAGACCGAAGCGATTGAAATAGTAGAAAATGCATTTTCTGAAGATCTTCATGGAATAACAGCACAAGTGAAAGATATGTCAAGCGTTATCTCCATCACTACATCACCTTATCAAGTACTTAAAAATTGTGGTGCTACAATGGATACTAGCATAATTTTGAATAAAAGCACGCTACGTAGTTCTGTGACTTACCAAGCGGTTGTAGATTGGCGGATGGACTGTCACTGGGGTATTCCTCAGACTGTAGAACTGGAATCGCTTGGCACGGGTGTTTATGAAACTCCAAATTGGTTGAGTAACGGCCGTACTGTTTACAAAGCTACTGTAGTTGGACTAGAGCCCAATACTACCATGTATACTTATAATGGAAGCTTTCAACGTACCAGCCAATTGAACAAACTAGATTCAAAAATAGGAATGAACGCTACCATAAAGGCCACTACGAACGATCTTTTAGTTAACAAAAGAGATAACTCTATCAGTCAAGGAACTACAACAGTTTCGCTAGAAGGGGTAACAGATAATGGGAAAAGATTTTCATACAACGGCATAGTTACTTATTTAGGAAATGGTAGTGCAACAGTTTCCTTAGCAAGTGGAAGTAATTACACCATACAAATTAAGTAGTAGGCTGCATTAATCAGTAAATAGTTGTTGCATAGCCTCATCAATACTTAGCTTACCATCTACAACCTGCTGCTCAATATCTTTAAGGGTATTTTGTACAGCAGGTTTTTGGTAGAATTGAGCTAGAAGTTTTTGTTGGATATTGTCTTTTAACCAAAATCTAAGTTGCTCTTTGCGTTGTTCTTGCCAGTAGCCCTTAGTAGAGTTATGGTTTTGATAACTACTTATAGCCTCCCAAATACCAGGTAAGCCATCAGCGTGCAATGCTGAACAGGTAAGCACCTTTGCTACCCAACCAGATGGGTGAGGGGGGAATAGATGCAAGGCCCTTCGGTATTCTTGGGCGGCCTGTTTTGATGCTGTCATGTTGTTGCCATCAGCTTTATTGATCACCAATATGTCGGCCATTTCCATAATACCCTTCTTAATACCCTGTAACTCATCGCCTGCACCTGCTAACATCAACAGCAGAAATACATCTACTAACTGTCTAACTGCAGTTTCCGACTGACCTACACCAACAGTTTCAACAAAAATGGTATCAAAACCAGCTGCCTCACATAAAATAATGGCTTCTCGGGTTCGGTTAGCAACACCACCTAGTGAACCTGAAGAGGCAGTAGGTCTAATAAAGGCACTTTCATTATTTACCAAGGTCTCCATTCTCGTCTTATCACCCAGAATGCTCCCCTTTGTTATTTCACTACTAGGGTCAATAGCTAATACGGCCAGTTTTTTAGCATGGTCAGTTATCAGGCTGTTGCCAAAAGATTCTATAAAAGTGCTTTTTCCTACTCCAGGTACACCTGTAATGCCAATGCGAATGGAATTTCCACTTTCGGGTAAGCAGGCTTGTACTACCTCGTTCGCTAATTGCTGATGCTCTTGTTTAGAGCTTTCCACTAAAGTGATAGCACGGCTAAGTATTACCCTGTTACCAGATAAGATACCTTCAACTAATTCATTTTTGGTAAGAGGAAATGCCATGAACGCTAAGTTAAAGTTTTAGCCTTTATGGGTTAAGAGATGTTTAGTTTTTCAAAGAGTCGAAAAAGGCTAACCCCTGTTGGGTATTTTTAAACCTTTATAGCTTATATTTGTTTTTTTGCAAATTGAGATATTATGTCAGCACATCAGATCGAATCAGAATTGGAGAATATAGACGCGAAGAACATCACAAAGATCACTGTTGCCGAGGGTGACGGGATAGGTCCAGACATTACAAGAGCTACACTTAGGATATTAGAGGCGGCTGGTGCACAGGTTGAAATGGATACCATAAAAGTGGGTAAAGCAGTTTATGAATCTGGTGTTCGTTCTGGTATTTCAGATGATGCTTGGGACACTTTGAGAGAAAATAAAGTTTTACTTAAAGGCCCCATAACAACCCCGCAGGGAGGTGGTTATAAAAGTTTGAACGTAACTATCAGAAAGACTCTAGGTCTTTTTGCTAATGTTCGTCCTGTGAAAGCCTATTATCCATTCGTTCCTACACACTTTCCAGATATGGATGTGGTAGTTATACGAGAGAACGAGGAAGACCTATATGCTGGTATTGAACATCGCCAAACGGAAGAGGTGGTGCAATGCCTAAAGTTGATAACCAGACCAGGTTGTGAGCGTGTAGTTCGCTACGCATTTGAATATGCAAGAGCATATAACAGAAAGAAGGTGACCTGCATGACCAAGGATAACATCATGAAGCATACCGATGGTTTGTTTCACGAAGTGTTTAATAAAGTAGCTAAGGAGTATACAGATATTCAAGCAGAGCACCATATTATTGATATAGGTTCCGCTTTAATAGCAAATAGCCCTGAGCGTTTTGATGTTATAGTTACATTAAACCTGTATGGCGATATTATTTCTGATATTACCGCTCAAATTGCGGGTTCTGTAGGTTTAGGTGGTAGTGCTAATATAGGTGATGGTTTCGCTATGTTTGAGGCTATTCACGGTTCAGCCCCCGATATTGCTGGGAAGGATATGGCCAACCCATCGGGGATGTTGCATGGTGCTTGTATGATGCTAGTACATTTAGGTCAGGCCGAAATTGCTGCTAAAGTGCAGAATGCTTTACTTAAAACATTGGAAGACGGTATTCACACAGCAGATATATTTAATGAGACTTATTCTAAGAAAAGAGTAGGAACAGAGGAATTTACGAATGCCATTATTGAGCGACTAGGTCAAAAGCCATTGGGTATGTCAATAGTAGAGTATGGAGCAAATGCCAGGCCAATTGAGATAACTGTTCCCGTAGCTAAGAAACAGAAGAAAGAATTGGTGGGTGTAGATATTTTCATTGATTGGGATGCTGATGATCGTGATCCTAATATTATTGGAAAGCAACTGGAAGAACTTACTGGTACTGTTTTCAAATTGAAAATGATAACTAATAGAGGTGTGAAAGTGTATCCTAATGGGATGCCAGAAACTTTCTGTACCGACCACTGGAGATGTCGTTTCGTATCTGTAGACTCATCAGTAAAACCAGACAGAGATGGATTGGTGAAAACTGTAGTTGTTTCTTCTGAAGACGTAGTTGACTTATTGGGCAATCTAGTGAATGGTGGAATGGACGCGATAAAGACGGAAAACCTCTACCAGTTCGATGGTGAGCGCGCTTATTCCTTAGGACAAGGAGAATAGTATAACCCCCTCTCTACAATAAACCCTTAATGCAAAGCCCTAGTATCTTACTAGGGCTTTGTCGTTTATATGACGTTTCAGTGACATTGTTGTGGCAATAATATGACGTGATATAATTATCTAACGTGTTTTAGATCTCTACATTAGTAGTGTCAGAATTAGCGCTAGCTGACACTATCTCCAACATCTAAACTTTTAGCAATGAAAAAATCAACATGTTTTCTAATAGGACTTCTATGTCTTGTTTCTTCAAACTTTCTACTTGCTCAACAAAGTCAACTTAATGTTCTTGATCCTCATTCTTGGTCCAGCTCCGATCAGGCAACAATTGAAGAGGCCTCTTTAACGATAAAGCCTAAAGGTATGTATATGGAATATGGCCTCTACCTTACACTATCGCCTAACGGATCGTATTTTGATGGAGTTAACTACTCAGACCTAGAGTTCGAAATGTTTTTTGAACTACCTGAACGCAGTATAGTTCATGATTCCTGGCTTTGGGTAGATGGGCAGATAATGCAAGCTCTGCTTATTGATAGACAGAAGGCTACAGAGATATATGAAGGGATAGTTAGCCGACGAAAAGATCCATCTATACTTTACCAAAATGGGAATGGGACTTATGAATTAAGAGTATACCCAGTGAGTGGAAGTGGCTCACGAAAACTGAAGATAACCTACCTAGTGGAAACAAACTGGGGACGTAATAGAGTAAGTACACCATTACCTTTAGATATTTTAAAGCTTTCTTCTAAAGTACCTACTCTTGAAATGACCATCTATACAGATGATGATTTTGGCTCACCAAGAATTGATGAGCTGGACCTTATTAGTGCCCAGCAGACAACCAACGGTTTAGGGGTGCACTATTTGGATATACCATCATATGCCCTAATAAGTAACGATGACCTGAGTTTGTCTTACACTTCACCTTTAACAAACGACGGTGTGTTCGTTGCTAAGCACGAGTCTGGTAATAGTGAAGGATATTATCAGGCCATTGTTTCTCCATCTCAAATGTCTATAAATAGTGGTGGCGTACGTAAACTTGCTGTTGCGCTAGACCTTAAGACAAACCAAAGCCATCTCTCGCAAGATGAATATTTGGGTAAGGTTAAGTCTATGCTTATGGATCAACTATTACCTACTGATTCTTTCGCCCTATTTTTCTCTACAATAACTTCTGCTTATCAAACCAATAATACGTGGTTGGCTGCAACACCAAATAATATAAACTCAATGATCAGTATCATTCCAAGTAATTTTTTGCAATCAAATGGAACGGGCTTGAATTTATTGCTTAATAAGAGTATCAATTTTGTAAAGAATAATGGATCGAATGGGGAGCTGCTATTGGTCTCAAATAATAATGACATTACCGATCATCAACAGGCAACTGCATTTTTTACTGGGCTATTTAGCAGCTTCAATTTTACAGTGCCTCCTATAAACGTGGTCAATTTTTTTGAGCAGATACCTTATAGTGGAAACCCTCAGAGTTACGAACAAGGGAATGAGTACTTGTTTAGAAAGTTTTCTGATAATACTGGGGGTAGCTATATTGAGCACGTATTTGAGGAATACAACTCTTACGATCCATGGACAGGTTATTACACCAATTATAGACGGAGTACTTCTATTCGTGATCTTCTGAATGGTTCTCTACATGCCATTTATAGTAATAATGACATTATGGATGTGGTTACTGACATCACAAATGGACTTTGTTATGATGAGTATAGCGCTGGTGTAACTAGCAATACTACTATCACTGGAGTAATTAAAAAGATTGGGCAGTATTATGGTTCTGACCCTATCGAATTGAAAGTAGTAACTGGTTACCAGGGTCAGTTGACAGTTACTAATTACACTGACTCTATATCCAGAACTGCTGACTCTTGTACTCGAAAAATGTGGGCCGCGCATTTGGTAAAAGATCTAGAAGACCAGAGTCATGTAAGGGATGCCATAGATGCCAGTAGAGAACATAGGGTATTATCTAGATACACAGCTTTTTTAGCATTGGAGCCAAATGATACTTTGTCAGCTTGTGAAAACTGCGTTGATGATAGTGGTCAAGAAGGCCAACCTACCGTAGGAATGAATGAATTAATGGATGAGACTACAGCGTTTTTATTTCCAAATCCTTTTACAATAGTTACTACTATAGAGCTTTCCCTTCCAAGTATAAGTGGAGATGAGTTAGTGGAAATACGTATTTATGATATTTCCGGTAAGTTAGTTAAAACTATGGAGGAGAGAACTGAAAATGGAGAGCTTTCTATTGTTTGGGAAGGCGAGAATGAAGGAGGTGAAACAGTAGCAAAAGGTACTTATTTAATAGTGATAAGCTCAGAAAGCTTTAATAAAACGTTTAGGGTTGTTAAACACTGACAAAGATATATACCATCATGAACGGAGGGGGTGCGAGAGCATCCCCTTATTTTTTTAGGAGTTTATCCAATATCTGTATAGCAGAATCAGCAATTTTGCTTCCAGGGCCAAATACGAACGATACACCGCTTTGATATAGGAAATCATAGTCTTGCTGTGGAATTACTCCACCAGCAACTAGCATTATGTCGCCACGGCCAAGTGCCTTTAGTTCTTTTATTACTTCTGGTATTAAGGTTTTGTGACCCGCTGCTAAGCTGGAAACACCTAGTATGTGCACATCATTCTCAGTTGCTTGTCTAGCTGCTTCTTTTGGGGTTTGAAAAAGCGGTCCTATATCTACATCAAAGCCTAGATCAGCAAAACTGGTAGCAATTACTTTCGCACCACGATCGTGACCGTCTTGCCCCATTTTTGCTACCATAATTCGTGGACGACGACCATCTTGCTCTGCGAATTTATCACTTAGTTCTTGTGCTTTTTTAAAGCTATCATCTGCTTGTATTGCTCCTGCGTACACTCCTGAAATACTTCTTATAGTTGCTTTGTACCTACCCCATTCCTTTTCTAAAGCTATAGATATTTCACCTAAAGTAGCTCTTTTACCCGCGGCATCTACTGCTAATTCCAGTAAATTACCTTCACCAGTTCTAGCACATTCTTGAAGTTTTAGTAAAGCGAGATCTACCGCCATTTGGTTTCGATGAGCTTTCATCTTGTCTAATCGAGCAATTTGCTTTTTGCGAACTTCCGTGTTGTCTACCTCTAGTATTTCTAGCGGGTCTTCCTTTTCTAATTGGAACACATTTACTCCAACTATTTGCTCTTGTCCTGAATCAATTCGTGCTTGTTTTTTGGCTGCGGCTTCTTCAATTCTCATTTTTGGAATACCTGATTCAATGGCTTTCGCCATTCCACCTAGTTCTTCTACTTCTTCAATTAGTTCCCAAGCTTTTTCTACGAGGTCATTTGTCAATTTCTCCACATAGTATGATCCTGCCCAAGGGTCAATAGTCTTGGTTATGTCTGTTTCCTGTTGTAAATAGAGCTGCGTATCGCGTGCAATTTTTGCAGAGAAGTCAGTTGGAAGAGCAATAGCCTCGTCGAAGGAGTTGGTGTGTAAGGATTGTGTTCCTCCTAAAGTGGCAGCCATCGCCTCTACACAGGTGCGGGTCACGTTGTTGAACGGGTCTTGCTCTGTTAAGCTATATCCAGAGGTTTGACAATGCGTTCGCAGGGCCATTGACTTGGGATTCTTAGGGTCGAATTGCTTCACGATCTTTGCCCATAGCATTCGCCCAGCACGCATTTTGGCGATCTCCATAAAATGATTCATCCCAATACCCCAGAAAAAGGAGAGGCGAGGAGCGAATTCATCAATACTTAAACCAGTTGCTAATCCAGTTCTAATGTATTCTAAACCATCGGCCAAAGTGTAAGCTAATTCTATATCAGCTGTTGCTCCAGCTTCGTGCATATGGTAACCACTTATGCTTATGGAATTAAACTTAGGCATATGCTTAGCCGTGTAGGCAAAAATATCAGCTATAATGCGCATACTCGGTTTAGGTGGATAGATATAGGTATTCCGCACCATGAATTCCTTAAGAATATCATTCTGTATAGTACCACTTAAAAATTGCTGCTCAACGCCTTGTTCTTCTGCGGCAACAATGAAGAAGGCCATTATGGGAAGAACTGCTCCATTCATGGTCATAGAAACTGACATTTCATCGAGCGGTATCTGATCGAATAATATTTTCATATCCAACACGGAATCAACAGCTACTCCTGCTTTACCTACATCACCTAGTACGCGTTCATGATCGCTATCATAACCACGGTGTGTGGCTAGGTCAAAAGCAACTGATAAGCCCTTTTGACCAGCAGCAAGATTTCGCCGATAGAACGCATTGGAATCTTCCGCTGTAGAAAAGCCTGCATATTGACGTATCGTCCACGGGCGAGTGACATACATCGTGCTATAAGGACCTCGAAGATATGGTGGCAAGCCTGCTCCAAAATGGATATGGCGTAGGCCTTCTATGTCAGCTTTCTCGTATTGCCCTTTTATGGATATACCTTCAGAGCTTAACCATGCGGTGGACTCTGTCTTCTTCGTTTTTGAAGATTTTATTGGAGATACTGACGTGAATTCTACTCTTTTCATGCTTCCACCTCCTTATTTATCATTGATCTCCAGTCTATGCTTGTATAGCCTCCTTTGGCTTCTATATTTTGAAATAGTGCCCACGCTTTTTCCACTAGTGTATTCGTTAGATCCTCTATATAGAATGAACCCGCAGAAGGGTCTACTACTTTATCCAGTTTCGCCTCCATTTGCAATACATGCCCAACATTTCGGGCAACACGTTCAAAGAATACTTGGTTACGTTCTTCAGTACTGTTTACATCGCGGATGTGTATCACATCACAGCCTGCTATAGCAGCACTCATTGCCTCGGTAGTATGCTGAAGCATATTCCAGTATGGTTTGTCCTCTTTTGTGTGCTTCCACGACTTAGTGGCCTGAATGAATATAATTGGAGAGGTGACACCATATTGCTCCAATACTGTTGACCATAGCACACGAAGTGCCCTGACTTTAGCAATACTCAAAAAGTAGCTTGTATTGATAGGTATGGAAAATTGTAATTGAGTGTAAGGCTCTTTTTCAGTAGACAGCGCTACTGCATATTCATGTGCTTTGGCAATAGTAAAAGCCAACTCTTCAATTGCATTCACTCCTTCCATATGGAAAGGTTCAGCATGTACAGTTATCGAATGAAAACTAGGGAGTGCTGATCTTACATTACCAATAAACTCTCTAGTTTCGTCTATCCAATTTGTAGAGCGTTCACTTTCACATAAAGGGTCGTAGTTAAAAGATCCTGTTAATTCTTCAGCACTTATTTCCCTATCAACTAACCATTCTGAAAAACTACTTAGTACAGAAGGTGAAAGTTCGTCAGCTACAAAGTGTGTGCTGATATACTTTGGGTTTACATTTTCCAGTATCTCGCTAAAGTTTGTGCTACCATTTATCCGAAGCCCTAAAGCGTTCACTCCGCCTTCAAGAGCACCTAGTATCTTCTTGTTAGTGGCTTTGGTATCCCCAACCAATACATCTTGATGTATCTGCCATGTGTTATTCTCCTTGAAAAAAGTATTGGCTGAAATATTTTCCTCAGCAGTTAAGTAAGGGGGAATAGCAACACCTATTGGAGACTGCCAATTCAGCACCTCTAATGGTTTGCCTTTAAGGTCGGTTATGACTTTATCTTGCCATTTGGCCTTACTCAATTCCTCGAATTCGCTGAACATTTTGCTCATGCTGCTAAGATAGGTAATGGGCAGGTAATCCTAATAAGATGTGTTACTTCCCAATTTTCTTATCCGTATTCTTCTTTTTGTTTGCACGGCGTAATATTATCTTGCCTAACGATAAAATGAAACGCTTGAAGAATGGTCCTTTTCTGCCTTTTTTACTTCCCTTCCAAACACTATCAAAAAAATATTTAGTGTAAGCCATAGAGAACACAGCACAATCGAAGTGACCGAAAGACTTACCGCTGTTTCTCAGCTTCACGAATTTCGATCCGTTCTCCTTCATTTTTTCGTGAGCTACTAGTGCATTCTTGTAATACACTTGCTCATCTGCTGTGCAATAGCATATCAGCATTGGTTCTTCGGGTTTCCAATCGTATGTGGCATTCTCCTCTAGAGCTTTTTTGAAGGGGTGGTTGGGGTCATTAAAATAGGCCTCTGCAATTTCATCTTTTACCATATCACGAGGTATAGCTGGTAACTGCTCGTTGATATAATCGAAGTTGTTCTTCCCATTGAAGAGGGGCGGTATGGTTGTTTTATAGGGCTCTTTGAAAACCGACCATATATCGTCGTACATACCATACACTTCGTTGTAACCAATAAACATGTAGGGTAAATATCCCGGGTGGGTATACTCTACCACCATAGCTTCAGTTTGGGCGCCAGCCATATCATATGCGCCCGACATGGGTGCCGATGCTGCCACATTTATTTCGTCTTTATAGTTCTTTTCTATTTCCCAATGGGTGGCCATAGCAGCGTGTCCACCTTGTGAGTATCCAGTTATAAAAACTCGACTTTGGTCTACTTCAATATTTTTTTCTTTGTTGAAATTTCGGCAAGCTCTTAACATATCGATGGAGGCACTGGCCTCTGTAAGGGCGTGTTGGTAAAGATGGAATTTATCGCCCTTACCTAATCCTAAATAGTGAGGGAAGTAGGTAGCGTATCCGTTAGAGGCGAATATGGCTGCAATTAGCATTTCGCTTTGTATTTTGGGTGATTGCTCCACTTTTATCCTAGTACCGTGCTGAAAGATCAACTCTGGTGTGAGTTTTTCTGTGTTTTTGGGTGATAGATAGTAGCCAGATGCGTTTATGGGAGTGCCGTCATGCCAAATGGTTTCATACACCAGTTCATATACGTCGAACTCATTTTTAATGCCCATTACGCGCTTTGGTATCTTGTTCTTTTTCCATATCTCTTCTAAGTCTTCTATAGAGTATGATCGAATGAACTCCGTACTAATTATGTCACCACGTTCAGCGGATGCTAATAGTGCAGGAAGGAGTAATATAAGCGTAAGCCAATAGCGCATTTCAGAGTGTTTTCCCCGAAAATAAAGCTTAGTTATGGCTTTCCCTAAGTCTGAAGCTTGATGGATGAAAGTAGACTAAGGAATTTGGAAGCTAATATCTACTGACGTGGTTGCGTTACCTTTTGCTGCTAGGCTGAATGGTATATCGAAGCTGCTATTGATATAGTCTCCACTAGAGAAGTTGTTATCTCCATTTGCATCATAAACAGCATTCAAAAAGTAGTCGCCAGGATGCATAGAGTTGAAGGTGAAATTAGCCGAACTACTTGCAGGCATCAGTACATAACGTGAGCGATTATCTAACCGCTGTGGTAGGAATTGAAAGCCATTGAACAAAGGCTGTGTAGTAATTATCAATAGAATTTTCTTGCTAGCATCCGGGGAAGTTGGGTTACTAATGCTAACCGATACATCAGTCTTTCCCAGGTGTGGTTGCGTTGTTGCTGCATATGGGTCTTGGCTTACATCGTAGTAAAGAGCCTCTGGTAAACTATCGAACACACCAGTAAAGTCACGCATGACTTGCTTTTTGGGGAAGTTGAATTGATTGATAGCTTCATTGGCATTGTCTGTCACTTTTCGCTCGGCTACCCACTCCATGTGCTTGACGGGCTGGTTAAGGGTATTGTACTTATTGGTAAAGGTTCTGATAATGACATTATCCGTACTGCTGAATATTACTTCTGTAAATACTCGCTGTTTACCTGCCGCAGCATCTACAAAACGATAATAGGCTTTGTTGCCGTTATTTTCGGTGCTATCTAATACCATATAAGATACACGCGATAGACCTGCGAAGCCACCTCCATTACGGAAGGTCATTTTATACTCGCAACTGTATTGAGCGATGAAGAAGCTCATGAAGATGTCGTTCTTATCGTCTAGCTCATTCTTAGCCGAAACTTGGGCAGCTGCGATGGGCCGGAAGTCTACAATGTACTCAGGAAAGCTACCCAATGGGGTAGGGGAACTTACTGGGCCATGCCAAATACCAGGTAGTCGAGCCAATAGGTCATATCCAGGGATGGTCGTAGTTTCGTTTATAGGGTCGCAGTTGCAACATAGTGCTGGGTCGTTCGAATCCCCACATGAAGAAAGCACAATAAGGGAAAAGAGAAAAAATAGGCGGTCGATGGTCATTAGCTACGGTCTAGTTAAATCCTATCAGCGACTTTCTACGTAGCGAATCCTTTTGGATATCACTTAAGCTAAAGTCGTTGTTATACAAAGCACCTTCCCAAGTACCATACAGGGCATTGGGAAATACAATGAAGTCTTTACCTATTGAAGGAGCTATTTTTTCTAGTTCAGCATCGCGAGTGTCATTGGGCTTTTTATCAAAATCTGGGGTAAAGTCGCTTAGATTATCACCTAAATATAGAAGTACATTATAGCCTTGTGCTAGAATTTCGTCTCTTCTCACTTGCTTGCCGCTGGTAGTTGTTTTTAAATAGTAGTGGCTGCTATCTACTTGCGGATAACCAAGTGCCTTCATATTGTTCATGGTAGATAGCTGCTCTTCTACCTTACGGTTGGATAGATAAAATAAAGTTACCCCCAAAGAGTCAGCTTTGCGAAAAAAATCAAGACTGCCCTCCAAGGCAGTAGCCTTTTCTAGGCTGGTCCATTCCATCCAGGTATCTGGAGTGTAGGCTTTATTCTCTTGTACTAACCAAGCATTATAGTAGCTATTATCAAGTACGGTCTCATCTAAGTCAGTAATAATAGCTGGTTTAGCTGGGTTGCTCTTTAGTTTTTCTTCCAACCGCATATCTGCAAGAGTATAAGCTTGATAACAAAGTGCTTTGTACTCTGAAGCATATTGATGATACAGTATCGCTCCAATTGTATGGTCGCTTGCAGAAGGGATTGGAGGCTCTGGCGGTTGTTGTGGTTGCTCCGATGGTTTTGGCGGTGTGCATGCGCTAAAAAATAGAACTACGAATAGTATTGAAATAAAAGAATTGGCTTTCATCATTCTGAAATTGTGCTCAAATATAAGCAAGCCGTAGTGGACTGAATTAATAAGAGGTGTAGAATTGTTAGTCTACTCTTTTTCAGTCAGGCCCATTTCTTCCATAATCAGCTCACTAACACCTGTTGAACTGAAACCGCCATCATGGAATAAGTTCTGCATGGTTACCATGCGGGTATAATCGCTAAAGAGCATAGTACAGAATTTTGCGCAATCTTCGGCACTTGCATTTCCTAGTGGGGCGAGTTTATCAGCATAATGGTAGAAACCATCAAATCCTTTTACTCCTGAACCAGCAGTAGTATAAGTAGGCGATTGTGAAACAGTATTGATACGGATCTTTTTTTCATTACCCATATAGTAGCCAAAGCTCCGGGCTATAGATTCCAACACGGCTTTAGACTCTGCCATATCATTATAACCTGGAAATGCTTTTTGTGCTGCTATGTAACTAAGTGCTAGAATAGACCCCCACTCGTTAACGCAATCAAGTTTGCGACAAGTTTGTATCACTTTATGGAACGATAGACCTGAAATGTCTATCGCCTTTAAAAAGAAATCATGGTTAAGATCAGTATACTCTTTGCCTTTGCGGACGTTTACTGACATGCCAATGGAGTGCAATACAAAATCGATCTTACCCCCTAGTATTTCAGTTGACTTAGTGAATAATTCTTCTAAGTCTTCCAGTTTGGTAGCGTCAGCCGCAATTACTTCGGCTCCGCATTTTTCAGCCAGCTCATTTATTTTACCAAATCGTAAAGCTACTGGTGCATTGGTCAAGGTAAATATGGCACCTTCGGCTTTTGCTTGTTCTGCTACTTTCCAAGCTATTGAACTTTCATCCAATGCGCCAAAAATAACGCCTCTTTTACCTGCTAATAGTTGATGGTTCATGTATGTTCTTTATTGTAGTAGTAGTTCGCGTGCGTTGGCTAAGGTAGTATCTGTTAACGATTCACCACCAAGCATTTTGGCAATTTCTTGCACACGTTCTTCTTTGTTTAAATGACGGATACGGGTAACTGTTCTTTCATCTGCCATATCCTTGTAAACAAAGAAATGGTCATTACCCTTACTAGCTATCTGCGGTAAATGCGTGATAGAAATTAATTGATGCTGTTGCCCAAGTTTCTCTAACAACTGGCCTACCTTGAAGGCAACTTCACCCGAAATACTAGTATCTATTTCGTCAAAGATCAATGTTGGTAGCGATTCGTGTTCGGCTATCAATGATTTCAGTACTAGCATCAATCGTGATAGCTCTCCACCGCTAGCCACTTTTTTTAGTTCTTGTAAAGGCGCTCCTGCATTAGCTGTAAATAAGAAAGTGATCTTGTCTAGTCCTGATAAAGTTCTTTTTTCGAAAGGAAGTTCCTCTAGGTTGATCTGCAATTTTGCGTTTGGCATTCCAACAAGCGATAATTGTTCTTGGACACGCTTTTCTATTTTGGGTAAGGCTTTTTTACGTTGAGCTCTCAAGACTTCACCTTTGGCTACTATTTCTTTTTGAAGAACACTCAACTGTTGTTGTAATCGCTCAATGTCTCCCTTTAGGTTATCGTAGGCAGAGATCTTTGCTTGTAGATCTGCTTTTAGTTCAAGTAGTTCAGCTGTCGAATTTTTGCGGTGTTTACTTTGAAGTCTGTTTACTTTA
>CAYGTK010000025.1:0-28526 GCA_964352775.1 uncultured Chitinophagaceae bacterium
GGAATTAGAAATAAAATATTTAGTAAATAATAAAAGACTGTCTATTTGTAGATGGTCTTTTTTATATTTAAGGAAATCAATTTCACGAAATGGACTTCCTTGCGACTTTTTTCGGCTACTTTATTCAGTTTTTAGTCTTTCTAGTCATACTATGGTTTATAGTGACTATGATAAGAGGTTGGATTCCGTCAATAGCTCATGGACATTGGGATAAACCCTTTAGTGACCTCAACGTATCTTCCCATGAGTTTTATAATAAAGTGCAACAGAAAATACAGGAAAAGCAGATAGACGGTCTCCGTTTTGAGCTTGTCGATCTTTATGAGGGGGTCTATTTCTTTTCCGATAAAAGGACTTATCTCCGCATAACACGCAATACAAAAGTAATTGACGTTTGCTGCGCACCATTTGCTGATGGCACCTATTTTTCTTGGTGGTTATTTGAGAAGGAAATGATCTGGGAAACATTGCTCATGAAAGTACCCAACCTTGGTCCTTTCATAATAGACTTAATGGACCCTAAAACATACCATAAGACCGATAGCCTCAAAATGTATTACACTTACATTCATGGGTGTGTGATGCTCACCGTTGAAGAATTTACTAAAGAACTCGGATCGAGAGGCTTAACCGAAGAGGACAAAAAGCCAGTTATGCAAGACATTTTAAGACGATAACAGGTCATGGAGACTCCCTCTGTTGCAGAACTGAACACCCAGCACTTCTATGACTGGGAAATCAGAGGTAGAGGGTGGTATCTAAGTGATGTACCTGTTGAAATTGAACCTTACTATACTCCATATACCTTCCCTTGGCATGCTGTAAGAGCAAACGATCAAGTAGATGATGGTAAGAAGCGTTCTCTTTGGAATCAGTTTAAAGATAGTTTTCAGCCAATTCAAAGAGTACAAGAAAGTGAGGAAGTAAATGATTTTCAAAGACATCTTGCCTACGAATTTGTCCCACCTAATGAAAATCAGTTACGTGCATTTGAAGTCTTGTTGCCACGTGAATATGATCTAGATGCTGGTGCATCAGAAAGACTTCTCCAAGTATTATCGTTAAGCTCATTACCAATTTCGTTTGAAATTCATGCAACACATGAGCACATTAAGCTTTGCTGGACATGCTATTCGACAGATGTTGAGTTACTCATCAGTCAATTCAGAACCTACTTCCCCTCTGTCGGGCTACGAGAGTTTTACTATGAAGATTTTGGGCTTACCTCTGATTTTGTTCCTGCTATAGTGGATTTTGGTTTGTCCAATGAATTCATGCTACCAATTGCTCAACATAGCAGCCTCAAACCAGACCCACTTGCTGGACTGATAGGTCTTTCTGATAGATTAGAACAAGGTGAATCATTGATCTATCAAGTTATCTTTCAGGGTTGCAAGAATCCATGGGCTAGCTCGGTCAAGGCATCGGTTTCTGATGGCCAGGGTGGGTCTTTCTTTGAAGATATGGTGGAGATGCCAAGATATGCTAGTGAAAAGACCAGTAGCCAACTATACAGCTCTGTTATCAGGCTTCTTGTACAAGCAGAAACCGACAATAGGAAGAGAATACTTGGAAACACAGCCATAAATGCTCTGGTTTCCCAGTCTCGGTCTTCGGTTAATAGCATCATCCCATTAGTTAATGAGAACTTTGATCTCGAGAAGCACTTTTTTGCAGTATACGATAGAGTTTCATATCGCCCTGGCATGATACTAAATTGCACTGAGTTACTATCATTTGTTCACCTTCTCGACTCTTCAGTTAGATCCTTCAATATTGATAGGGCAAGTTCAAAAACTAAACCAGTACAAAGAGCTTATAAAGCTGGTAAGTATTTCTTGGGGATAAATACTCACCTCGAATCTGAGACGCCTGTATTTCTTTCAGACGAAGACCGTTTAAGGCATACCCATATAGTAGGGGCAACGGGTACAGGGAAATCTAATCTCCTCATAAACCTCATTGTCCAAGATATTAAAGCTGGAGTAGGATGTGCTGTACTTGACCCTCATGGCGACCTTATTGAAAATGTACTATCATCAATATCGATTGAACAAGCCGATAACATCATCTTAATAGACCCAACTGACGTTGATTTTCCTATTGGGATAAATATTCTCTCTGCCAATACCGAAATGGAAAAGATGTTGTTATCATCAGATCTTGTAGGGTTATTTCAACAACAAGCCACGAGTTGGGGTGATCAAATGACGGCCATATTATCAAATGCTATCAATGCAATTCTCGAGAGCAAAAAAGAGGGGTCCGTACTTGACCTCCGTTTTTTCTTAACTGATGCGGTAAAACGCAATGAGTTTTTACGTTCCGTTGAAGACCCTCTTACCCTTCACTATTGGAGTTCCGAATTCACTCAACAAAAGAGATCAGCTCCGGTCAGTTCGATAATTACTCGTTTGGACACATTCCTTAGGTCCAAGATCATCCGAAACATGGTTGTTCAAGAGCAAGGTCTTAATTTCAGAGATATCCTAGATGCCGGGAAAACCCTTTTGGTGAAACTACCCATCGGACTCATTGGCGAACAGAATAGCTACTTACTGGGCTCTATTATTACCACAAAGCTTTATCAGGCTGCACTTGGGAGGCAAAATGTGTCTCAAGAGCACCGAAAGCCCTACTACATTTATTTGGATGAGTTTCAGCATTTTCAAACACCAGCAATGAAAGGAATACTATCTGGTGCTAGAAAGTACGGTTTGGGACTGATTCTTGCTCATCAGGACATTTCTCAACTTAAAGCTGTAGACGGAGAACTAGCTAGTGCAGTATTATCAAACCCAGCGATTCGCCTGATCTTTAGAACGGGTGAAAATGATGCTAGGAGATTAACCCATGAACTTTCTTACTTCACTGAAGACGACATCCAAAGTCTTTCTACAGGTCAGTGCATTGCACGGTTAGGACTAAAGAATAACGACTGTAACATTATTATCCCAAAGGCTCAGGTCTCTTCAAAAGAGAATCGACAGGTATGGAATGTAGTCCTTGAAAATTCAAGAAAGTATTCATCACCACCTCAAGACTTTACAGTCAATAAAGCATCGGAGGGTCACATTGAAAAGGATGATGAAGCACCAATTGAAGTGCCTCAGCCTGCTTCAAAAGCTGAAGAAAGACCTGATAAGGTCGTTTCGACGGTTGGAGAGGTAAAAGAGGAGGACGTTCAAAAGTATATTCAGAAGGAAACGGATAAGATGCAGATTACTCTCCATCGTTCACTACAGATGAAAATGCGAGAAATAGCACATAAGCTTGGTTTTAAAGCTAGCATTGAAGAACAACTTGAGGGAGGGTTACGTGTTGATGTTGGCCTTCAAATGGATGGAATAAGAGTAGGATGCGAGATAGCTGTCACTAATACCGTTGAATATGAAATGAATAACGTGCAGAAGTGTTTTGACGCTGGCTTTTCGCATGTCATAATATTGGTTGAGGATGTAAAGCATCGAAGGAATATTGAAAAGAAGGTAGAATCAACTTTTACTAAATTAAGACCAAGGATCTTTATCACTCCCATAGAAAAGGTCGAGTATATTCTATCTGAAATACTTCCTAAAGGGCCGCAAAAAACGGTTAAACGCATCAAGGGATACAAAGTAAATGTGACCTATGAGAAGAGTGGTGACGGGAAGAATCGCGATGAAATAATCTCACAGGTCATTATAGATTCTACAAAACGCAAAAAGAAATGAATTTAGTCCTGTAGATTGTATTCTTTTATAAAAG
This sequence comes from uncultured Chitinophagaceae bacterium, assembly GCA_964352775.1. Classification (GTDB taxonomy): domain Bacteria; phylum Bacteroidota; class Bacteroidia; order Chitinophagales; family CAIOSU01; genus CAYGTK01. The sequence continues at coordinate 3,748 of CAYGTK010000025.1, forward strand.
CTGTCATCTTAGTTCTGGTCTTGCCTTTAAATGGATGTTCACGTTTTTCTAAGTTAGCTACCGTTTTCCAATACAAGTCCAGCTTACCCGCCATCTCTTTAACGGTGAGTTTTTGCTTTCTTCGATACCGCATTATTAGTCTACGCAATCTTTTATCAGATAACTCAAATGCATATTTCTCACCGAGAAACTCTTCTACTTTTGGAATGACGTGTTTATTAGGGAATCCTCTTTCTGTTTCCCAATTTCCTATTGTACCAACGCTAACATCGAGCATTTTTGCCACATCTTCCTGTAACAGACCCTTTTCTAAACGACACTGCTTGAAGAACTCAGCAAAGGAGGTTAAATGCCCCAAGGACTTAAGGCTGATGCGCTTCTTAGCCGATAATGTCACGGATAAAGAATGGGGTACACAACCCCATCCGTTCGTTGCATTTTTGTAAAAGTCAGGTTTTTGGTCAAAAAGCCTTGTAACAAAGACTTTCCCGCTAAACTTAAGACTACTGGCAACCATATTAAAATGAAGCGTTTGAACCTAAATCTGTCACAACCGCAGGTTGCAAGCCTGCTTAAAGTATGCCCAGATACGATCTGTAGTTGGGAAACCAATCAGACTCAACCACAGGCGAGACACTACCTAAATATAATTTCATTCTTAGGGTATAATCCAGAAACCTAGTACGCTTGGTGAAAAGAATTATCTGCTACATACTTATGGAATCTCAAGGAAAAAATTAATCAAGATTCTAAAACTAGATAGGCAAAGTATAATTCGCCTTGAGCAAGACAGGTTAGGCATAAGTAATGAGCTAAAGAAAAGGATAGAAGTATTTCTTGCTCAAAACATTTTGAAGGCTATTTAGATTGTGAAACAACATAGTTATAAAGTAAGGAGAATTGCTTCTGCTAAGTACTCCACTTGAATATTCTTGCAGTCGGCCAAGTTGGCAATGGTGCGGCTTACTTTAAGGATTTTGTATCAGCCATCGAAAGAGCTTATCAGATCCCTACACCTAAAAACGATCTTTTGTAAATAAAAAGGCCCCAATCGGTTAAGCAATTGGGGCCATGATAAAAAACGCCTAAATTTTAAAGGTTATTTAAACCAACCTTAGTTATTAGATTAGTATTAGGGCCCTCTATTGAAATTAGGTAATAACCGAATTCAGTTACCTGAACCGGAAATTGAAGCGCATCTTGTGTGCGAACGTTTCGCTTAGTTAGCAACACTTTACCTGATAGATCAAACACGCGAATGTCAACCTCATCATCAGTAGTGTAGTTGTTAAACTCTACATTCACCACATTTTTATAACCAAATACTTTTATGCTACCCTCGTTTACTGTAGTAAGTCCGGTTGCTTTTTGAACCGTTATCGAACCTACATGCGTAGCGCTACATACATCGTTTGAAGCAACTAGGGTTACATCATAAATGCCTGCTTCAGTATAGAAGTGAGTCACCATATCGCTACCTGCCGGAATAATAGTGCCGTCGCCCATATCCCAGTCATAGTATGTTGTGTTCGTAGCGGTTGCTGTAAAGCTTACTGCATCGTTTACGTTCACTATGTTGTTATCGGCAACAAATTCTGCTGTAACACTTGGGGCCGCCTCTACAATTATGGATTCATTTATGCTGTACCCGCCATAATTCATGGTTAGTATGTAAGTACCTCCACTTAATGTAGCATTATGAGTTCCGCTTGCATTCAATTCGTTTATATGAACCGAACTACTTGCATCCCACAATAACATCTCATCCCAAGTGATGGCCGCACCATTCACAGTATACTGACCAAGATCAATACTTACAGAACCATTGGCATTATCACAATCAGCATCTACCGTAGTAATAACCGCTGCTGGAACGAAGTGAAGCTTGAAGCGCATTTCATCATCAGTAGTAACTGAAGAGAAGCTGTACGTATCATGCTCACGTAAGTTCTGCATAGCACCTGTCTTCAAGTCTTCTAAGAAGACCAAGGCAGTAGGTGCAAAACTATTCAACTCTTCTGCAATGAAAGTAAACTGACCATCAGCACCAGGCTTGAAGCCCATTGGCACTACCTTAACAGTATTATCATTAGGCAATGCATTGATAGACTGGTGAAGCGCTACATCGGTTTTAGTATAAACCGTTGGTAAACCCGTAGCACTATACATTTTATTAGCATCGTATAGTCTATCAATAGCTGTAGTGAAGTCGTCACCAAACGCTACGTAAGTCAAATCAGAATAACCGTTACCTGCTACGTTCATTTTCAAGATAGACTCATATGGTTTAGTCTGTCTGAAGAAGTTAGCATCATCGGCAACACGCATACTGTTATCAAAGCTTACAGTACCCGTAGTGTTGACTTGGATAAAGAATCCTTGACCACTCGCAATGTACCCTGGAACTATAGTATTGATAGGCTGGTAAGTACCTTGATAAGTACCAGTTGCCTGCCATAAGTTCGCAAAGCCTTGAATGTTTGTATTAGCAGCTGCTACAGTCGTCCAATCGATTGGCGACATGTAAGGGTTACTGATTAGGTTAAACCCATTACTTGCAGTATTGCTAGTAGTGTTAGTTACCGTAGGGCTGGTTACTGGTCCAGTAGTATAACTACCACTTATGTCAGCAACCGTTCCATTTGGAATTACACCAGCGAAACCTTTAGCAGGTTGTGCTGCTCCTGAGAAACGAACTCTCCATCCCGATTGGTTACAATCTGTTGGTAGTGTTTCGTCATAGTCAAATAAGCCACCGTAAGGTGAATTACTACGTAACTCGTCAGGATTACAATCTGAAGTAGGGATTACAGGAGAACCATCAGTAACTGGCGCACCAAATTGTTGGAACGGAGCTATACTGAACTCACCACCCCAATCTGTTAGTGTAGCGCTGCCAACACCAGCACCTAAGTAACTAAACCCACTCACGCCATTGTTTACATATCGTTCTTGAGTTAATGTACCTGTTACCGTACCAGCATTACCTGGGCTAAAGTCATCTACAAAGGCAGTACCTAAAGCAGAAGATCTAGCAATTACTGATCCAGTAGCTGTTAGGTTACCAGATGCTAATTCTAGTGATGTAGCAAATCCAACCGAAGCGTTAGCATCAACTATTACACCAGCAGCATTCTGTATACGAACAACATTGAAATCAGTATTGCCTTTAACAGTTTGCTGAACCGCACCCATAAAGGTTACGTCACCTGCGGCACCGAATGTTCCTTGGTTTAACCAGTCACCATACGTTTCTAATGTAGGATGTACACCTACAATAGAAGCATTATCAATTAATGCACCATTAAAGATGGTAACATCTAATGCAGTGGCCGTTACACCACCTGATAATAATGGATAGTTAGCCGCACCCGATGGTATTGTGGCATCTACTGTAGATGAAGGGATAACTCCACAATCCCAGTTGGCTGTGTTAAACCAATCATTACTAGCCGATCCGTTCCAAACACCAGGGATGCATATTTCGTATGCTCCTTTGGTAAATATGGTACGGGCAGCTCCGTTAATATCCGTTGGCACCAGTGCTAGTAAATTTGCATTGTTAACATTAGCTGCACCAGCAGTTGGGTTATAATCAGAACCAATTGCTACGAATGAAGGGTCATCTTGAAGAGATAAAGCATCCGTACCAGCAGCGGCTTGGAAATCGGCCAATGTTGCTCTATTTGCACCAAAATATCCGAAATAAGCACTAACTCCACCAGATACGTTAACTAGGTTGTTATCACTAACCAGGCCAGTTACTCCGCTATAGTATAATCCATAGTGCTCACTTGAACCACCTCTAGTAACATTAAGTATGTTATTCTGAACTACATTACCAAGCGCAGCCGTTGTTGAACGCTCTATTGCTCGGGCATCTTCAATAGTTCCTGAAGCAGTTGAAGTAGCGTCGTCAAAAGAGATGGTATTGTGATAGATTTCCAAATAGTCAGAACCTGTCATGTAAATACCACCTAAAGTACCTCTACCACCTATGTTATACACCAAGTTGTTTCTCACGATGTTCGGGTTACTCGCTTGTGCATCACAACTAGAAAAATAGAAAGCATCGAAGTCATCAGTACTTGTAGGTATTGCACCATACATGTTAGTCATAACATTATTCTCAAACACGTTGCCCTGGCTTTCCCCTAATACAAATACTGCTTCAAATGTAGTAGATAAGTCTGTAGAAGCAGGGTTTTGGAAAGTGTTACCTCTTACTACACCATTGTTCATGTTATCGATGTACAAGGCGGTGTTGTAGAAGTTGTTAAATGTGTTGTTCTCAATAACAAAGTTATCAGCACCTGTTCCAGTTACACCACCTTCACCATTAATGTTGATTAAGTTGTAACCATCTGCCAACGAACCGTTAAATGTGTTTCCACTAATTGTTAGGTTGTTTGCATTGTTACCATCAGTAAGATAACTAGTAGTTGAACCAGATAACACAATTGCACCTGAATTTGAGCTAGACACACTAGTTAAGCTCGTTAAGTCAAATGTATTGTTTGAAAGTGTATTGAACTCCGACTCATTATATAAGTGAATCAACCAACCATACAATGTAGCATTAGTACGGAAAGTGAAGTTATCAAAGGTTGTATAATCAAGCCCATCAAATTGTACTACATGCCTGTCAGCACTTGTAGGAGTAAACTCAAGTACGTTACCATTACCGTTAAAGGTAACCGTATTAGTACTGCTTACACCTTGTACTTGTGGCAATGTAATCTGCTCGTTATAAGGGCCATTCAATACATTGAAGGTTACTGCACCAGTTACACCACAAGTTAAGTCAGCAATTGCGTCAGCAAAACTATTGTAGTTAGTACCAGCAGTTGGCTGAGTTTGGTCAATGGTATACATACCAGCGAAAGGACCACAGAAAGTTTGGAAAGCTACTGGGCCAACCCAGTTACTAAAGCTACCACCTACTTCTACAACCTCCACATCGTCTATATATACATCACCTGCAACAAACGCATCTACTGATGAGAATATAGATAAGTGTACATTACCTGAACTAGGAGCTATGTACTGCCCAGTGTACTGAACATATGTACCAGTAGCGGTAGTTGTAAATAATGTAGTTCCAGAATTATAGGCTGGAATATTCTGTCCAGTAGTGATCTTAGCAGTAATGTTATTTGGTGTACCAGTGATACGAGCATTAAAACGAATTTCATACGTTTCGCCAGCAGTTACTGCAAAGGCATCAGTAAACAACCAAGACTCTACATCATCAGATACATTACCAGTCAAGGCCAAGTGCCCTGGAGCACTGTTAGCAGACGCTGTACTGTAATCGAAACGATTAGGATGTAGTGGTCCATTCAACGATAACCATCCGGCAGGCACACTAGCTGCACCATCAAAGTTCTCAGTTAACAACGGAGTATTTACAGCAGCAGCACACTGATCGCGAACATAAGCTTCATATGATGTACCAAGCGTTAATCCTGTAAGTGTAGTAGAAGTACCCGCAATACCAGTTACCTGCGTACCATTTCCAGGCACGAAACCTGGCGCACCATAACTAACTTCAGCAGCAATTTGGTTACCACCAGCAGTCCAACTAAGGTCAGCTGTGGTTACCTGTACATTGCTTACTGCCAAGCTCGTTGGGTCAGGGCAATTAGCCAATGTAGTAGCAGTTGCAGTTATATTGTTAGTGGAGTAATCTGTTCCTATATAGCTATAAGCACTATAGTAGTATGTAGTTACCGGGGTTAAAGGAGATGCACCTAAAGTAGTGTGATTAAGGCTTAATGCACTACCTACGTAAACAACTTCTCCACCGCCTGGTAGTAGGTCGCCCACACTGTAAGCAGTTCCACTTGCAGGGGTGCCAAAGGTATTTGCAGTATTGGCAAATATTACCACATCGTTACCAGCTAAGTTCTGAGTCCAAGCAAGATCGATCTGATCGGTGGCCACAGCTGTAGCTGTTAATGTAATTGGTTGTTCAATTACTTGAACGATAGTGATATTATCGAACACTACACCATCACCTGATGAACTACCCAGATACTCAGAGTTATCAAGCTGACCAAATCGCATTTGGAATGTAGAACTTACCGTTTGACCCGCACCTGTAAGTGTAGCATCAATATCCAATAGTGGCGAGGTTTCCCAAATACCTTGAGTAGCATCGTTCCAGTCGTCTATTTGAACCCAAGCAGCGGCATTATTACCACGTACCCAAACTTTATCAGGAGCGTTTACCTCATCCCATGCATCAAAGTAATCATACTGTAAAGCAAGGTCGGTAGCAGAGGTATAATTGCCTAAGTTAACCGTGATGATCAAATAGTTTTCAGGATCTGTTCCTGTACCGTTCTTAGATAACACTGCAGCACCTGAGCCACCATTGTTCACTAAAGCATTTGTTCCATATTCAACTTCACCTACTCCCTGTACGGTAGTTTCAAAGTCTATTCTACGTGTTCCATCGCAATATACGATAGCGTCATTGTTACTAATACCATTTGATGATTCGAAACCTTCGGTGAATGGTAAGGTAACTGGTGTTAAACTTACACAAGCAAATGCTGTAGTAGCGTCATCAGCTAAGAAAGAACCTGAATAGTTCGTTCCATTAGCAGACCATATTTGGTAGTAGTACTGCGTACTTGCAGTTAACCCAGTGTGGTTAAAGCTTGTGCCGCTGCCGGTATAAACTACCGTTCCACCACCTGGTATTGCATTACCCGCACTATAGCTAGTGCCATTTTGCGGAGCACCAAATGTGTTGGTAGTATTCACAGTAATTATAACATCATCAAGGGCTGCATTTTGCGTCCAAGCTAAATCGATGCTAGTAGTACCACCTGTAGTGGCGGTGAAAGTACCAGGCTGATCTACGAACACTCCATCAAAAATGGTTATGTTATCAAAGATCGCTCCATCACCAGAGCTACTACCCAAATAGGCAGAATTGTCGTCTTGTCCGAATCTAATTCCGAAAGTGGCACTTGGAGCTTGCGACCCTGCAGTTAATATAGCGTCTATATCCAAACCAGATACGGTTACCCAAACTCCTTGCGTACCACTGGTTTGCCAATCATCTATCTGCAACCAAGGGTCAGAAGAACTTCCACGTACCCATACCTTATCGGCTGCATCTACCTCATCCCAAGCATTGAACACGTCGTAGCTCAGTAATAGGTTAGTAGATGCTGTGTAAGCACTCAAGTCCATTGTCAATATCAGATAATTCTCTGGGTCTGTTCCTGTACCATTTTTGTACAATACAGCCGCACCAGCACCACCGTTGTTAGCACCTGCATTGGTACCAAAGTCGATCTGTCCTGAAGCTTGCTGAGAAGTTTCAAAGTTTACTGATACATTGGTATTACAATATAATCCAGCATCACCTAATTGTGTGCCACTTGCCGACTCAAAGTCTTCCGTAAAAGGAAGGGTAAGTGGTGAAAGCGCAGGGCAATTAAGTAAAGTAGTAGCTGCATCAGTTACATCCGTAGAATAGTAATCGCTACCATCAACAGAGTACGCCGAATAGAAATATTGGGTATTAGCCGTAAGTCCTGTGTGGTTAAATGGTGAAGCCGTACCTACATACAATACTGTACCACCTGCAAAACTAGCACCCACTGTTGGTGAAGGAGTTCCATCCACAGGAGGTGTAAATGTACCAGTAGCATTGCTTACAATCACCACATTATTACTAGCCACATTAGGTGTAAACGTTATGTCAATTTGACTACCGCTAATAGCAGCTGCATCAAACGCCAAAGGAGGGTTTACAGTTAAGGTAGTTGCATTAGCAGTAGCTGGAAGGCTGTATGTGCTTATACCATCATACGACCATGCTTCGTAGTAATACTGCGTTCCCTGAGGCAGACCAGTATGGTTAACCAATCCTGCAGCAGGTCCTACGTATAAGACTCTACCACCACCTAGTACAGTATCGCCTGCAACATAAGTGCCTAAAGGAGCTCCGAAAGTATTGTTAGTACCCCAAGCAACAAGGATGTCGTCACCACTAGTATTGGCTGTAGCAGCCAGATCTATTTGACTTGCGGAAGAACCAGTAGCTGTAAAACTAAGTGGTGCAGTAGGACCAACTAGTTCGGCTACACTTATCTCATCGATAGCCATATCACCAGTAAAACTTGTTCCTCTAGTAGCTACAAAACGAATCTGTATATTACCACCAGCGTAAGCACTTACATCAACTATTTGTTGTGACCAAGCTGCGGTACCCGATGTTTGCTGTTGACCAGATACGCTGAATACTTGGCTCCATCCAGAACCACCGTTAGCTTCTACAGCTATAGTACCTGAAGTAGGTCCATACATATGGTAAGAGAAACGTAATCTAGCACCAGTTACTCCAGATAGATCAATAAGCGGAGAAGTAAAGAATGCTTGACTTCCTGTTGAACCATTTGAAGACTCCACGAAAATGTAGTTTCCACCACCTTTCACATCATCATCTGGTCCTGTACCAGAAGTAGTGGTTGTACCCACACGAGTACCCCAGAAATAGTTGGAGGCACTAGGGTCTGGAGAACGAGTCCAGCATCCATCAATAGCGTCACCTAAGTTATCACCACCAGTACCTGAAGTCCAACTTGCAGCACCATCAAAGCTTTCGCTAAATGGTATAGGTAATGCAGGGCAAGGTGTAGTAGCATCAGCAGTAACGTTTGAAGGGGAATAACTTGTACCGTTAACCGACCATGCAGCGTAGAAATATTGTGTTTGAGGGGTTAAACCACTATGGGTGTAGCTAGTAGCTGAACCAACGTAAAGTACAGTACCACCGCCTGGTAATACGTCACCTACGTTATAGGTATTTCCGCCAACTGGTCCACCGAAAGTGCCAGCAGGGTCCCATACTAATATAACATCGTCGTTAGCAGTATTTTGCCCCCAAGTAAGCCCAATATCAGTAGAACTTGTGGCATTAGCCGTTAGCGATGTAGGTGGAAATACTATTGCTGTAGGAGCAAATTCATCAGCACCAATACATGGCGGAGTTGAACGTACATCACCATCAATATCTGTGGTTATACCAGCTATGCTAGTACCCGCGCCAGATAAAAGTGGATTAGCAGCATGAAGGTCTGTGGCTGAGGTATAAAACGGATTTTCGTTAATAGCCCCTACCTCGCCTGAAGTACCTGTGAAAGTGGCAAAATCAGCCATATCGGCACCCCAGTAGGCAAAGTTACTTGAGTTAGGTGCATAATAGTTGTTATTACTAATTGTAGAAACATCACCAACACTTGCTACATAAATAGCATAGCCATCAGCACCAGAATTATCATTATAGAGTGTGTTGTTTTGAATATTAGTACTAGCAGTAGCTACTGAAGTGGACATGTAAATACCACCCTGAAGCGTACCTGTACCATTACCTTGAATAAACACGCTATTAAACTGTAAGTCGAAGTTATCACCGTCTAGGTAAATACCATTACAACTAGCAGTACCGCCAGCATAATCGATGCTAAACATGTTGTTATACACCTTACCTGGTAAGGTACTTGTAGCATCCGTAGTGGTTATGTATAATCCATATTGGTCAGCTACCACTTGGTTATTGAAAAAATCTAAATTTTCAGTAGTTCCAACTACAGAACCAGTAATATAGATTCCGTAAGTCATTATATCAACATCAGTGATGGTATTGTTACTCACGGTAACACCATCATCTAAATCTGTCATGTATATACCATAACCATCATCGCCTGAAATAATATTGTTATCTAAAATTACTGTACCATCATTATCAGATAAGTATAGTCCACGGAATGATGTGCTAGCAGGTAATGCTCCATTTACGGTGTTATTTGACATGGTTACATCATCCATATCTTCTAAGTACGCACCATATGTAAATACATTATTGAAGGTATTACCAGTTACCGTACCGCCTATTGCGTGCGGGGCTGTTGCATTTAATAAATAGATACCATAAGATGAATTATTGAAGGTGTTATTCGTTGCAGTGAAGTTGTCAAAGTCATTAGCGTCTAAGGTTTCACTTCCGTATACCAAAGCGTTATTAGTACTGCTTACTCCAATTAAATCATTCTCAATTATCAAATTATTCAACGTGATGTTCTCCGCACCGTTAGTCAATGAAACAACTCTTGCGTAGGTATCTGTACCCACACGACCTAAAGTCATGTTTTGAAGAATGATAAAGTCAGCACCATCCAATTGAACTAGGTAGTTATCAGCAGATCCAGCACTAGTAGGTGTTTCCCAAACCACATCAGTATTTACCCCAGTTTCAGCCTGGAATGTAATTGTATTGGTAGATGAAGCACCTGGTACAGCAGTAATGTTAACCTGCTCATTATAAGTGCCTGTTCTGATATTAAATACTACAGGAGCGCTTACCCCACAAAGTGCATCTACTGCATCTTGTATGGTAGCATAGTCAGGCGTAGTACCACCAATAGTATACGTACCACTTAATGGTAAACAAGATGTTGTGAAAGCTATTGGGCCTATCCAAACACTAGTATTACCTGCAGCACAACTATCGCGAACATAAACCTCATAATCGGTATTATCGGTAAGTCCAGAAATGTTATAAGTGCTTACGGTTAAGCCTGTTACAGCCGTTCCGCTTCCTTGGGTAAATCCTGCAGGACCATATTCCAAGTCAGTTGGTGCGGCAGAACCTTTTACCCAATTTACATCTGCAGCAGTGGTAGTAATACCAGTTACTGTTACCGATGTAGGTGGAGCACAAGAAATAGTGTACTCATCTGCACCAATACATGGGGGAATAGCACGGCTGTCTCCGTCAATATCAGTAGTTATGGTACCAATATTAGTTCCAGCACCAAGTAGCAATGTACTCGCAGCATGTAGGTCAGAACCAGGAGTTAAGAAAACTGGATCTTCGTTCAACGCACCTGTTTCACCTGATGCTGTAGTTAAATCAGCAAAAGTAGTGCGGTCCGCAGCTTCCCAATATCCAAGATTGGTTGCATTGGGTGCGTAGTAATTATTAGTGGTTATTACACCTACATTATCACCATCAGTAACTGATAGTGCAAATGCATCCGTACCACTCATATTGTTAAAAAGACTGTTGTTCTGGATATTAATCGTTGCAGCGGCAATGGTTCCAGTTACAACCAATGGTCCTTGGTTGGCAGATGTTGAAGAAGAAGATCCATCAACATATATACTGTTATAAGTAAAGTCCCAATTTTCAGCACCAGTACAGTATATACCACCATTGGTACCTGTGCCTGTATAATCAATGGAAATCATGTTGTTGTATACCTTACCGTAGTTGGTAGTACTACCATCCGACGTAGTAAGATATATACCATATTGATCGGAGATTATCTGATTGTTGAAGATGGAAATCTCTTCAGCACCAGTTACCACAGAACCAGTCATGTAAATACCGTAGTTCAAGATGTCTACATCAGTAATGGTATTGTTACTTACCGTTACACCATCATCAAGATCGGTCATATAGATACCGTATCCATCACCACCTGTAATAGTGTTGTTATCAACTAGGTTAGTACCATCATTGTCGTTTAGATATATACCGCTGAATGATGTACTAGCAGGAGAAGCACCTGTTATAGTATTATTCTGAACGGTTACGTTATCCATATCCTCTAGATAAATCGCGTAGGTATAGATGTTATTGAACGTATTGCCTGACACATTACCGTTAAGTGCGTGAGGGCCAGTAGCATTTAGTAAGTAAATACCGTAAGAACCATTGTTGAATGTAGAGTTGGTACAGCTAAAGTTGTCAAAGTCAAGTGCATCTGTTGTCTCACTACCGTAAATGAAAGCATTATTTGTACTGCTTACACCAATACGGTCGCTATTGAAAATCACATTATCAAAAGAAATGTTTTCCGCTCCATCTAACATAGTTATCACTCTAGCATATGTGCTATCGAGTCTACGCTCCATCGTCAAGTTCTGGAAGGTGATAAAATCAGCTTCGTTCAACTCTACTGTGTAGTTATTAGCGATCGAAGCACTAGACGGGTAAGTCCAAACCACATCGGTATTGGTACCCGTTTCCGCTTGGAAGGTTATAGTATTGGTTAATGATGCACCTGGTACTGCTGGAATAGAAACCTGCTCGGTATAAGTACCTGTGCGAATGTTAAACGTAACCGGTCCACTAACTCCACATAATGCGTTAACCGCATCTTGAATGGTAGCAAAGTCAGGGGTAGTTCCACCAATGGTGTAAGTACCGCTTAAGTTTAAGCAAGAGGTGGTGAACCCTACTGGGCCTACCCAAATACTTGAATTACCTGGGCCACAACTATCGCGTACGTATACGTCGTAGGCAGTATTAGCTGTCAAACCTGTTATATTATAAGTGTTGCCTGAAATACCTGTTACTAGCGTACCTGCTCCTTGCGTAAAACCAGATGGTCCGAATTCCAAGTCACTTGGCACAGCCGACCCTTTAACCCAATCTACATCTGCAGTGGTGGCTGTTATACCACTTACATTAATAGTGGAAGGAAACAAACAAGAAACAGAAATAGTAAACTCATCTGCACCAATGTTAGGTGGCGTACCACGTAAGTCGCCATCAATATCTGTAGTTATGCCTGCAAGAGTAGTACCCGCTTGAAACAACTGCAAAGCAGCTGCATGTAAATCGGTAGTTGACGTGAATTGTGGGTCAGCATTTACTGCGCCTGTTTCACCAGAATTACCAGTAAACGTAGCAAAATCGGCTTGGTCGGCACCCCAATAGGCTATGTTAGTAGCATTTGGCGCATAATAGGCGTTGTTGCTTAAGGTTGCAATATCAACTGTTGTACCTACAGATAGTGTGAAATCATCCGCACTGTTACCATTGTTGAACATTACATTATTCCTAATATTTATTGATCCATCGGCAACTGTTCCAGTTGTTACAATTGCTCCTTGAAGAGTTGATGTAGATGTATTTCCACCTTCAATATAAATGCTATTGAAATCTAAATTAACATAGTCACTTCCAGTGGTGTAAATTCCAGCGTTTGCTCCTGTTCCAGCATAGCTAATATTTATCATGTTGTTATATATCTGGAAGGGATTACTAGCTCCTCTATCAGAAAAATCGATATAAATACCATATTGAGCTCCGTTGATAACATTGTTTCTTACAATCACGTCGTTACCACCAGTAGTAGAAGAACTACCATTAAGGTAGATACCTCTATCCATTATGTTGGTGTTGTTGACGGTGTTGCCATCGCATAAAAACGACTCATCCAAGTCGTTCAAATAAATACCATAGCTATCGTTACCGTTTACCACGTTACTTGTAGCAGATGAAGTACCATCTAGGTCGTTAATGTATAAACCGTAGTTAGTTGTACTAGTTGTAGCTGCCGATGTAACGTTGTTGTTACTAATAACTACATCGTCTCTATCTTCAATGTACATACCGTAGTAGTAATAGCCACTCACCACGTTATCAGTAAATGTACCGCCTACAGCATGTACGGTTGCTGATAAAGTATATAATGCACTAGACCCGTTACTGAACGAGTTACTTGTAAACGATAAGTTATCGCAATTCTGAGCATCAGCAGTAACTGATGAATATACAAGTGCTGAATTGGTAGATGTTGTGTTTAAGGCTATACCTTGAATAAAGCAACCATCAAAAGTCACATTATCCGCATCGTTTTGGAAAGTAATAACACTAGCGTAAGTATTTGCACCTGTACGCGAAATGGTCATATCCTCAAAAGTAATGTAATCTGTACCGTTAATATCTAAAGCATAGTTATCAGCAGAACCCGTTGCCGAAGGGAAGTTTAGTGTTACGTTTATCGCATTACCCGTTGCTGAACGAACGGTAATGGTATTGGTAGCACTACTACCAGATAAATTAGGGAAACTAACTTGCTCAGTATATGTACCTGTAGCCACGTCAACTACAACTGGCCCACAAATATCATTGGCAGCCAATGCTGCTGCAAAGTCACTGAAGCTATTAAAGTTAGTACCTGCTGTGGCAGCTCCGCCATCAATGGTGTAAGCTCCACTTAATGAAGTTTGTAATCCCGTTAAGCTAGCCGTGTCATTTAAAACATTATCGTCTCCTGCTGAGCCGTTTACAGCAGATAAGAAAACCTCAATATCGTAATTAGTTGCTGCTGCCAATGTAATATTACCTAGGTTGACATTTGCTGTACTACCTAATGCTAACACGCCTACATAATTAAATGGAGTTTGAAGAACACCGTTTACCGTCCAGTCAATTGTTGCAGAAGTTATTATACCTGTATTAAAACTGGCTATTTCTATGTCAACACTTTCTGTACCAGGACAAACAGGAGCAGTAGGGTTATCAATTGATGTGATTGCTAAGTCAGTTCCAGGAGTTGTACTAAATGTAATTTGAATATTTGGACGATGTAAATAACCCGCTACTGTACTATTTAATGCATTAGTACCTTGAACAGCTGCTGGAGTGGACCCCGTTCTACCAATTATCATTTCAGTAGAAACCGATGAAGTGTATTCCCAAGGAATCTCATCTGTTGTTTTAGGGCTAGTAATAGCGTCTACACTAAAAAAGCTAGCTATCTCTATTGCTCCTCCTGTATATACAAATGGAGTAATGGTATACTCTATCCAACCTTCACTACCTGCCCCTGATGCTAGTTTATAATCAGGATCGGCAAATACTTGCGTATGGGTAGCCTGTATATCATCCCATGTAGTAGTTCGCGAGCCAGTGTTCAACAACGTAGTTCTCGATGAGTTTGTCATATAAAACTCGAGCACTGCACCATTAGCAGTAATCCCACCTGGGCCTACCTTATTGAAGGCTAATTTATTGATCGTAGCTCCTGCAGTTATACCTGCGGCAGACAACTCAGCTTGAGTGAAGAGTATATTACTCGTTGCATTATCAGTAGTAGATGTACTGCTGAATCTGTAAACTGGGCTGTAAAGGGTATTTGCCGGTATATCTGTACCAGTACCAATTTGTACAGTTACTTGAGCAAACGAGACCAGCGAAAGAAAAACTAGAAAAAGTGAAGTAATTAGCGTTCTCATAATAGACGGCATATTAATTAATAGAATAGAGTTCTTTAAGCGTATAATTTTCTGTACAAAACATAAGAAATGAACCGAACAAACAGTCCACCCCCATTTTTCACAGCGTTAAAGTAGACTTAACTTACTGGTAAGTCAACTACAAATTTCTCCTAAAAATTAAGAGTGTTTTGTCATTAACCACGATATCGTACATTTCTTTTAGTTGAAAATCAGGCTATTGCAATTATTATTCTTTTCCATTATTTTACTGGCTATGGCTACATTTATATAACCAGCGGGTACTTTTGTTAAGCAAATCTTATCAAATAATTAAGGCAAAAAGGTTTTCCACATTTTGAGCAAAAATAAAGGCATACAAATTTTACGTTCCTTCAGAAAAAAGGAAAAAAACGCCTTTTCTGACTTTTTAAGGTCTCCTTATCACAATAAAAGTGCTGAGTTATTCACATTAGGGTCTACTATTTTGCGCTTAATTGAAACAAATGAAGATGTATCAGACGATGTGATATTAAATACCTACAACCACGATAACAATAAGCAAATCACTCGTGCGCATTACAATGTTCTTCTTCATAGCCTAAGTCAAAAAATAGATTCCTTCTTAATAGCTGAGCACTTAAAAAATGATCCAACATTAAGCGATCAGTTATTGCTTCGTCAGCTATTAGATAGAGCCCTAACGGGAACGTTTGAAAAGCGATATGAAAAAGCAATACGACGAGCACAAACTCGGCCCGCACAAATTGAGTTTGTTCACGACATCTATTACCTCAAACAATTGAAAACGGAATTCAATCGCCGCATTGTTGTAGTTAACAGAACCGAATTCTTATCAGAAGAGGGTGAAAGAGAATACTTTGAGGCTTATACCTACCTGCAAAAACTCACGCAGGTGATTAGGAAGATCGGCGAACAACGGGAATACCAAAAAACGGAGATTAATCACCAGGACGAAGCCATTGTAAAGAAAACTATGGCAAGTGGTACATTCAGCAATGATTTGCTGATTACCATGTATCATCAGTGTTACCTCATGTTCACCGAAATTGAAGATCGAGAGCATTTTGAACTAATGAAGAACATGATTTTTCAGTTTAAAAGACAGGTGAGTAAACGTGAAATGCATTGGCTGCTCACCTTTGTACTAGGGCATTGCTACTATATGAACGTATCTGGAAAATTGGATGGCTTTAGACAAGAAGCTTATGAGTTGACCAAGTTTTTAGTGGAAGAAAAAATACTAGACTACAAGACAAACGTTGATGACCTAGCATTTAGAAATGTAGTACTCACCTTTACCAATGCTAAAGACTTTGAACGAGCGCGTAAGTTTGTGAAAGATTACAGCCACCGAATAGATTCATCTATTCGAGATAATATGGTGAGCTATAACTTAGGAGTTATAGCCTATCAAGAAGGTAACGACCAAAAGGCGCTAAAGTATTTTAATGCCTTAAATAAGCGGCTGCCCATGTTCTACGAAATCACTTTTAGGATGGGGATAATCGCTATTTATTACAACCTAAAAGAATGGGAGGTTTTAGCGGCTGCCCTTAAAAGCTTTCAGAACTATGTGTATAGGAATAGGGAGATCTCAGAGGAGTACAGAACTTATTACCTCAACTTTACCCGTTATGCCAAGCACCTGCTTAAAGCATCTAGCGCAGTAAAACTCAAAAAGCTTATTACCGAGGTAGAAGCCAGAAACGATATCAATAATAAGCGTTGGATTATCACTAGAGCACAGGAAAAACTTGCGGCTATTTAGAGATGATATAGCTTTGTGCCCAGTTCTACAGAAGGGTGTAGTTCATAAATGTATTTATCCCCAAGATATTGTAAGGAAGCAAAGGATAATCTTTTCTTGAAAGTGATTGAAGAGCTATCGGCAGGTTCTTCAAGTTTTGCAGTACCGTTTCTTGAATCTGTTTTGCGAGAGAATCAGTTTCATCTAATGCAGAAAAAACACCATTAATTGATAGTTTTTGATTAGAAAACCCTAGTTCTTTTAGCTCCTTGCTAGTTCTTGCGGCTTCCTTTAAAGACGGCATATCACTTCGAGCTACTAGGTGAAATGCTGTATTTCTTGTTACCATCTTTTTCTTTTTACTCAGCCATTCACTCGTAAACGATTTATGAAACGTATTAATCAGGTAGCGATTCGCTTTTTTACCTACACTAGACCAATGTTATTGGGTAACCACTACTTTAAGAACTTCTTGTACGGTATTGCCATCCAATATTCTTACCAGATAGACCCCTGATGCCGCATGGCTCAAATCAACCGCTACTTCATTTGCACCCCCTACTTTACGCTTAGCAAACACCATCTCACCCATTAAGCTATGTACTGTTAGGGCTGGGTTTATCAACTTGTCATTATCAAAGATTACCTGAAAGTGCCCTTTATTAGGGTTAGGCACTATTTTGTAGTTTTTCACCATTGACAAATCGGATGCACCATTAATAATATCTCCCTCATCATCACTATCTGCCCTACCTTTCTTGAAGAGATCATATGGGCACACTCCTAATTTAGCATGAAACACTGCTCCTTCTTCCGCCTCAAACCCTTCTTTAATATGTATGTAATTTTCCGCCTGCATTAACACATCTGCTCCCGTTGGAGTCCCATCAATAAAAAACTGGGTTCCACCACCAGCAACACTAATAGAGTTGGATGCATAATATTCCTCTTGGTCATTTGATGTAATAAACCCGTTCAACAAAACCACATCATCTAAACAACCTAGCACAAAAGGGGAAGTATAAGAAGCTGCCTGAGGCGGTCTGTTATCAGTCCAAACAGGATACACAACATTATCCTGTATATCTATTCCTAAATAATCACCAAAATACTGAGCAGATGCCCCTGGAATAGGTGAAGGTGTAAATGCAACATCGCTTACCCTAAAGTCTGTCCATGTTGCGCCTCCATCACCCGAAATAGCTACCCAAGCTTCTACTTGATTAGCTGCTGCATCCCTATCATCATAAAAAATAACTGCCAACACCCCAGTTTCTGGATCACAAGCTACCCATGAATGGTATTGTTGTTTACCATTTCCAACTGGATCCTGATTAACTCGAACAGGTGCTGACCAGTTTGTACCTCCATCAGTAGACTTAATAATATAAACATCACTATCGGTTCCACCATTAACACCTGGAACCCCATTATTAGGGAATACAATATATATATCTCCGTTGTTGAGACCTCCGCTAACATCAACTGCCATAGAAGGAAAACTATTTACACGCATATTTTTCCCTACCCCAGTTTGTCTTATACCACTTATATTATCTATTACCCTGCTAGCTGCACTAAAAGTTGCACCGCCATCTGTAGACTTTGCAAAACCAATGGCATCCTCCGTTACATTTTGAGGATTACTGCCAATATTGTCATATACTGCCCATGTTGTATATACATCTCCATTGGGACCTGTTTGAATGTTTACTCCTTGATGTAATTCTCCATTAATTCCACCACTTATTTTAATTGGAGTTGACCAGTTAAGACCATCGTCAGTTGACCTTGAAATTTCAATATGCTGATTAAGTACATTATCATTTGCTTGAAAATGCGTCCAAGCACTATATAAGTTACCATGATGTGTACTGCTGCTATAGTTATCAACCATAAAGTGGTTCTTATCAAGTAAATCACTTGCACTCAAGGGATTAGGGTCAGGTGCAATAATTCGCTCTGTCCATGTAACACCATTATCATCTGAAAATGCAACACCTTGACCTTGCCCAAATTGGATATGACCAATAAAAAACCGACCACTAGTATTAATAACAGCAGCAGGATCTCCCTGATTAGCCCCTCCAGTTCCAGTAACTTGCCCATCAAATTCAATATCATCATCACTAGGGTTTTCAAATGCAAATCCACTAGTTCCTAAGAACGTTTGTATCGCATTGACAAAATCAATATTAGCAGAATTGTTGGAATTCAAGCCAATAGTAGGGTCTAACGGATTGATAAAAATAGAATTTTCAGTTTGTACGTTGTTTGCAGGTGGCGCATCTCCAGGGTCTTTATCTTTAATAAAGATATCTGGAGAATTATAATACAGCGCCAAAGGTACTGGAAGGGAGCCTCCCTTATAAGTAGGAGCGGGAACGGTTACCGTTGGGTTGGGAATTGCTAAACCCTGATCCGCCATTTCCTGCCAATAGCCTTGATTGTCAATCAGTGGATTTTGCGCGAAAGCAACACCTTGCATTGCAAATAGCAGCAGCATGCCAAAACAAATTTTTATTATAGTTTTCATCGCTCTAATTTTTAGACTTACCAATTAAATGAGGCTACCTATTTTTGCTCCAGATTATCCAAACGAATTTTAAGGTCTTTTATAACTGCTTGCTGTTCCAGCGCATACAGTGTCAACTCCTCAATCTTTTTAAGCAATGCAACATCCATCTCAGCCATGTTTACACCGTTAGCCTTAACTTCGCAAGCAGATGGAACTTCTGGTAGGTGTTTATTTTCTTTAATAAAAGATGCTACCTGATCTAATGATCTTAGATTGTACCCATCTTCGAAAACATAATCTGCCCATTCAGGGCCGTTGGTTACCACAATTTCAGTGGTTACAATTTTACCATCTACCGCCAGTTGATAATCCGTGTGTATTCCACTGGTTATGGTTCTTGCTCCAATATTAACTGCTCCAGTCCCTTCTATTTCCATTCGTATTTCTCCATCGGTGTGGAATCTAAGGTCATTCTGGTCAATCACACCAATATTACCTGTTTGCCCATCAAAGAATATTTCATTTTCATCCAAAGCAAGTCCAGCACCAATTCTTAAGCTACCATTAGCCAAGTTTCCAACTAAAGGACCATCAAACCCAACAATGCTACTTCCAGAACCCTCAATGTAAACATCGCCTTGCACATCTAGTGTTTCACTTGGGTTAATAGTTCCAATACCTACACTTCCACCATGATCAGTATCAAGAGACATTACGTTTAATGATCCCACTTCTAATGGATCATCTACTCCTGGATTCCACAGTACAAACCTTATAGCATGGTTCTCATAGTGAGACGAGTATATCCCATGGCTCTCAGTTCCACCAGGATTTGATAATGCAATTTGCGCTCTTCCTAAAGTAAAGGAGAACCCTGGCGGAAGGGCAACATTATCACCATTTCTTAACTTTAAAGCAGCAATATTATCCTCAGTTGACAGAGCTTGTATATCTAGTTTTCCATTTGGGTCACTAACACCGATACCAACTAAACCCTTACTTCCATTAGCATTGATAATCGTATTCCCTGTAGTGGGAGAATTATCCATAGTTGTCTGAGATCCAACACCATCATTACTTTGAATATAAAGATTGTCATCATCGGTCGGAACGAGTGCATTCGAAGTCCAAATATGGTTCAACTGCGCTGGACCTTGGGCTAAGAGATGTAATGAGTTCGTCCCTATTTTCAGCTCATCTGTTACATTAAAGTCACTTACTGTAATATAGTCTCCTGTGGTTTTCGCTTTTAGCTCACCAGTTACTATTACATCACCATTATTCTCTACTTTCAGCAGGGAAGTACCACTATTATTAACCAATTCGAAATTGGCACTTCCAGCTTGATCATCTTTACCTCTTACTTTCAAACCATCAGCTAACGTTAGCATAGCCAACACTTCATCAGTACCATCGCTAGCTTGCAGAAATAACCCATCTGCATCATTGTTTACTACTATTTGATTTTGCCCTGTTCCATTTGCGGAGGATAGTTGTAGCTCATCCTCATTTACACTCAGGAAGTTGTTGTTTAGCACTTGCAGGGTAGATGTGTTTACTAGTCTAGAACCAATAAGCATATTGCTAGCCTCTAAATCCATGAAGTGCGACAACTGGTTACCCCCTGCTGGTGGGGCACTATAAGATGTTAAAATATGGTTGTCATCAATAGCGAATGTTTTCACTTCACCACCACCATTATTATGTATTAGTGTAACCGCGTTCTGGTCAACAATTAGGCCTCTAGATTTTCCAGATGGCTCGTCATATGCTGCTACAAACGTTGGAACACCACCTACCATACCTTGTCTGCTAACTACTGAAGCACCTGTACCGCTAATGTAAGCACTCATAGAATGATTTCCGAGTAGCCCAAAAGGGGTCATGTCTACTACGCCTGAAAAATACAAGTCTGATCCATTAATGTAAGATGCACCGGTGCCTAATAGGCCCATTCCCAGTTGATTAGCGTGATTCCCTAAATAATGATTACCATTTTGGTTTTGAAAGTTCCCGAAAACATCTAGCGCAAATGCAGGGTTTGTGATACCTATACCCACAGCAGTACCAGTGTTTACTAAATATGAACTGGAACTCCATTGGGTTCCATCCCAACGTTCAGTGTCATTTGTGTTTTGGGCAGAGAGCCAAACTGGTATCAGAATTATTAAGCCAACAAGCAATTTTGTGTTTCTCATAACATACAATTTTGTCCTAATGTACATAGTGGAGTAACAAGTATTTAATTCAATTGATAAGTGTGGCTGGTGAATTGATAAGTGCTACCCTTGAGCTAATAAGTGTGGGTACAGGAAAGTGTCCTTTCCGTTTTATTTGCGATTTAAGCCTTGTCTAGAAAGACAGGCTCTCTTTCTCACATCTATAAATGTCAGTTTGAAAGGCTTTCAAAACAGCATAGTTATCAAACAAGAAGGGTTATTCTTACCCCACCCTTTCAGGTCAGTATAGCTTAAATGGAAAACACGCAAATTCTTAATTCGAGCTTATAGTCAAGCATCTATTAGGTCTACCCAGCCCAACTATCTCTATCTAAACTGCGATATTGGATTGCCTCGGCCAAATGTTCTACTTGAATGTTCTCGCAATCAGCCAAGTCGGCAATAGTGCGGCTTACTTTTAAGATGCGGTCGTAGGCACGGGCAGATAAGCCTAGCTTTTCCATCGACTTATTAAGTAGTGCTGCACTAGCTGGGTTTATCTTACAGATCTCGCGTAGTTGCTTGCTACTCATTTGAGCATTGGCATGTACATCTTCACTTGCCTTAAAACGCTCCTGCTGAATTTCGCGGGCCTTTATTACCCTATCGCGTATCAATTCGCTGCGCTCACCTTCTTTATCTGATGATAGATCTTTTACGGGTAATGGGGTTACTTCTACATGCAAGTCGATACGATCCATTAATGGTCCACTTATCTTATTTAAATAGCGTTGAACTACACCTGGTGCACATTGACATTCTTTTTCTGGATGGTTGTAAAAACCACACGGACAGGGGTTCATACTTGCTATCAGCATCAAACTACTGGGATACTCTACCGTAAATTTTGCTCGTGATATGGTAACTCGCCGTTCTTCCATAGGCTGACGAAGCACCTCCAATACAGTACGCTTGAACTCGGGCAATTCATCCAAGAACAGTACACCATTATGCGCTAAAGAGATCTCGCCGGGGTGCGGCACATTTCCTCCACCCACTAAAGCCACATCGCTTATGGTATGATGTGGACTACGGAACGGCCGTAAGTATACCAACGAGCTGTTGGTTGCCAGTTTTCCAGCAACAGAATGAATTTTAGTGGTCTCCAATGCCTCGTGCAAGCTAAGCGGAGGAAGGATGGTTGGCAGCCGTTTCGCCAACATGGTTTTACCAGCACCTGGTGGCCCTATAAGTATGGCATTGTGCCCGCCTGCGGCAGCTATCTCTAGTGCGCGCTTAATGTTTTCTTGCCCTTTTACGTCAGCAAAGTCTATTTCAAGGTGCATTTGGTTTTCGAAGAACTCTGTACGGGTATCTACTACTGTTCTATCCAGTTCTTTTTCACCATTGAAGTAGTCTATCACATCAATGATATTGTGCACACCCAACACTTCCAAGTCGTTCACTATACCCGCCTCACGTGCATTTTCGTGGGGGAGGATAATACCCTTGAATTTCTCTTTTCTGGCCTGAATGGCTATGGGTAGTACCCCTTTGATCGGGTGCAACTGACCATCCATAGCTAGTTCGCCCATGATGATGTATTCACCCAATTTTTCTTCAGGTACTTGCCCCGATGCAGCCAAAATTCCCATGGCAATGGTAAGGTCGTAAGCCGAACCTTCTTTACGAATATCAGCTGGGGCCATGTTTACCACAATGCGCTGGCGGGGCATTTTATGGTCAAACTGTTTTAGGGCCGATTCTATGCGCAACAGGCTCTCGCGAACGGCATTATCGGGCAGGCCAACTATTACGTATCCCGTACCAGAAGTAACATCTACCTCTACTTTTATGGTGGTAGCATCTACCCCAAAAACTGCGCTACCGAACGATTTGACTAACATAGGCTATGGTTGCGGCTAAAATAGAAAAGAATTGGCGCATGGGCTAACCATAGCTTGAATAGTAGTAGCTTCTTAATAGGCTATTCAGGTATTACTTGCCTTCTATTGATTTACAGGGGTATTGAAAATGCACTCCTTTTATCCTCTAATTACCCGCTTTGTAAAACATTCGAACCTCCTCCATTTTAATAGTTACTGCTCTACCAAATTGCTTATTTTCTGCTATTGATAAGAGTACTCCTCGTTCTTGTTTGCCAAATACGCTAGGAAATTTAAGAACAAATGCAAATGTTCGTATAAAACTGCGATAGTCTCGGGTTCGTTTAAGGCTATCAACTAATAATTTGAAGTAATATTCGTGTCTAGATGGGTTCATTTGAAGCAGCACAAGTATTGCAAAGTTCTGAACAATCATTCTATTATTGCTGCCGGATAGTATTTCATTAAGAAAACCGAAATCATAGTTTATATAGCCATCATGGGTATATAGAATATAATCAAGAACTGCAAGCTTTAACAGGTAATAGTTTCTTTCCAATAAAATGGTTTTGTACCTATCTAAAAGTTCAAGGTCTATTACTTTAAGGTCCTCAGATAACTCTACCAGCACTATAGAGTACCAAGTTACATCTGAAAAACCACTATCATTTGATAACTTACTATCCTTTATGAATTGAATAAGGTCTGCTCTGTTCTTAGAGCTATAGACTGAAGGATCGTTCTCAATAAAATCAATTCTCTTTTCTATTGACAGTTGATTCAGTTTTTCGATAATTGGTGATTGTTTCATCTATTGCTTCTTTCCCCGCTAGCGCGCATTTGCAACGCGTGCAACTTCGGATGCCATGCATGTACAACTAAGCCTTTTTCTTTTTGACAGTATCGAAGAGCATTTATTATCACCTACTTAGATTCCTTTTTGGTGAATAGATTCATCCAAGATACCTCTGTAATGGCAATAGGGTAAATGCCTTTAGGGTTGTTGAACGCATACTGTTCTGACGTTTGGCTAATTTAGTATTTGTTACATTAATGGCACGCGTTGCAAACGCGCTATGGGGGAACATATTTCTCTCTAAATACAAGCACTAAAACCTGCTCCGATGAAAGTTAGTGGATAAATATAGTTTTAATTTGTTCAGGTTTAACCTGCGCTTTGCTGAGCGCAAGCAAACACTTTTAGTGTTATGTATTTCAGTAATTTCATTTACCTCTTCCGTAAAATCATTTACTTACAGCATTTAATCATGTAGATTTTTATAGTATAACTCAAACACTAAGGATAGACATGATTAAAAAAATATTGGGGCTGGCTCCTACAAAAGAAACGAATGGCTCTGGCTACATCCCCTCTCCTGTTGGTAGACTTCTTGGAGTAGACAAAGTAA
>CAYGTK010000026.1:0-28210 GCA_964352775.1 uncultured Chitinophagaceae bacterium
TGAACCTTGAATACTTCCTGTATTAGTTCCAAAACAAGTAGCATCATATGCAGTTGCACCACCCGTAAGCGGCGAAGGCTCGTCTACTGAAACCGTAGCATACTCTTCACACCCTTGGTTATCTGTTACAGTAACTGTTATAGGACCAGCAGATAATCCACTAGCAATACTTCCAGTTTGACCATCACTCCAATCATAACTAAATGGTGCTGTACCACCAGAAACTACACTAGCTGTAACTGTTCCATCAGAACCACCAAAACATGTTATTAGTGTAGTTACTGTATCAAGTACCGCTTGTGGAGGTGCTCCTACAGTAGCTACCGCACTTAATACACAGCCATTAGTATCTGTTACCTCTACAGTTACAGGTCCGCGTGGCACGTTAATTGCGTCAGGACCTACTTGAACTGGGCTTGTTTGCCACTCGTACGTGTAATTTGTAAAATCTCCTGTTACCGATGCAGAGGCTTGACCATCACTAGAATTGTAACAACTAACATCTACTGTAGAAGTAGTAATTGGAAAATCACTTGGTTGAGTTAGTGTAAACGTAGTGTCAGTAAAACAGCCATTTACATCTGTAGTAGTAACCGTATAAGTGTCAGCTTCAGCATTAGTTATCGTACTAGCATTGGCAGTTACACCAACAACATTGAATGAGACACCATTTTGCGCTACCCAGTCAAAAGTAAAAGGTGCCGTACCGCCCGATACTGCTGTTATACTGGCCTGACCATCATTCCCCCCAAAACAATTTACATTTTGAGTTATCAGGTTAGTCAGAATAGGTGCAGGTTCGGCCACAATAGCTGAATCTATTAATGTACATCCACTTGCGTCCGTTAAGGTTAGAGTGTAGTTTCCAGCCATCAAATTATTTGCTGTAGCAAAACTATCTACGTTACTCCATGCATAATTATAAGGAGTAGTACCACCGGTAGAAGCTGTTTCAATTCGACCATCGTCTAGATCGTTACATGATGCATCAAAAGGAGTTAATGCCAATGTTAATGGTGGTGGTACAGCTAATGTGAACTGGTCGGTCTGCACACAGTTATTATTGTCCGTTACCGTCAAGAAATAAGTGCCGGCCATTAATCCAAATACAGTATCCTCATCAAGG
The DNA here is from genome assembly GCA_964352775.1 of uncultured Chitinophagaceae bacterium. Lineage (GTDB taxonomy): Bacteria > Bacteroidota > Bacteroidia > Chitinophagales > CAIOSU01 > CAYGTK01. The sequence goes on from CAYGTK010000026.1 coordinate 1,127, forward strand.
TCGATGGTGGATTGAATTGAGGCAGGTGTGCTATTGGCCCATTCAAAATCATAAGGCCCTACTCCACCTAGAGGTTGAGAAATAACATTACCATTACTTACACCATTACAACCAAGGTCGTTACCGAACATATTAGCATCGTAACCTTGGTAGAAATCAATAGTTACCGTATCCCAAGCTGTACAATTACCATCCGTTACTTCAACTACATACTCCGCGTCAGCAGTTGGAGTAACTGTTGGATTCTGAATAGTAGGATCACTCAAAGCAGGTCCGGATAAAACAGTCCAAGCATACTGGAATGTGCTTGGAGGTGGGTCGCGAAATACAAATCTCACATCTGGACGTTGATTACTAGATTGAAAATTAAAATTGGTCCCATCTAGTGTACAACCTGAGGTTAATTCATCATTCACACCAATAACTGAAGGTACTGAAGTAGCTGTAGTCCTAACCACATCAGCCCCCGGAGGTAAAAAGTCAGGATTATCAAAACACACCTCAATAATAATATTTGAAAAGCCATCCCAATCAAAAGGCTGATCAAGCGTTATCATACTCCATCCATTAATGGGTGCATAGTTAGCTGCTGAAAATACAGTTGTAAGACCAGGTTCGAAATCCGTTCCTGGCTGACTTAGAGAAGTACAACCCATCTTCACCGTAAAGTTATTGAACCCGCCAAAGCTATTCTGAAATGCTACATCAAATCCAATCTGCTCTATCACACCTGTTCTAATGCTTGCGGCATCAAGTTCATTTCCTCTATAGAACATTTGAACCCTATTGTCATCGAAAGAGCCATTGAATGGACCAGGACTACTAGATAAAGCGGAGCCTGTTCCAAGGTCTCTCGAAATAGAAGGCCCAACAAGAGCTGTGCCATTAGCACCACAACTTAAAAGGATAGGTGCCGGCGAACCATTAGCTTGCGCGTTAAGTTGTAATGGCGAAGGACTACATAAACTAGTGTCTGGAGAGCCTGTGACAGTTAAAGAATTATCAGTATAAACTGTAACTGCTGATTGACCAACACAACCACCTTCATCTACATTAGCTACAAAGGTTGTAGTACTAAAGAACCCACTAGCTGTTGGAGTTTCAATGGCGGTATTACTCACAAAGTTAGCTGGAGTCCAATCGAAAGATGCATTTGTGAAACCCTGCAAGCAAACACCAAATCTAGCATTTGGTCTTTGTGTTGCTGTATTCAGTGTATTATTGGTACATATGTTTGGGTCGCTGTCACTCTTATTGTATAATACAGAAGCGAAAGGAGTATTAGTCCCAAATACATGTGAATCGTCGTCAAAATTGAAAAGACCATTATAGTAGCATATCTCAATAACTAGATTCGAAGTTCCATCCCAATCATAAGGTGTATCAAATACATAATTATTAAGACCAGGCGTAATAGTTATTGTTTTTGGTGTATAAACTTCAAATAGACCAGACTCCCAACTAGATAATTGAGATTGACTAGTACAGCCTACCTTGATACTGAATTGCTGAAATTGATTAGGCTGATTGACTTGTGAAACATTAAAAGCAAAATCTGTAATAGAACCCCCAGTAGAACCTTGGGCCGTGATCTCTGCTGCATTGTATAAGATCTGCATTCGAGCACCAGCATAAAATCCAGAGTAAGGTGTCTCATTTGCGAAGCTGTTACCAGAAGTAACTAAAGTTCCACTACCTACAGTATATAGGTCACTTGCAGTATTACAAGGCACTACACTCGCTCCGCAAGAGTTAGGCACTCGAGAAAGGTCTAACTGTACAATGCCACCTGGGCAAACTGTATCTGGGCTCGCAAATGCTTGAACACTAGGGGCAACTCCTTGTATTGTTACGCGCACGGTATCGCTACTCTCACAGCCTGTTACTTGCGAAACTGCAGTTAGTGTATAGGTTTGAGAAACATTCGGGCTAGCAATAGGGTCTTCAATAGTAGTATTGCTCAACCCATTGGCTGGTGTCCAGCGATAATTATATGGTCCATATTGAGCCTCTAAGGTAGCGTCAATTTGAGTTATTTGATTTAAGCAAATACTCACATCATTACCAGCATCAATAGCAAAATCAGGCTGCACATCAATAAAAACACTATCCAAACCACAATCAGTAGTGATATAATACATAGTAGATGTAGTAGGGAAAGCTATCGGGTTAGAGATAGTAGGGTCACTTAAGCCCGCAGCAGGAGTCCATTGAAAATTTGTACCCCCAATAGAGGTCAATTGAATAGAATCATTACAATAAATAGCTGATTCAGGTAATGCAATTACTTCGTCAAATACAAATATGGAATAAGAATAACTCCCCTGAATTGAAAACGCAGCACCAGGAACACAAGCTGTATATGATATTGTGAACACATTAAATCCAGTATCCTGAATGGTAGGTGTCCATGTAAATCCAAATGTTGCTGTGTCAGAAGCTGTTTGTGTAATACTTGTAGTTGCTGTAGGGATGTTAGTAGCTACGTCATTACTCTGGATGGTTAGCTGAGCGCCAGGAAGTGAACCTATCTCAACATCAAAATCTACTGTTGTGGCAGGGCACATTTGTATAGAAACATTACCATTTCCAGAGTTTAGCACTCCTCCACCAACTATATTACCTATCTGATTACCAACGTTACCAGAACAAAGAGCTGGGTCAAGAACTATTATCTGTACATCCTTCATTACAGAGCCTATCAAAACTCCATTACGATATTCGTCCACAACTATTCTCACCAAACTAACCTCTTGCATGGTAGGGGTAAAGCTTAGTTGACCTGTTTGAGGGTCGAAATTGAAACCATTAAGCGTCGAGATAGGATTTTGAGGGGTATATGGCAGGTTATATGGCATTGGCGAACCAAATGCATCTAATGGAGCCTGTAGGCTGAATACTAGTGAATCTCCTTCAAAATCAATAACACCATAATTGTAATTGAAGAGCTCGCCCTCACAAGCATATATGAATGGAAAACCAGAAGAAAATACGGGACCGCTATTACACAAACCGTTAGAGGTATTAATAACTGTGTTCACATACTGATCAGCTGAACTTGCGTTAGGTAAAGCTGAAATCAGATCATTACGGCAACAAACGTCATAGGAAACAATCCATTCGCAACCAGGAGGAAGGGTAATAGTTCCGCAGTAGTAATAAGCCTCAACCCCTGGCAATGTCCCCCCATTACAGGTAGTTGTACCAGTTGTTGACCCTCCGGTACATGTTGGGCTTACTTCAGAGCCGCTTACAAGTGGTATAGTAGCTCCAGGGTTACTAGGGTCTGGTATGGAAGTAATCACGCCTGGACAGGCCATGCTAGGATTTGCTGACTGATTTAACGTTACACTCGCGGGAGTTGGAGCACCACACGGTCCAGAAGGAGCAATATCCACGGTAACACTAGCAGGAGCCGATATACCATCGCAATCTCTGTAAAAAACTACTGATACGCTGTATTCAATTCCTGGTGTGTTCGGGTCATCCGCACAGGCGTAGGTGATGTCAGCTCCCAATGCGTGAGATGCATATATATCAGTTGTTACACCTAATAGACTGAAAATGATAAGACTTGTAGTGATAAGTATGTGACGCATAGTTGTCCGAATTTTATGCTTTTAAGCTCTCTAAGGTACGAAATTGTTGTTTTATTTAACAATTCTTTAATTCGCTAGACTTTAACGTTCACACTCCAGAACGGTTCAACGAATTAAGATATCAATAGTCGTACAAAAGCTTTAGTAAACTGCTAGTTTTTAAATATTTTTGATGCTTCTGTGAAGCTAAAGCTAAGTTTTTCACAATAAAAATTCAAATAATTTATGTATAGAAGTCATAATTGCGGCCAATTAAGGCTTTCAGAGCTAAATAAGCATGTTAAACTTGCTGGTTGGGTGCAAAAATCTCGTGATCTGGGAAGCATGGTTTTTGTCGACTTAAGAGATAGGTACGGTATCACCCAGTTAGTTTTTGGTCAAGAAAACACCGAATTGATGGAAAATGCACAGCGGCTCGGTAGAGAATTTGTGATAGAAGTTGAGGGAAAAGTGATAGAGCGAAGCAGTAAGAATAAAAATATACCTACAGGAGAGATAGAGATCGAGGTTGATAAGCTGACTATACTTAACGAATCTAAAACACCCCCTTTCACAATAGAAAGTGATACAGATGGTGGTGAAGAGCTACGGATGAAGTATCGCTACCTAGATCTACGTCGTGAGCCCTTGAAAAACAACTTATTGATACGTCATCAGGTAGGGTCAGCCATACGTCAATACTTAAACAACTTGGATTTTGTTGATGTAGAAACACCTTTCCTTATCAAAAGCACACCAGAAGGGGCCCGAGACTTTGTAGTTCCTTCACGAATGAATCAAGGAGAATTCTATGCGCTACCCCAATCTCCGCAAACATTTAAGCAATTGCTTATGGTATCTGGGTTTGACAGGTACTATCAGATCGTACGTTGCTATCGAGATGAGGACTTAAGAGCTGATCGCCAGCCTGAATTCACACAAATTGACTGCGAAATGTCTTTTGTAGATAGAGATGATATATTAGATGTGTTTGAAGGGCTGGTAAAACATCTATTCAAAAGCATAAAGGGGATAGAACTTCCCAACCTTCCAAAAATGCCTTACGATGAAGCTATGGAACGCTATGGTTCTGATAAGCCAGATGTAAGGTTCGATATGGAATTCGTAAACCTAAATAGCGTTGCTCAAAACAAAGGATTCGTTGTTTTTGATAAAGCCGAACTAGTATTGGGCATTTGTGCTGAAGGTTGTGCAAACTATACCCGTAAGCAGCTAGACGCACTCACAGACTGGGTAAAGCGTCCACAAATAGGTGCCCAAGGAGTCATTTATGTGAAATGTAACGAAGACGGAACTTATAAGTCTTCCGTAGATAAATTCTTTGACCAAAATGCCCTGGCAGAATGGGCTAAAGAATGTAATGCTAAACCCGGAGACCTAATACTCGTACTTGCTGGAGCAACGAACAAGGTGCGTAAACAAATGAACGAATTACGCTTAGAGATGGGTGACCGACTTGGCTTGCGTAAAAAGGGAGATTATAAAGCACTATGGATAATTGACTTCCCTCTTTTTGAAGAAGATGAAGAAACAGGCGAACTGCATGCCATGCACCATCCATTTACATCACCTAAGCTAGATGAGATGGATAAGATGACTACTGACCCTAAGAACGTTAAGGCTAATGCCTACGATATGGTAATAAACGGAGTGGAGATAGGCGGTGGGTCTATCAGAATTCATGATAAAGAGCTGCAGAAGAAGATGTTCAGTTTGTTAGGGTTTTCAGAAGAAGAAGCACAAAAGCAATTCGGGTTTTTGATGAATGCCTTTGAATATGGGGCACCACCACATGGCGGTATCGCTTTTGGCTTTGATAGGCTAGTTGCTGTATTTGCGGGTCAATATGACATAAGGGACTTCATCGCATTCCCTAAAAACAACTCTGGTCGCGATATGATGCTAGACTCACCAGCTTCTATAAGTGAAGAGCAGTTAGAGGAACTAGGAATAGCCTTGCGTCCAGAAAAGAAATAAGGTCACTTTTTCCGCTTATTAAGCAGCTTCTTGGGTGGAACGATAAAGATGGAGATCTCTGCGTACCAACTACCTGTGCTAAGTTGTGCATCAGCATAAGTTTCGCCTCTTGCTTGCCCTATGGTGGCTACATCAAGGCTAAGTGTATGGCGATAGCCGGCATTCACACCTATCCACACAGGGTCAATTATTTGCTGTTCCAGTTGAAGACCTATGTCTATAGCGTTCGTCCTCAAACGAAATGGTTCTGAACTAAATGGCAAATTGACCAAGTATCTCTGGACTTGTGCTTCTGCACCTGCGTAAAGTATAGTCTTGTCACTAACGTTATATCTAACGTTGATGTGCTTAGGCAACATTGTTTCTAAGCCCCACTTTGGACTGAAGGTATGGTTGTAAAGAAATACTGGAAGTACAGTATGAAACCCAAAATTGTAGCTATATGCTAAACCAAAGCCAAATTCTAGTAGTGTATGTGGTTTAAAGCCATAAAGAGGTGTAACGGAAAAGCTCAAGTTATTGCCATCCGTTTTAAGAAAACCTGTATGGTCACCTCTGAAATCTAGGCTACCTCTAACCGCTAAATACTTTAAGTTGTTAAAGGTATATAGTCCATAAAGGTTGAAACCAACATGCTTTAAGGACTTATCATCTAAGTCAGAAGCCAATTCATTATCAAGGTCATCTTCAATGTCAAACTGATATTCAGTATGGTAGTATTTTAATCCACCTATCATTTTAAACTTATCCTTAAGCAGCAGCGGGAACTTAAGTTTACCACCTATGGTATGTCCGTGGCTTATTTCGGCTCTTTTTCCATCAAGCGATGCATTTTGAGAGTTGATAGTGAATTCTTGTCCGCCGAAAAAATTATTATCGAATTGAAGAAACCTTGACTTCCCCATCCCAAAAACACCAGAGCCACCTTTGTCAGCGTGAGAACAACAACTATTGTCCGTATCCACCTGTGCCATAGAGGGAGACATGATACCCAATAGGCAGATAATCACCAACGAGGCGAATATTCTTATGGAGGTTCTGTTCATTATTTAATTGTCAGACGCTATTTGAATGGAAGTATTGTGTTTTCCGTTCACTAAAGCAGCGTTAATGACTTTTGAATGACGATCGGTTAGACCAGTTTCTTCTTCCGCTGGCTGAACATGTAGCCGTATAGTTTTGGAAAAAGCGGCAGATAAGATAGGAGTACCACTATAAGCAGAACTAGCAAAAGAGAGACCTCCCAATTGAGCTGAACAACTTTAGATAGTAAGATGAACCATTCGCCCGTTACCCCTAGCGGATAAAGAATTATAAACAAAGTGTACCGCAAATAAGTAAGCAGTTTAACCTCGTGTGGAAGGAGTTGTGTGAAGTACAGACTATACCGTACTACCTCCGTAATTCCCCAAGCAATACTTACCATAACAATACCGTCAATACCCATTACCGATAAATGGGCATCGGGGGCAAGAACATTTATCCAATAAAGCACAAAAATGCGAGAAGATACCTGAATAGCCGCTGTAGTAGCTGGTGTGCTTACTATACCAGAAACTGCATGAACTATTTCTAACACCGCAGCTATTTGGCAGATGTTAAGTAAAAGAAGAGAAAAACCATCTAGCTCAAAACCATGAGTTATTTGATACGCTAAAAAAACTGCCCACCCAATTGCGAGGAGCAAATTATAGGTGAGCAGATAATATCGTTTCATAGTTGTAGCGAAAGGCTATTTCCCAAAAAAGCTTCCGAGTCCACCTCCTAAAAGGTCTTTTGCTTTATCAGCTAATTGGTCTTTTATACCATCAGTAACCATGTCTTGAAGATTACTTTCCGTTACCTGGCCACCAGGTGCGCTTCCAGTAACTTTATCTATCAAAAATGGAACTGCGAAATTTGCGATAGTAGAAGCTGTACCAGCATCAACACCAACTTTAGCAGCCAGATTACCTACAAGTTGCTGAACTATAGTCTGTACTATAGGGCTAGATGTTGTGTCCGTTTTCTTATCGAACATTGACAATAGGCCTCCAATGTTTCCTGCTTTTACTTCACTTAGTAATCCGCTCTCAATAGTATCCTTAGTTACTTTAGCGGCTTCTTCAGCCTTACCTTCGTTAAGGTCAAATTTTCCCTGTAGTTGCGATAGTAACTCACCTTTAGCTGAGTTTAATAGTTGGTCTAACATTGTTTTACTTTTTGTGAAGCACTAATGTAACACATCTCTATATTTATAGCCATTCCAAGCCTACCTCTTCATTTATTTTTTTCTATTCGTATCTTAATATCATGAAACAGCCATCAGGAAAATTGTTAGCGACAGGAGCCATCTTGTATGTCTTATCCTTCTTTTTCCCCGTTGCTGTTCAGCCAAAGGGAGCTATATATTTATTGCTAGAAGCGTTCAGTATTTTAAATTTCCCAGAAGTAGCCTTGCCCATATTGGGTGGTATTTTCATCTGGCTACCCACCATAACGGTCTTTCTGATTGTTTCAGACCGATTCACTAGCTTGTCAAAATGGCTGCTAATACCATTAATGGTACTAAGTAGCTTTACTGGTATACTACCTGCATTAGAATCCTTAACAACGCTAATGATATTTGGCTTTCCTGCTTTTCTAGGTGCAGGGTTTTGGATGTGGTTTTTAAGCATGGGACTAATATTCGTTAGCCAAATACTTAAATGGAGAAATAGCTAACTACTTCTTCGGCATCATGTTCTGAAACATCTGACGAAGCTGCTCTGGCGAACTTGTTTTCATCATTTGCTGCATCATAGCACGTAGATCCATTACTTGAGCACCTGCTGGGTAAGAGAATTTATCCGCCTCAATGGCTTTCTTTTCTACTACTAAATCATAAGTCATCATCTTACCCGTAGCAAGCTCCTTTACTTCGCCGCGCATGGGGAATGGTTGCTCAACTCCTGCCAAACTCTTGTCTAAACTAAAGATGGACAAGAAGTTAGAAAAGTCATAAGGGAAATTATCTGCTACCCATACAAGCGTTTCATGCTTATCATCTTTGGTGAGGTACTGCTGGCAGTTGTAACCATTAATAGATTCCTTTTTACCTGTTTTGGTCAGTTGAACATCTTCATCGCTATCTATACCGAAGTTTCCAGCGCCTGATAGTGTTGAAATACCACCCATGGCATTGATAACATTAAGATCTAGTTGAATTACTGATTGAGTTCCATTGTTATTGGCAATTATGAAAACATCACCCGACCCAGAATCAAGAATAAATCGAGTGCCTTGTTGTTCTAACACCATCTTCTGTCCGCTTACAAGAAATTGCATTTGTTGCGACTTCTCCCCTTCTTTCATTTTCACAGTCAGTACCCCCTCAAAATCATCTGCATAAGAAGTAAGTGAAAAAGCTACAATAGCTAGAATAGTTAATAGATATTTCATTTCGTTTTCCTTTTTGTGTTATAATGAATTCATCATTAGTTCTCTAATATACGGCACTGGTGCCGAACCATAACTCAAGAACTGCTCATGAAACTCCTTAAGATCAAATTCCGTGCCTTTTTTTGCTTTCCACTCCTCGCGAAGTCTATAGATAGCATCATAACCTGTAAAATAGCTACATAGCTGCACTTGGGTAAGCTTAACCCTTCTCCATTTACCTGATGCCTCGGCCGTCTCTTGAAACGCCTCTTTAGTTAACATAGCTATTGCATCCTCTTCACCCATGTCGAGCACATGCACACTATAATCCAATATGGTATTCACCACGCTACGTAAGTGCCATTTGTAGTATACCAACCATAATTCAGGGCTGTTTTCTCCATAGCCTGCTTCTAGCATCATCCGCTCACCATAAACTGCCCATCCTTCTACCATCGTCCCATTTCCAAGAATGCTCTTGATAATACTAGGCGACTTATTACTGTATATCAATTGGGTATAGTGGCCTGGTATAGCTTCGTGGATATTCAGTATCTGAAGCATGTAATCGTTGTATTCTCTCAGATAACTTTCTGCTCCTTCGTCAGAGAAGTCGGTAAGTGGTGTCACATTATAATAGGTCTCTCTTGCTGGTTCAAACGGACCAGGTGAAGAAATAGAGGCTCCAGCAACACCACGCATATACTCTGGTGTTTCTCTTACTACCAATGGCTTACTTGGGTCTAGGTAGATCAAGTCTTTATCCTTTATGAATTTCTCCAACTCAGGTATCTGCTGTTCAATGGTATGTAAAATCGAATCGCGCTGAGTATGAAAAGCACTTACTGTATCTATAAGCATGGCTATCAGATCAAATCGGTCTTTAGGCATGGTTTCAGCCTTATAGTATTTTAGGAATAGCTGCTTAGCTAGCTTTTCCATTTCATCCAGCACTTCGGCTTTACGAGCTACTGCATTTTTATAAGCCTGTTCGGCTGATAAGCCAGCATTTATGTTATGATCGAACTTAGAAGTGTACAGATCTTTGCCAAGGTTGTAGCTTCGAAAGGTATCCGCTGCTAGTATGGTATCCTGTAGCCAAGTCATATAATTCTCCACCGTTACCACGGTGCTTCCCAAGCGAGCTAACATTTTGTGGTTACCTGCCGTATCTAGTCCAGCGGCAGATAGAGAATCCTTAAGCGTTCCATTCAGCATGTTTAGTATGCCTTTCGATCGTTGGATAGCTAATTCTGTATGTTCTTTAGTGGGTATAGTAATGTTTGCCCTAGCAGCTTGATAATAAGCTGGTACCTGCCCCAATTTTAAGTAGATGCTTTCCATTCGCTGCTTAAGAGGAAGTTGCTGCCTATTTATGGTTGTGAAAAGTGAACCGCCGATATTGTAGTTAGAAGGATCCCATTGCCACGACTTTAGTTCATTGTTACTGAACAGAATAGATCCTAATTGCCCTTTTATCATCTTAAGATCAATGAGGTCATTACTCGATAAACTATCGGTATTGGCATTTTCTATCCTGGCTAAAAAAGCAGTGGCAAAAGTGTTTTCTCTTTCGCGTTGTTCCGCATCAGGTACTGTGAGAATTGCATCGTATTTATCTAGACCCTCGTACGATGCCCAACCAGGATATATTACCCATAAGCTATCTAAAAACTCTTGGGAGAAAGCAGCCACATCTATGCTCTTCACGGTCTCCGTCTTATGTTCTTTTGAACCGCAAGAACTTAGGAAGGCCAAAATCGTTAGGATAATGTAATATCTCATTTGGAAAATTTGAATCGAAATTACGAATTATCGAAGCATCTATAATAGTGCTAGGATATGCTCATAAAATATGATGATGGCTACTACTAATGCGCTTAGTGCAACTAACAATACGGCCCCTGCAGCTACATCCTTTATCTTCCCAGCTAACTGATCATATTCTGGCTCTACCTTATCTACCAGAAGTTCGATAGCGGTATTCATTGCCTCAGCGGTTAACACCATTCCACAGCACAAAACTATAGCTACCCACTCCCAATTTTCAATCGAAAAATGAAATCCAGCTCCGCTCACAATAACTACCGCTAACAACTGTACTTTGAAGTTCCTGCCCTGCATGGCAACACCAATACCCTTAGCAGCGTATAAAAAGCTCTTTAAGAATTTTAACACGAAATTCATTATTCACAAGTTAACTAATAGCTTGTACTTAGCAAATGCACTAATTTCGCATAGAACAATTAAGAATATGAAAGTAGCTGTTGTTGGTGCCACGGGATTAGTAGGTGGTGTAATGTTGAAAGTGTTAGCGGAACGTAATTTTCCATTAACTGAATTACTATTAGTAGCCTCTGAAAGGTCGGTTGGTAAAAAGATGACCTTTAGGGGGAAAGAACATACGGTAATAGGTTTGCAGGATGCGGTGAATGCTAAGCCAGATATAGCATTATTTTCCGCAGGCGGAAGCACATCAAAAGAGTGGGCGCCAATATTCATTGAAGCAGGTACGACTGTAATAGACAATTCATCTGCTTGGCGAATGAATGATAGCAAACCACTTATTGTACCAGAATTGAACGCCGACATCTTAACGGTTAACGATAAACTAATAGCCAACCCTAATTGCAGCACCATACAAATGGTATTGGCTTTACATCCTTTGCAACAGGCTTATGGGTTGAAGCGGGTGGTGGTTTCCACCTATCAGTCAGTAACGGGCACGGGAGTGAAAGGTATAGCGCAGCTACAAGCAGAACAAGCTGGGCGCGATAATGAAAAGGTTTACCCTTATACTATTCATGAGAATTGCCTGCCGCACGGAGGTGACTTTGATGAGGAAGGTTACACAACTGAAGAAACTAAGTTGGTGATGGAGACACGCAAAATAATGCGCCAAAGTGATATAGGCGTTACAGCTACTGTAGTGCGTGTACCAGTATTAGGTGGGCATAGTGAAAGCATTAACGTAGAGTTAAAGGAAGACTTTGAGCTTAAGAAAGTCCGCGAGCTAATGACAGCCATGCCAGGAATTATTCTTCAAGACGAACCTACTGAACTATCATACCCTATGCCCATATCTGCTCAAGATCGTGATGAAGTATTCGTTGGACGCTTACGTAGGGATAACAGCCAAGCTAATACATTGAACATGTGGGTAGTTGCTGATAACTTGAGAAAAGGAGCGGCAACTAATGCCGTTCAGATAGCAGAGTATCTCGTAGAAAATAAACTGGTTTAAAATCAGATAGGTTTGAACTGTTGGAATCCTTCCTCGCAGTCGTAACAGAAATGGATAGCCCTACATAGTGTGGGACCAAATGGTGAATTCAGCGAGGTATTGGTGCTGTTACAATTAGGGCATTGTACATCTTTCAAGTCCTCTTCAGTAACTCCATTTACCCCAACTTTTCTTGGTGGTGCTAAACCGAATTCTTTTAATTGTTGCTTTCCTCGCTCCGAGATCAGGTTGCTACTCCAACCCTTTTCCATGTCTACAATTACCTCCGTCTTATAACCTAGATTTTCTGCAGCTTTTTTTATGTCCTGTTGCATCACACTTATGGCGGGGCAACCAACAAATGTGGGCGTCATGGTTATGTGGGCATTTTCCCCTTCAACGGAAACACCAGTTACTATACCCATATCTACTACGGAGATAACAGGTATCTCAGGGTCTGTTACAGCCTGTAAAGCATCCCAAACACCCTGTTCTTCCTTCGTGTATTTTTCTACATCTACCATTCAGCAGCTGGGTCAATAGTGTATACCTCTGTCATTTCTTCTAGCAAGGGTTTCAAATATTCGGTATGGTATCCTTTTCTTCCTCCATTAGCTACTTCTACATCACCATCTGGTAATTTCAGCCCAGCTTCGGTCAACACCTTTGTAACAGACTCGATCCATTTATTCTTAACGGCTGCATAGCCTTCAAATACTCCTTGTGCTTTCAGGCTGTCCTCCCCTTCTAGTTCCTCAAAATAGCCAAGTGCTAGCGGGTAGACTTCGTTGATAGCACTTTGCATCCTTGCTTTACTCTCTTCATTAGCCTGACCTAAACGCTTAATGTAGGTGTCTGCATGAAGCACATGGTAACGTAACTCTCCACTCACCTTCCTTGCTAGGTTTCTCAGGCTTTCTAGGCTGCTATTCTCGAGTAGCTTATATCTAAAGTATTCAGCATGGTCGTAAAAAAAATGGCGCACTAGGCTGAAATCATATTCTCCGATAGGATATTCTACCAAATGGCAGCATTTAAAACTCAACTCATCTCTACTGAAACCAAGTGTATCTGGGTCAGCTTCGCCAAACTCAGTATGTAGAATGCTATACAATGCTAGCGCATGTCCTATCTTATCTTGTGCCATGCTTGAAAAGGCAATATCCTCTTCCAATATCGGTCCTAGGCCCGTCCATTCAGAATTTCTATGGCCTAATATCAAGGCATCGTCTGCCATACTGAAAAGTAGCTGCTTAGTTGCATCCATAGCTATTGTTGTTTTGCTTTAAAAGCTTGTATTCTATCTCTAACCCTGTACTCGATAGCTTCACGGTGAGTTTTTTCAGGAACGGTATCAAACATTGCTTCTCCACCATTAAAGGTGAATATATCAGCCGTTTTGGCCACCCAAATATTGTGAGTTGTTCCTCTGCGTCCGTACTGCTCTTTTGAAAGCACCAAGGCTAATTCAGCATCTGGAGCATGTATAGAACCTACATGTACAAAAGGCTTACCTGATTTTGGTTGATGAAAAACCTCAAAAGTTGGCCATTCTTCATGTTCAGTTACAATAACATCACCCTCAATTCTATCTAGCCTATTTACTCTAGGGTCTAAAGAAGTATTCGTATCCATTATGCTAAAGGCATTAAGTGTTTCTCAGAAGGTTTCATTAATGCTTTGCGCACCCAGCGGCCATGTTCTGCTGCCCACTTGCGAACGTCAATACGCTCCGCATTACAAGGGCCATCACCTTTAATTACTCTCCAGAATTCATCCCAATCAGGGTCACCAAAATGCCAATGTCCCGTTTCTGGGTCTTTGTGCAATTCTGGATCAGGCAAGGTTATACCTACCTCTCTAATTTTAGGTACATAGGTGTCAAAGAACTGATTTCGCATATCATCATTCGATGCCATTTTTACCTTCCAGCGCATTAATTGATCACTATGTACCGATTCCTTATCAGACGGTCCGAAAAAGTGGATCAATGGCTTGTACCAGCGGTTAACTGCTTCTTGAAGCATGGTACGTTGCTTTTCCGTACCAGTGGCTAGATACACAAAATTATCGTGCCCTTGCTTTAGGTGGAAAGCCTCTTCTGCACAAATGCGATGTAGCGCACGAGCGTATGGTCCATAAGAACCTTTGCTATTAGCCAATTGATTAACAATAGCAGCAGCGTCTACTAGAAAACCGATAACAGCTACATCTGCCCATGTACTTGCAGGATAGTTGAATACATTACTGTATTTTGACTTGCCGCTTAAAAGATCATTTATCATTTCCTCTCTTGGCTTACCAAGTGTTTCAGCAGCGGTATATAAAAGATGACCGTGACCTATCTCGTCTTGAACTTTAGCCATAAGCGCCAGTTTCCTACGGAAGTTCGGTGCCCTAGTTATCCAAGTACCTTCTGGCAAAGCACCCATTATCTCAGAATGAGCGTGCTGCTCTATCATCCTGATCAGCTGCTTACGATACATGGCTGGCATCCAGTCATGCGGTTCTATCTTTTCACCAGCATCTATCTTGGCTTGAAATTCAGCCAACAATATCGGGTCTTCCTGATCCTGTGGCTGGTTTTTATCACTATCTAGAATGGAGGCATTTCCGTACATAACTTATGTTTTAAGCTGCTATTCCGTTTAAAATAAAATCACTTATCTGTTCGCCCGCTTGTTCTGGGCTTATTGTTCCTGAGGCCTTGTACCATTGTTGTGTACTATTTAAAGTAGCGAACAACAACCTTACTGTAAAGTCAATATCCGTAACCCTAAAGTCACCACTTAACACACCTTGTTCTAGTATACTTCTGAACGATTGTTCGTAGTGCTCACGCATTTCTAAAAAGCTTTCCAACTGCTCATCACTTAGATGTATCCAATCAGAAAAGAATACAGCGGAAGCATCAAGATCATTCACTATCACCTTGATATGTGCGTCAATAGCTCGCTCTAATCTCTGGGTAAGGTTTGGTACTGAATCGTTCAAAGCATCTATTTGCTCAAGGAACTCATTGGCCATTCTGAAACAAATAGTCTTTAGAATATCTTCTTTAGATGCAAAATGGCTGTAAAGGCTGGCAGGCTCTACTCCCACTTTCTTAGCAAGGTCACGCATAGAGGTAGCTGCGTAGCCTTTCTCTCTGAACAGTCTTTGGGCTGTCAGTTGTATCTGTTCTTTCCTATCAATTTTTGCTACTGCCATAATTTACAACCTAACGTTCGTTAGGTGAATATACAGCTTTAACGTTTCGGCTACAAATATTGTTGTCTAAGGCAGAGTTTAGTGCGTATGCACCACTCTTACAACACTTTTAGCACCTTCCATCTCTAGGTAGATCAATAGCACCCCGCTAGGCCAATTGGTAGCATCAAGGTTAATATCGTGACCTCCGATAGAAAGATCTTGGTAAGTATCGATATACAGCTCCTTACCTGTTAAGTCCACCACCTTGAGATCTAATGTTCCTGCTCTATCCAATTTAAAGCTAACCGTAGTAGTATTATCAAATGGATTAGGGTAAACCTTAAGACTACCTAACTCATCAATACTCCTTATACCTGGGCAAACTTCAACCGTTACGAATTGGCTGTCTACGGCCGAACAACCAGCAGCATCTGTAAATGCGTAGATTAACAAGTGGAAACCTTCATCTGATAATAATGGACTGAATACAGAGCCCGTCACAGCTGGACCGCTAAACGTTCCACCTAATGGAGTGGCTGTTAGCTGAACAGAATCAAGCGTATTACAGAATAGCGTATCATTAAGATCGAATACCACAGTTGGAAGGTCTTGAACGATGATGGTAACCCCGTCATTATCAGTACAACCATTGTTATCCGTTACGGTAATACCATAATTGGTAGTAACTGTTGGTGATACCACAATAGTAGAGGATGTTTCACCAGTACTCCATTGTAAATTAAGTGCCCCACCACCAGAAAGTATCTTCGTTTGGCCAATACAGATCGTATCATCGCCACTTACTGTTGCTAAAGGAGGGTTAAACTCTTCTACTGAAATACTGTCTGGTATTTCACAGCCATTTAAGTCAGTGATCGTCACACTATAGAATTCACCTACAATTGGACTAACGGTTGTTTGTGGGGTAGTATCTCCATTCTCCCACAAGTATGATACTCCTGCCCCGCCAAATGCGGTAAGCGTAGCATTATCACCTTGGCAAACAGTATCAGGTCCAGATACATCAACTACTGCTGGAACAAAATTGAACAACACAGCTGTATCGCTTCCTTCGCATCCATTGCTGTCAGTAATGCTTACAGCTACGCTACCTGAGATATTAGTTGTGGTCGTAGCTGTTGCATCACCCGTACTCCACAAATAAGTAGACCAAGTATTAGTAGTACTAAAAGTAGCCGCTTGTTCAGGGCAGGCTGTTTGGTCGGCCACCTGCACTGTAGGGTTTTGAAGCTCCCCAATAGTAACAGAATCAGCATCTCTACAACCAAATTGATCGATGGCAACCAACGAAATATTTACAAAGCCTGCAGGCACTATTTGGACTGATGGTAATACTTGACCTGTACTCCATAAATAGGTAGTTCCGCCTGAAGCTATCAAGGTTACTGTAGAGCCGCTACAAACAGTATCTGCACCACCAATATTTGCTATTGGAAGATCACGCACAAATATTACTGCGCTGTCTGATGCTAAACATCCTGAACCATCGCTAATAGTCAATTTATAGGTCGTTGAGTTTAAAGGTGAGATAGAAATACTTCTACTAGTATCGCCCGTACTCCACAAATAATCAAAACCGAAGGGCCCTGATAGAGAGCTTGTATCGCCTCTACATATTGTATCGTTTCCTATCACCGCACTTAAGCCTTGGCTAAATACTACTTCAATGGTATCGGCTTTTATACAACCAGCTTGGTTATCTTCTCGCCATTCAAACACATTAGCACCTAAGCCTAATCCAATCACTTCGGTTATTGGGTTCGTTGGACTAACTATCGTTCCATTTCCAGAAAGTAGTGTCCACATTCCAGAGAAAGAAGATACTCTAGCGCTTAAGGTAGTAGAATCTGCACTACATAAAAATTGATCCATCCCTGCATCAGGCTCTGGAGCTTGGTCAATAATAGCAGTAACACAGCCACTTGATAGCTCCACACAACTCAACCCTATAAGGTCAGCCAGTGGTTGCCCGATGTAACTCGCACCATCAAATTGCCCCGCTACATACGATACACCACAAAGTGTAAGTGTATCTCCGCCTACCGCTCCGGGATAAGTACTTTGATCAGACAGGTTACCATCAGAGAAACCAATGATGGTTCCAGAAGGATCAGTAACCGCATATTCGTAACCGAACTGAATAGTATCAGGAGGTCCAAAAAGCATTAAGTCGCCTGGCCCAGTTATAGTTGTAGAATATGCGCCGAAATCGATCGTATTGAATCCCGTAGAAACTAGGTAGTACGTTTCACCAGCATTCAATGGTATCCCGATCAAAGCAGGGTCACTTCCAGTAACACCTGCGCTATCATCGTTACCAGCAATTAAGGTAATGGGCGGGCTAACAGTCAAGTCCAATGGGTCTTCATAAAGAAGTATGTAACCATCATAACCTCCATTGAATTGGTTAATATCATACGACCCCGTTTGACTTACACGAAACGATCTTACATCATATGGAGGGTTGTTACCTGAACAGCATGTACCATTTGCAAATGGGCGGCCTGATAAAGGTGCCCAAGTTAAATTAGTAGTCGTATTTCCAAAAAATTGTGGTGGGACTACTGGCGAGAAGGTCTCTGTAAACTCAACCTGTATTCCAAGATCAAGCAATTGACTACCTGCACATTGTCTTACGGTTCTAGGGGCTATCATTCCACCTTCAGAATTGCGAACCTGAATTTCTGTAACACCTGAAGCCATGCAGCCTATAGTATCTGTTACCGTGACGCTGTATGAAGTTGTTTGGGTAGGAGTAAGCGAAATACTAGATGAAATAGCACCGGTATTCCATTCATAAGAAACATTGATGGCATTTGTAAATACTGATGCAGTACCGCTTGTACCATCACAAACAGTATCACCAACTAACTGAATTGTAGGTGCAGAAGGAAATAAAACAACTGTGTAACAGGTATCAGAGGTAGCTGCACATAATTCGGCATCTATATTCGCAACTGTAGACCCGAGATATGTTGTCAGATCAACCCTTGCAGAGTCATACATAACAGCACATAACTGATAGGCTGTACCATTAACACTTCCTGTAAATAATTGGTCATCCGAAAGATCGGCCCCAATACTAACTATTGTTCCAAAGCTATCAGTCACTACAAATTCCTCAACTAAGTCTACCACATTTATATTCCCTGGCTGGAATACATTTCCCACCCCAGAAAATATAGCTGTATAATCTCCAAAGAACGTTGTCTCAAAGCCTGTTGTAATTAGGTAATAGTTTTGACCTTCCACTAACTCTACTCCGGCTAGGTAAGAAACACCTACAACAATATCAGCCGAGTCGTCATTACCTGCTACATAGGTAGTTGGTGGTGATAGTTGAAAATTTAAGGGGTCAGTATAAATGTAAATTATCCCATCCCAGCCATCCTGAATATGATGTATGTCATAGTCACCCGTTGAGTCTACTTGGAAGAAGATCACATCGTATGGAGGGTCTTCCACAGAGCAACATGCTCCATCCACAAATGGTCTTCCAGGAATTGGTGCCCAGTTTGGGAATACATTTGAATTACCAAAAACAGTATCTATAGAATTAGTAAAAACAGATGTTTGTATACCTATAGTGGTCAGAGTAGGGTCTCCTTCACAAGCCTCTAGCACCCCTGGTGTAAGACGTTGCGATACTGGTGAAGACACAAAAACATTTACCTCAACCGTATCTGAACCTGTAAGGTCAGTAACTGTAACAGAGTAAGTAATACCTGAAGTGGGGCTAACAGTTATTGATGGTGCAGTTTCAGAGGTACTCCATAAATAAGTATCACCACCTGACGCGGTGAGTATAACACTTTCCCCTCTACAAATAACAGTATCAGATGTTATTGTAGCTATTGGCTGGGCAAAAGCTGGAGATAAAAAGACAAAAAAGATAGCTGCTAAATAGAAGGACTGTTTCATATTACCTGAAAAATACTATAATCCATCCAAAAGGGCTAATAAAAGACTGTTATTCAGTAGCTCGCGAAAGGTCAGCCATAAAGTGTGGGTCCTTAGATACAAGTGCATCTAAATGTTTACCCATAGCCAAATATTGAATGTAGGTAGCTTTATCAGCTTTTTTCCATTGGCTAGCAATGGCAGTCTTTACTGTTTTCTTATTAGCAGGAGTAACATTCTCTATCTTTTTAGGATCTGCACCACTAAGCATGATGAGTTTTTCCATGAGCTTAGTGCGCTTGTTGTAAATGGTAGAAGCAAGATTTAGTCGTTCATCATAATCCTCAGGAATAGTATAGCTTTCGTCCTTCCTGTTATTCAATAACTCAGGAGAAACCATATTAATGCTGTAGTAAAAACCTTTGAAGCCTTTTGAAGAACTTGTCAGTTCGATAATTACACCTTCTTGGTTGACTTCTTTTACGAAGTACTGCGCATCGCCCCCTACTTGAGTTAGATCGATCACAAGGTCTTGAAATTCAATATCGTCAGTGATCCTTCCTTCTACCTTTTCGCCCCAAGTTATGTTTAAGTAGTTAGAAGACTTACTATCTAGAGAAACAAAACCGTTTATCTCCATTCCGCCTAAGTCAACTTCCTTATCTTCTATAATGGCGATCTTATTATCGTCCACATTCTTTAAAGCAGTTTTACCTAGCAAGATCCAGATCTTTCCTTCATTTGTTCTGCTGCCATCAAAAGCTTCCAGAGCATGACCAAGGATAATTCCTTGCTCGGTTTTCTTACCTACGCCCGGGATAGACGAAGAGGTAATAGCATCACCTGGCTTAATGACACCACCTTCTACATTAACCTTTACTTTTATCCTGCCTGTTAATGCAATCGGTGAACCCTCGCTAGGGTCGTTCAGTAATACAGAAGGGTTTTCTGAAATAACACCCGCCATAAGGTTATCACTAGCTTCGGTGGTTAACTCAAAGGCTTGCTCTATATCCGTTGCTATAGATACAATATCACCTGGCTGAGGCACATAAGAACCACGAGGCAATACTTCAAAATATTCTGCAACATCTCCATATTCGCTAGTCATGTTCGCATAAAGCTTTCCAGATGCCCTTACTTCACCATATGCTGCATAAGATCCTAAATTGGAACTATCACCAAATTCATAATCTACAATACCACTATAAGTTTCCCAATAATCAGAGTCACCACCTTGGTTACGAACGTAAACGTAAAAGTTAAGTGAATCAGGATCTAAGCCATTTAGCACATCCGTGTCTATTACATATGTGTGAGTTGCATCACCTGCATCGGCAATGAACATAGAACCTAAATATTCATCTCTTACATAAACATCAACATCGATAGGAAAACCTGACGCATCGAAAAAAGATGCTTCAAAGCTGAGATTAGTAATACTTCTACATTGCCCCTTACCACAAGAAAAGATATTATCATAGGTAGGTGAATAATCTAAGAAATACCCGAATTGGGGTGAACCTGCAAATGAACAGAAATCCAAACTATCGAATGCACAAAAATTACCAGTAATATTTCCTACTGTAATTCCATCATCTACTGCTACTGAACTTCCATAAACAGTACTAGAGTTAGCCAGAACCCCTTCTAGGTCAAAATCACCTACAAACCGGGCAGCTAAACCTGCATTCATATTTTCTGCATACATCGCTATTCCAATAGAATCATCAGTAATAGCATACACGCCAGTTTCACCAAAAAAGAAACCTCCAGCACCTGTAGCAGGTAGTGAGGTAGTTTTATTACTACCAAAACCTACTATACCAGTTCCAGAAGTAGATGTGTTTATACCAAATAAGCCAGAGAATGTAGCTTGGTTGGTGCTTCCTTGAACTCCATAGCCCGTAGTATTAAGTACATTGAGCTTAGCAGACCCAGGAGCTGTAACACCAATACCTACTGCACCTTGTACTAGTAAGCCATTTGATGGAGCTGCATTTACACCTGAATATGAAGAACCTATGGTAAGACCTCCATTGATGTCTAATCTACTGGCTGGATTGGTTTGACCAATACCTACATTTTGGGCATTTAAGGAGAGTACTCCTATCAACATCCACCCAAAAAGGAAAAGAGTAATGGTGTATATGTTGCTCATATTGTTGAGTTTAGGACAATATAGATATATTCTAGTAGAAGCGCAATTGGATTTTATACCCTTCAGAAATAAAAAGGGACCTCACTTAGGAGGTCCCTTTAATATCTATTGCTATTACTGCTTTGTAACTATCAGCTTCTCTGTATATGATTGACCACTTAAGGTGATCATCCTACAGTAATAGGTGCCTGCAGGTAGTTTACTAGCATCAAATGTCCATTCTAGCGTAGTTGTTCCACGTAACTCACCACGATATAGGTCAGCTACTTCTTTTCCAGTGATGTCATACACTCTCAAGTCAATTCTGTCATCTGATGGCAGGTTGATCTGAATTGTAGTGGTAGACTCCAACGGATTAGGGAATGCTTTGAATAACACATCTCTATCAGCAGCCACGGTTGGAATAGTACTAAGTAGTTGCGTGGTTTTAGGCGCAACTGTACATGGTCCATAGCTCCATTCTGGTTGACTTGTAAGATCAGCTGCAAGATCATTATCTAAACAAACAGTATAATAACCGAATGAGTAAGTTATTGCATCTACGTTTAAGTCAACGCTAGTTGCTTTCGACACTCTAATGTATCGAGTATTTCCAGCCGCAGTAAATGTAGAACTAATGAATACATTTTTACTAGAAGTAGCCGCTTGAACTGGATTAGTAGTCCAAGTTGTACCGTTAGAAGATTCTTCAACTACCAATATCGCGTCTCCACTAGTACTGTAGTTTCTTTTCTTCCAAACTACTGTATACTCATTACCAAGCGCTAATACATCGGTTAAGTCAACAGCAACATAATCACTGTTATCGTAGATATCTGCATCGCTACCATTAGGTGTGCCAAGCATCTCATTAGCATTACTGCTGCTTACTCCTTTACGAGCGATAACATTATCGGCGGTACCATCAGCGGCTCCTGGAGCACTGTAGCACAATAATGATGTTCCAGCACCACAGAAATCAGTGTCGTTACAGCTGTTTCCATTTCCATCAGTATATCCAATTGAGTATAGTCCGCGAGTATACAATCCTAGTATATCAGCACCACACTCAGTATTGAATTTAGATGATGGACCTGAGAAACCAACTACTTGGATATAAGTACTAGAGTTAAGCGTTCCACCTAGGTTAGCACCAGATACGGTTAATAGGTCTCCAGCATTTACGTTGTAGAACACTCCTAAAGTGTCTTGATTACCTACGCTACCGTATGCAATAACAGTGCTATTACTTACTGCAGGGTTAGTAACCAATACTTGAAGTTCGTTCAGACCATTGATACATGCACATGGTGGAGGAAGCTCCATGTTACAAGCACGCTCATCAGCATCAACATAACCGAACAAGCTTAGCTCGCCGTAGTTGTTACCTAGCACATACTTGTCACAAGTTGATTCCACATCCAATCCGCAGTTGAAGCGGATACCGCCTGAACCATCCAATTGAACCTCTAAGCGAGCAACATTGTCAAAGTATAGGTTGATGTCTTGTATCGACTCATCATCACATCTTTCAACACTGGCAGTACCTAATAGGTTACCCATTGAATCATAAGCGCGAACCTCTGAATAGTTGCTATTATCTGCATCAACATAAGTCAATGAACCAACAAAGCGTGGAGGTGCAAATTCGAATATCATCAATCCACCACCTGCATTATCATCTGGGCTATCAACCAATCCATCATTGTTTCCATCATAAAGATTTTCAGCAATAATGAATACGTTTCCAATTCCAACCTCTAAGTCTGGGTCAGCAGTTCCACTAGCATCAGTATCAAATATGATAACTGACCCAGAGTTACCTCCGTTATATCCATCATCGTCATCATCGTCTCCGAATCCACCATGGTGATGACCATCGTCATCGTCGTCATCCCAATTGTTATGACCACATCCATGGTAGTGACCATGATGACCACCATTCCTAGAGGCACTAACTGTAACTCCATATTGAGGCTCAAATTGAGAAGTTACGATCTCACCAGTTTGTAGTGCATCTATGTCAACTATACAATCAGCTCCAGTTGCAGTTCCTGCCAATTCAAAGTGCGTAATGCCACGTAGTTTGGTTTCGCTAACTGCATTTGCAGCTACTATTATAGAGTCACCTGGATTCAGGTTAGTGTAGATACCTAAAGTATCCTCACGATCTGAATCGTAGTATGCTATAACTGTTCCACCAATAGGACCATTGTAAGTCAATCCAAGAGCACTTAAGCCATCAGCACATGGGCACGGTGCATCCATGTTACATGCGTTGTTCTTACGGTCAACATATCCAATGATCTCGAAGTTACCGTAGATAGTACCTACAATGTTCGTAGCACAATTGGTATTCAGAATAGCACTTGGTGAACCACTGTTGCTAGTATTAGCATAAGTTGATTCTTCCAAAATACCTTCACAAGTACCAGTAGCATTCACAAATAAGGTATCACCTTGTTGAACGTTAGGGTAGAATCCTAGCAAGATAGTTTCCGAGTAATCTTTGTAGATACGCACATCCTCACCTGCTGGTCCACGATAGATCAAGTTCAATAACTTGATATCATCTTGACAATCACAGCTTACTACATCCGCATCACATTCACTATTCTGTCCATCAACATAACCGTTGGCAGTAAAGTCGCCATAAGCTGTTCCAAGGTCAAACAATGGAACACAAGTAGCACCGAAACTATAAGTAATTGCATCAACCTCGAAGTCAGGCCATGTGATCTGCTCCAATCTTACATAACGTGTGTTCACGTTAGCAGTAACTTGAGCAGCAACATAGTTCACTTTATCCGCAGTTTGCGGTGGATTAGGATGTTGTGTCCAAGAAACTCCATCTGCAGATTCAAACAAGCCTAAAGTTGCCGCGCCTGAAGTACTGTAGTTACGTTTTTTCCAATGGATAGTGTACTTCTGACCAGTTGGGATAGTGTTAGCAAGATCTACATCAACACGGTCGCCTACATTATATAATCTAACCGCATCGTTGTCAGGATTACCAAGTATTTCCCAAGAGTGAGAGTAACATCCACCACGTGCATAAAGTATACTCGATCCATTTCCTTGGATACCATCTCCTAAGCTTACGAAACCAGGATCACAAGCAGCATCGCTTTCACACGCTGTTCCTACTGCAGTTTCCTGACCATTAGATGGTAAATAGAAGAACGTACCGCTATTCAATTTACCTCCAGCTAATCCAGAACCATCCACAGATAGTAGATCTCCCGTTTGAGCATTTGTGAATGTAGTTATCAAGTTAGTCTGGTTAGGAGAAGCGTAAACCTCTACATCACGACCGTTAGGTCCATTGTAAACAAATGATGCTTCAACCATTCCATCTTCACAATCACATCCAGGGGTTGTAGGCTCGCCACACTGTCCTACTAGGTCGATAGTGCTTGAAACACTACACTCACCTAGAGTCCAACCGTGATCGAGCTTGTTTGGAACCTGATCAATTTTATGACAAACCGTTTTAGTACCTGAAGGATTGCACAATAAGATACGACCCTCACCACAGCGAACATCATATACTGTAACTGTATGTGATTGAACACCAGAACATCCGTTGGCATCCGTTACTGTAACACCGTAAGTTGTTGTTCCTGTAGGAGCAACAGTGATATCAGGTGTAGTTTCGCCATTAGACCAGATATAAGTGTAAGGGTTTGTACCTCCAGCAACGCTAGATGTAATAACCGCTAAGTTCTCATCATACCATCCAAATACTACTTCTTGATCAGGACAAGTTGTGAACTGAAGTGGATCTGGCTCATCTAATGTCGTAGTGCCAGTAGTTGTACATCCATTCACATCAGTTACAGTTACACTGTAAGTACCCGCACCTAAACCAGTTAAGTTTTGAGTATTAGCAGTAAATGCACCTAATGTATCCATCACTGTAGTATTCGTAATTGTAGTAACCGTATCCTGGTAAGTATACGATACACCATCAATCTCAAAGTCAACCGAGCTAGCCCAGTAGTCTTTAGTAATACGTAAGTAACGTGTTGGTGTATTAGTTACAAGATTAGCTGTAACCCATCCACTTGTTCCAGTTGACGGATAGCTAGGATATGCAGTATAGCTGATATCATCCGCAGAAGCGCTTAATATCATTTTAGCTGTACCACCTGCCCAAGGCTTACGTTGCCAAGTAATTGTAAATGGTGTGCCAGCAGGAAGAACATCCGTTAGGTCAATTCTTAAAAGGTCACCATTGTTATACAATTCTGCTCCATCACCATCTGGTGCACCTAGTGCATCTGTACCATTTGGTATACCACTACCAATGATTAATGCATCTGCATGACCAGTTACAGTATTTACGGTTACTACAGTGTCAATCACAGTAGTATTTACGATTGTATCTGGACCTACCCATGCGTAGGTGTAAGGAACATTACCTCCATTTAGAATCAAGTTAATTGATCCATCCTGAGCGCCATTACAACTTACGTTATTTCCACCTGCAAATATTCCAGGCTTAATACTAGTAATAACTAATGGAGCTGGTTGAGTTAATACAATTTGAGCTGTTTTAGAACATCCATTGTCATCAGTAATAACAACTTTGTATACACCTGCACCCAAACTACTGATGTCTTCAGTAGATGCTGTAAATCCGTTAGGACCTAACCAAGAGTAAGTGTAAGGTGCACAACCGCCAGTAACTGCTAAGTCAATTGAACCATCAGACGCTCCATTACAGCTAATGTTAGTTCCCGAAGGATAAACAAAAGGCGTAAGTGTAGAACCTAGTGCGTCTGGCTCAGCAATAGTTACTGACTCAGTGATACTCTGTCCACTGTTATCTGTGATTGTTACTGTGAAAGACCCTGCACTTAGTCCAGAGATGTTATCAGCTGTACTACCTGTACTCCAAGAGTAAGCATATGGTAAACATCCACCTGTTGTTGTTACGCTAGCTGTTCCATCTGCTGCACCATTACAACTAACATTGAAGCCACAGTTGAATAGTGATGTAGATGTTGTTGCCAATAATGGGTTAGCTGTGATAGTTACATCGAAGCTACAAGATGAAGTGTTACCGTAAATATCAACTGCAGTATAAGTAACTGTAGTTGTACCTAGGCTGAATATATCACCAGGGTTATGTGTGCTTGTGTAAGTATCGATAGCACAGTTATCAGTAGCCGTTGGTGCAGTCCATGTAACTGGAGTAGAACATGCTGCTACTGAACCTACCGCAGTAATATCTGCAGGGCATCCAGTAATAACAGGATCTTCATTATCAGTTACTGTTACATCGAACGTACACGATACGCTATTTCCAGAAGCATCAGTTACTGTGTACTCTAATGTAGTTGTACCTACAGGGAATACAGAGCCTGAAGTAAATCCAGTTGCATCTGTTTGAGTAGTAGTTGTTGCACATGCATCAGTTCCTACTGGTGCTGTGTAAGTAACAACTGCTCCACAAACTTCTGCATCATTGGTTACAGTAATGTCAGCATTACAAGTGATAGCTGGTGCTACATTGTCTTCTACGGTTACTGTAGCTGAACAGGTACTCACGTTTCCGTTGTTGTCTGTTACCGTTAACGTTACTGTGTTTGCACCGATGTTTGAACAATCGAAGCTTGTGTTGTCTA
>CAYGTK010000027.1:0-27607 GCA_964352775.1 uncultured Chitinophagaceae bacterium
TATTGATTGTGGTGGTGACGACTGTCCAGTATGCCCTACTTGTAATGATGGCATTTGGAATGGCCAAGAAACGAGCATTGACTGCGGTGGGCCTGATTGCCAAGCTTGCCCTACTTGTAACGATGGCACACAGAATGGCAATGAAACTGGTATTGATTGTGGCGGAATTGATTGTGCTGCTTGTCCTGACTGCTATGATGGCATACAGAACGGAAACGAAACAGGCGTTGATTGCGGTGGTGCAGACTGTAACCCATGTATCAGTTGCAATGATGGTGTACAAAATGGTACTGAAACCGCAATTGACTGTGGTGGTAACGACTGTGCACCGTGTGCCTTTGCAGTGCCTGGTAACTGTAACTATACTCTTATTCATAGCGAAAGCTTTGAGAATGGCTATGGTTCCATGTGGCGAGATGGAGGTGATGATTGCAATAGAAAAAGCTATCAAACATATGTTAATTCCGGGTCATACTGCGTGGAGTTAAGAAATGCTGTGAATCAGTCAGTAGTTACTACACGATCATTGAACTTGGTAGATTACGATAATGTAAAAATTGATTTCTCGTATATCTGCTCAAGTATGGATTCTGACGATGAAGATTTTTGGCTTCAAATTTCAACTAATGGCGGTAGCCAATTCACTACAGTAGAAGAATGGAATCTGAACGATGAATTCGTGAATGAGCAACGCTATAGTGAGTCAGTAGAATTGCGGGGTCCATTTACTAACAACACACAGTTCCGTTTCCGTTGCGATGCTTCGTACATATATGATTATGTTTACTTAGATGACATTAGGATCTCTGCCTGTGAAGAGATGGGAATTGATACACCTAGCGTATGCCAAGGTAATATCGTTCCTTCTGGAGTTTCTGCCAACTTTACAGCAGACTTTGATGGTAACCCAGTTGACTTGAATACTACCGTAGATGGAATAGCCGACAACAATAGCCGCGTAGTACTGAGAGATGATGTAACCAACGCAGAACTAACTGTGGACTATGGTACTGGAGTATGGGTTAAAACGCTGAATTTACAAGAGGGTTACTGGAACGGAAGTGCTTGGCAAGGAGCTAGTGAACACCTACAAATACTTGTGGATGGACAGCTAGTTCATGACCAACTGAAGGACCACTATACTGCTTTCACCTCAATACCAGTAAATGCAGTAGTAAGCACTGTAACCTACCGTGTGGTAGAAGGTGGAGCAAATAAGCGACCTAAATTTGTAGAAGCTTGGGCAGAAGGTTGTGAGCTAACGGGAAGCTCAAGACTAGCAGGAACAGTTAACAATACTGCAACTTCTGAATTAACAGATCTTACTATCTATCCTAATCCTGCAAGTGATAAGGTGACACTCTCCTTCGCATCAACTACTAGCGAGGCAGTTGGCATATACCTTACTGACCTGAACGGGAAGGTATGGATGCAACAAGAAGCATTCAGTATGTTTGGTAAAGGTACAGCTACACTAAATGTAAGTGGACTGAAAGCAGGTGTATACATAGTACGTTTAGTTTCTGAAAACTCACAGTTAACCGATAAGGTTGTCGTTTTAAGATAAGTCCAACTACAGATAAGGACCAAAAAAGCCCATTAGCTATTTGCTAATGGGCTTTTTATTTATTGAATGGCTTGAGCATTACTAACTAGCCAACCAATGCTTTAATTATCAAATTATCGACCACATGAAAAAGGTGAGCTGGCTTCAACTTACGCCATAACATGTCATTCAAATTCCCGCCCATGCTAATATAATGATGCAGGTTAGCCGCTTGCATATCTTCTACCACGTGCTCTCGAAAATTAAGGTAGGCTATCCAACCGCCTTCATCTTTAATATCATCAAACCATTCCTCATAATAGCTATCATCGCTAGCATGAAAATTCAGTACATTCTCTCCTATTACAATAAAATGGTTGATTCCTGCAGCTGAAAACTCATCTACTATATCTCGTTTCAAGAACATCACATCATTGTGCAGGCAGTCGTTCCACTCGCCTATAAATTCGATAACAACAAAACCTAGGCTGTAATCAGCGTATATCACTTTCATCATTAGCGTCTCTGGCCCAAAGCCATCCCACTGCGGATGTACATAATAATTGTAGATCTTATTCTCGTATTGAAACTCACTGTGCTCCGCTCCATAAAATGGTGAAGCCTTATCGTTCTCTGTGCGATAGTATTCTCGCCAACCGTAAAATGGTTCTATATCATGCATGCGCCGCTACCGCTTTTCGTACACTTCCGTGTTTTAATAATAATTCCTGTGCTGCTTTATGATCTATTTGCAATGCTTCTTGCACCATTTTTGTTCCCCGCTCTACCAATTTATCGTTACTCAATTGCATATCCACCATTCTGTTATCTTCTACCCTACCCAATTTTATCATCACCGAAGTACTTATCATGTTCAGTATCAGTTTTTGAGCCGTACCTGCTTTCATTCGCGTACTTCCCGTCACAAATTCAGGCCCAACTACAGCAACTATGGGGTGCTTAGCAACTTCAGTTACAGGCGCACCAGCATTACAAGTAATACAAGCTGTGAGCACACCTTGTTCGTTACAAGCCTTAAGTGCTCCAATAACGTAGGGTGTAGTACCACTAGCCGCTATTCCGATAACTACATCGCTTGCCGAAATATTATGTTCTTGTAAGTCTTTCCAACCTTGATTGGTGCTGTCCTCCGCAAACTCTACTGCTTTCCGCATTGCACCATCACCACCAGCCATAAGCCCCACTACCAATTCGTGGGGTACCCCAAAAGTGGGTGGGCATTCACTAGCATCTACTACACCCAGCCTACCACTAGTGCCTGCACCAATGTAGAACAAACGGCCACCACCTAGCAGTTTATCGCTAATAGCGTCAACCAAAGCTTCAATAGCTGGAATGATTTCGCGAATCACCTGCGATACCTTGTGATCTTCTGCATTAATATTTTCCAACAACTCTTTAGTACTCATTTTTTCTAAATGACGATGAAGAGAGGGCTGTTCGGTTGTTCGAATAAATGGTTTTTCACTCATTTTACTAAAGTGCAAATTTCATGTTACATGCCATGTTGTGGCTATTAACATTCATCATGTTGTCGCCTCCGAAAAAATAGATATATTGGCAGCCAAGCAATAGCTATGCCGCAAATAATTTCCACCTATAGACTAACTGACGCATTACAAAAGCACTTTGGCTACGATAGCTTTCGTGGTGAACAAGAGGACATTATACAAAGTGTGTTAAGCGGGCAAGACACTATGGTGCTTATGCCTACTGGTGGTGGTAAATCGATGTGTTATCAGCTACCCTCGTTAATTTTAGATGGCGTTACGCTAGTGGTTTCTCCGCTAATAGCCTTAATGAAAGACCAAGTGGATGCCCTGCGATTAAATGGCATTGCTGCAGATTACCTAAATAGCACACTTAGCACAGCAGAGTATCACACGGTAGTTCAGCGATTAAGAAGTGGAGAAACTCAGCTTCTATATATAGCTCCAGAGCGATTGATGAGCGAAGATGGCAGTTTGAACTTGCCCATTCCTGCAAATCAAATTTCACTGATTGCCATTGATGAGGCACATTGTATATCAGCATGGGGACACGATTTCAGGCCCGATTATTTAAAACTTGGCAGTTTAAAAAGCAGCTTCCCCAACACCCCCATCATAGCCCTAACAGCTACCGCTGACCCAACTACACAAAAAGACATACTTGCCCGACTAAAGCTTGCCTCACCAAAAATATTTGTCTCCAGCTTTAATCGGTTCAACATCAGCTACACTATCCTTCCTAAGCAGAAGGCATTTGACAAATTGCTCGACTTTTTAGCGGATAAAAAAGAGGAAAGTGGCATAATCTATTGCCTCTCCAGAAAGAAAACTGAAGACCTTGCAGAAAAATTAAAGAGTTACGGCTTCAGCGCAACAGCCTATCATGCAGGCTTAGAAAAAGAAACCCGGCAAAAACGCCAAGAGAAATTTAAGCGCGATGAGATTAAGATAGTAGCCGCTACCATTGCCTTTGGTATGGGTATTGATAAATCTAACGTGCGCTATGTAGTGCATATGGATATGCCAAAGAACATTGAAGGCTACTACCAAGAAACTGGTCGTGCTGGGCGCGATGGTTTAGATAGTGAAGCACTGTTGTTCCATTCTACAGGAGATGTGATGACCTTAAGATCATTTGCCATGGTAGAAGGTAATAAGCAACAAAGTGAGGTGATGCTGAAAAAGCTAGACCAGATGGATGCTTATTGCCAAACCGAAGACTGCCGCCGCCAATATTTATTGGAATATTTTGGCGAAGAGCATCCCGGTAGCTGTGGCAATTGCGATAACTGTTTAACCGAATTTGAGGAAGTAGAAGGAACTGTTATTGCTCAAAAGGCTCTTTCAGCAGTTGTGCGAACAGGAGAACGTATGGGTCGGTCGTACTTAGTAGCTTTCCTGAGAGGATCGAAGTCGGCTAAAATTTGGGATAGCCATAAAACGCTACCCACCTATGGCGTAGGTAGTGATGTTAGCACCCGCGACTGGCGGGTCTATTTCGATCAATTATTAAAGCAAAATTTCCTACAAGAAAGTCAGGGCCAGTTCCCCACACTTGGTCTTACTGCAAATAGCAAGGCCGTGTTAACAGGTAAAGCCAAAGTAGTTTTCAAACTGCGTAAGAACAGATTGGAACGGGCTGGCGATACCGACTTTGCCTTGCCATATGAAG
Organism: uncultured Chitinophagaceae bacterium; assembly: GCA_964352775.1. Taxonomy (GTDB): domain Bacteria; phylum Bacteroidota; class Bacteroidia; order Chitinophagales; family CAIOSU01; genus CAYGTK01. Next base: position 4,730 of record CAYGTK010000027.1, read on the forward strand.
CAGAATTACTTCGCCAACTGAAACAGCTACGGACAACCATTGCTGATAGTGCCGCTGTGGCGGCATATATGGTATTATCCGATGCTAGTTTGCAAGAATTGGCTACCTACCTGCCACAGACTACAGAGGAGCTTCATAATATCAGCGGTTTCGGAGAACTGAAAATGCAGCGTTACGGCGATGATTTCTTGAAAATTATACAAGCTTACTGCAAAGATTTTGGGATAGAAAGCAAAATGAACCTAAAGCCCCAAAAACGAAAGCGGAAAAAAACCACTTCTTCATCAGCTGGTGCTAGTCAAAAAGAATCGCTAGCACTTTTTAAAGACGGCAACTCCATTACCCAAATAGCGGAACTTAGGGGGCTGAACCCAACTACCATAGAAAGTCACCTGGCCCAATTTGTAGGCTCTGGAGAATTGGCCTTAAACGACATGGTAAGCGAAGACAAACACCTGGTGATAAACAAAGCCATTGCCGAAGTAGGCATGGAACGCTTAAAGCCCATTAAAGAACTAGTAGGCAATCACATTAGCTATGCGGAGATAAAAGCAGTGGTTGAAGCCAATAGAAAATAAAAGCGCAGACCACTAGTAGCCTGCGCTTCCTGTTAAAAAGGTTATGTATTAGGATATGGGTAGTGGTGATCTTTTGCTTTTTAGCCTGATAATGATCATCGTCACTAAGCTCAATATTAATACCGCACCTATTGGTCCCATTTTATCAAAAGAAGTTAAAAATAGGAACACAGAACCTCTGTTCAATTTATTCTGATTTTGGGCTTTATCCAGCTTTCGTAAATACTCTGAAGTGTAATGGCTGTATCTATCCGTACTCCAACCAGTAAGTGCTGCTAGATTTTGTAATTCTTTCTCGCGACGGTGAAGTACAGTAGTATAATAATCCTCAGCCCCTTCACACGATAAATCCCCCGTTGCTGGGTGATGTATTACATATCTACCTTGAAAGCGTTCTCTATTAGGTGTCTCCATAAACACAAGATCTTGCGGAAAGGTCGACCTACTATAGCGTACGTGTAATCGGGTAAAGAATGCATTACCTGAGTAGCCTGAACCACCCCAACCATTATTTGCAACGGTTAACCAATCGGCTCCTGCCTCTCGCATATCGCTAAATATTGGTGGTGGACTAACACAGGGGTCGCACTTTACATTGTTGGTAGAGCTTAGGTCCCAAGCATATTCTAGAAATACGGTTTTTCCATTTTCTCTATTGTAAGCTCTATCAAAAACAGCTTTATAGAATTCACCAAACCTATCTTCCACAAACAAAGGCACATCATCGTTGGTAGGAATCTTTACGGTTCTATAATTTGCTGCTTCTACCCTACCTTTTTGACTCAATATGTACACTATCATATCCTGCGGACCATTGGCGTTAGCCATTCCCAAACGGATAGGCAACATAAATTTTGGCGACTCAAAAGTGACCTGCAAAGGGCGAAGTGTTTGATAACCCAAGGCTTTCTGCTTCTCCATATTTACCTTTACTACAAAGAATTTCATGTCGTTCTTTATATAAGGTTCTAATACCTCTTGTGCTCCGTCTGGCACTTTATAATCGTTATCGGTCAACCATCTATTCAGTCCATCCGATTCCTCAGCTGAAAGTATAAGTATATCATATTCGCCCACGGTGTATTCGGCCTCAATGGTTACTTTGTATTCATCCTCGGCCATTTCCTCCGTTATTGCCCTTTTGCTCATAGGTGCACTTGAGGTAGTTATCACAGCATCAAGATCGTAGCGTTCTTGGTAACAAGGGTTAGGGTCATAATACTCTGCCATCCTAGGTGCGGAGTAGGCATCCAGTTTATCAAAGAGGAGTCGGTCCGCCACCCGAATATCGCGTTCACCTAATACAACGGGTACAGGCACTACCATAGCAAACTCCTTTAAGTCGCCTTGAAAATCGCTACTCATAGTTATGGTACTGCGTTGCCCATTTCGAGCGATTATCACCTGCGATGATTCGTTAAATACTTTGGCATCGGCCTTGGCTACATAAAAGCCACAAAAAGCCATGCCTGCTTGCCCCATACTTAATAGGGCAAGTAGCGTTAGTGTAATTGTTTTCATGATATTGTTCTCCAATTGAATTTTGAGTGAATGAATGTTCTATCTAATAAAGCCGTGAATGGGGATAGGAAAAAAAGAGCCCACAAGGGGGCACTGTACAAGTAAAACTTGCTGACAAACACAAACGAAAGTGCACCAATAGCAATAGCCCAGAAAATGCGAGGCCCTCTCGCCCCTGGTGTGCTAATGGGATCGGTTATCATAAAAAAGGCGAATAGCAATAGTGTACCACTGGTAAATTGATGTAAAAAAACATCCATTCCCCAACCTTGGTACACTACCACTCGGATAAATTGTAAGCCCAAATAGGTGGTTATGAAGGCTAAGCCTACATCTAATCGGCCAACTTTTAGTAAAACCATTAAGCTAGCTACGCCCACCAAGATCAATAATATAGCATCGCTACCCCATTGCCCAGGCGATACCCATGCCTGCCCTGTGAGCAATATGGTCATCATAATACCGAAGTTGGCAGGGTTAAATACGTGCTTACCATTAAACCGTATCAAAAACTTACTTGCTATAGATAAAACTGCTGCCAGAATAATAACTGGTATGGCCACCGCTTTAAATAGTAAGCTTAAGCTCAATGAAGTAATTAAAGCACTCTTTAAGCTAGTATGATCTTTGGTTATTAATAAGATGGCCGCCAACTGCGCTACTAAACAGGCAACTACAGTAATAGCATAGCGATACCACTCTACATCCCAGCCTAAAGCGATTAGTCCGTAGCTTAAAAAGAAGCCCAAATAGGCTATCTGAAAATGCCTAGCATCACTTTTAAAGTAATGCCAAGCATGGTTTACTGTTGCTAGTAAGTTCATTTTGGTCAAGTTTTATCATGCGGTAGCTACACCGTTCACTTGCCAAGGTTTGGTTAGGTAATAGACTAAACACTAAGAGGTAACACACACATAACATATTTTTTGATAAAAAGACTGGCGCGCTAATGATATTGTCTTATCTTTGCTGGCAATTGGCGGACGGTAGTTTGGTCGGTTCTTTAGAGAACATCATGCTACTGTGGCGTCAAGAAATTTTTTTATTATCAATTTTTTTTTATGAACATTTTCGTTTCCAACATTAACTACCGTTTAGAAGAACAAGGTCTAAGAGAGCTTTTCGAACAATACGGTGAAGTAAGCTCAGCAAAGATCATTCGCGACCGCGACACCAACCGCTCAAAAGGCTTTGGTTTCGTAGAAATGCCAGATGACGGTCATGGCCGTGTGGCAATTGGCTATCTTAATCAACGTGATATCGAAGGCCGTGCTTTAGTAGTAAAAGAAGCTTTCGACAAGCAGCGCTAAGCACTTTCTTACTATACAATACAAGCCCATTATTGCCTAGCAGTAATGGGCTTGTTTCGTTTAAGGCACTATATTTATAGTCTTAACTGATAAATACCATCATGCAAATTTTCTTACCTCTGCTACTTCTGCTTTCCATTGGCTGCGCTACTATGCAAAGTGGAAGCACACCTGCTAGTACTCCATCCTCAACCAGTCAAGCAACCGACCCTTGTGATAAAAACTGTAAAGCCAGCCCCGAAGTAGGCATGTGCAAGGGGGCTATAACTAAATTCTTTTTTAACCCCGACACCAAAGCCTGTGAGGAATTCCTTTGGGGAGGATGCAGTGGAGTTGTACCTTTTGAAAGCCTGAAAGCGTGCGAAGAATGCGCTTGTGCTGATAGGTAAGTTTTTCCTTAATTTTCTAATTATCTATTCCCTTCTTCCCACGCCAAATGGAATGGTTAATTTTGTATAGAAATTAAACAAACCATACATCATGCGGCTTTTAGCATCATTTCTTCTTATACTTTCCATATCCCTATCCTATGCTAAAGACGGAAAGATAACTAGCGGACCGATGCAAGGGCACACCACGGCAACTATTGCAAATGTTTGGTTGATGGTAAAGAACGCCAAAAAAGTAGTGCTCTCTATTTCTTTAGATGGAAGGGTTTTGGATAAAAAGAAAGTATTAACTACCAACCTACCTAATCATAAAGGGCACACCCCAGTTAGCGTTGCCTTCGATAAACTAAAAGCGGAGACTACGTATACTTTAGAAGTTCGATTGGATGAAAATGATTTGGAGCAAACTTTTGAGGTAACCACACTAAAATCGGAGGTTCAAGATTTCAATTTTTTGGTAGGTTCTTGTGGGCTTACTCCTCCTTTGGGAATAAACTGGATGCACCCAGGAATTGAAGAGCGCATCTACAAGCGGATGATTGAAAAGGGACCAAACGACTTTATGCTTTGGCTAGGAGATTACTTGTATTACTTGCGCATGCATTACAAATCGAGAGAAGGAATGATGCGCCGCTATGTTAGAAAAAGAACTAGCCGACGCCACATGGCTTTTATGAAAAGTACCCCACAATACAGCATTTGGGATGATCATGACTTTGGTCCGAACGATTGCTTTGGCGATTTTGAATTAAAAGAAGATGCGCTTGACATGCACAAGCTTTTTTGGGCCAACCCTGGATATGGTATTGATAATGTGCCTGGCTGTTACTTTAACATGAGCTATTTAGATGTGGACTTTTTTATGTTAGATAGCCGTTACTACCGTACACGTGAGGATGATAGCTTGGCAGCTATACTCGGCAATGGACAAATGGAATGGCTTAAGCAACAACTACTAAACTCTACAGCGCCATTTAAAATTATTGGAATTGGTTCGCAGGTAATTAACGAAATTTCTCCGCACGAATGCTTTAATGCTTATGCTGGTGAGTATGAAGCTTTAAATACCTTCTTAACAGAAAATAAAATAGAGGGAGTGATTTTTTATACGGGTGATAGACACCACACCGAACTGCTTAAAAAGGATAGAGCAGATGCTTATCCGCTTTATGATTTTACTTGTTCGGCAATAACCAGTTTCCGCAGAAGAACTAGACGTTCTAGCGAAAGAGAGAACCCGCTGCGTATTGAAGGAACTTTAGCTGATTTTCAGAACTTTGGAAGAGTGAGCGTACGTGGACCAGAAGGAAACCGAGAAATGGTACTAGAAATATTTAAAGCCCGCGGACAAAAGGTTTGGGAATACGTAATTAACGAGAACGACCTGAAATACTAAACAGGTAACTCAGGAATGCTCTTCTCATATCTATCGTACAGCACACGAATCAAGCCATCGGCCAAACCAACTTTTGGGACGAATATTTTTTCTATACCTGCCCATTTTGTGATAAATAGAAATATTTCTGATGCTGGTATAATAACGTCGGCCCTATCTGGCTTAAAACCCAGTAGCTTTACCCGCTCCGCATAAGAATAGCCCGTAATGTCATCATAAGCTTCCTGTAAAGCTGTACTCATTATAGAGTTATCATGGTCATCTCCATAGAGCTTGTAGATCTTGTTAATATTTCCGCCAGAGCCAATACCATGTAGTTGTGGATACTTGTTATGAATATCTTTTAACAGACTCCTCAGTTCTACCCATAATCTATCGCTGACCATGTTATTCAGCAAGCGTAGGGTTCCTATTTTGAAAGAATGACTTTCTACTAATTTACAGTCATGAAACAAAGAGATCTCCGTACTACCACCGCCTACATCAATGTATAAGTAATTCTTATCAGGGTCTAGCTCATCAATGATGTGATTCTTATAAATGATCTTTGCCTCTTGCTGGCCTGTAATAATATCTATATCTAGGTTAGCCTCTCGCTTAACTCGTTCTACTATTTCTGCCCCATTCTCGGCCTCACGCATGGCTGATGTAGCACAAGCCTGATAAGCGGTTACTTCGTGAACGTCCATTAGTAACTTAAAAGCTTTCATGGTTTTAACGAAGTGTTCTATTTTCTTATAGCTTAATCGTTTATCAATAAAAGCTTCTTCCCCTAAGCGCAATGGCACGCGAACTAAAGATTCTTTTCTGAAAACGGGTACTCCATCGTTCTTGAACACATTGGCGAACAACAAACGAACGGCATTACTCCCTATATCTATGGCTGCAAATCTCATTAACTAGTTACCCCATTTTCCTGTTCTGCTTCTTGCTGTATAACAGCATCACTTTTAGCTTTTAAATAATCATAGATAGCTACCTGCGCGCGTAAGGGTTCTTTCTCATTGCGCTGAACATATTCGTTATTCAGCCCTTGATCAAGTCTTCTGGCTTTTACATTATCGTGCCATTGAATACGTAGTATCTCCTTCAATTCTTCTCGTAGATCTTCATCGTATATTGGGCAGGCCACCTCAATTCTATGATCTAAATTTCGGGTCATCCAATCTGCTGAACTAATATACATCTTCTCATTTCCATCATTCCCGAAAATATAAACTCGGCTGTGCTCTAAGTACTTATCTACAATACTAATGATTTCCATATTCTCGCTCAATCCCTCTGCACCAGGCACTATAGAACAAATACCGCGTATTATCATTTGTATTTTAACCCCAGCTTGGCTGGCTTTGTACAAGCGCTTCATCATATCCAGATCAACCACACTATTGGTCTTCAAAATGATATAAGCATTCTTACCTGCCTTTGCATTAGCTACTTCAGCACCTATCATTTTCACCAGCTTAGCACGCATATTGAACGGAGCTACAAGCAAGTGCTTATATCGGCTTATCCTCAAGTTATTCTCAAAAAAATCGAATGTTTTGGCTACCTCTCTGGTTATTTCCTTTCTTGCTGTAAGTAGAGAGTCGTCTGCGTAAAGCTTTGCGGTATTCTCATTAAAATTCCCCGTTGATATATTTGCGTAATAACTGCTTTTCCCATCTTCCTTTCTACGGATCAGAATGAGTTTGCTATGCACTTTTAAGTTAGGCACACCATATATTACTTTCACCCCATTATTGAACAACTCCTTTGCCCAATAAATATTTGAAGCCTCGTCAAATCGGGCTTTTAGTTCCACTACTACAACTACGCGCTTTCCGTTTTTAACGGCACTTACCAATGCATGTGCAACAGAAGAAGCATCGGCAATACGGTAAAATGTCATTTTTATAGAGCGCACTTTAGGGTCAATTGCCGCTTCGTGCAATAAGTCTAATATATGGTGGAAGCTTTGATAAGGGTAATGCAACAGAACATCCTTTTCGCGCAACACATGGAACATGCTAGTGAAAGGCTTCAATCTTGGATGACGGATAGGAGCTAATTTCTCATTCACCAGATGTTTTTGACCAAAATCAGGGAATTTGATGAAGTCTTTAAAATTATGGTAGCGCCCTCCCTTAACCATATTATCCTTATCGGTTAAGTGCATGCGGAGCTGCAAATAATCGATCAGCGAGTCGGGTATCTTCTTGTCATATATCATCCTCACTGGCGCACCCTCTTGGCGTTGCTCCACACTACGTTCCATTTTATTGATGAAACTTTCGGTCAGGTCGTTATCCATGTTCAACTCCGCATCACGGGTGATCTTAATGGTGAAGGCCTCCATTTTGGCATGATCAAAGGAAAAGAAGATCTTATCCAAACTAGCCCGAATAATATCATCTAAAAGGATAACAAAATTATCTTCTCCCTTCGGAGCTAATACTAAAAAACGAGAAATAAGATCGGTGGGCAATTCTACCAGCGCAGTTCTATCCTTTCTGCCTGAAGGTGAATCAGATAAGGCAACAGCCAAATAAATGAACCTATCCTTCAGTTGCGGAAACTCGAACAGTTTATCTAAGATGATAGGATTTAATATCGGCATTACCTTACTAGTAAAGTAGCGATGTACTTCTGCTGCTTGGTCTTCCGTTAGGTTCTTCTCATTCACTAAATGAATGTGTTCCGCCTTCAGTTGATCAACTATACCCTCATATATCTTGGCAAAGGTCTTCCGCTGATCGGCAACTATACGTTGAACATCATCAACCAAACTAATGGGATCGCCTATGTAGCTTTTGGGTTGAATATTTAGCTTCACCATACGCTTAACAGTAGCAAATCGCACCCTAAAAAACTCATCTAGATTGCTTGAGAATATTCCTAGAAACTTCAAGCGCTCCACTAATGGAACTGACTCATCCGCAGCCTCTTGTAATACTCTTGCATTAAAGGATAACCAGCTTATTTCGCGGTTAATGAATTGTTCGTTTACGTTTTGTGCCATACTTACAAATGTAACATCACCGCTAACCAATACAAAAGGCTTTACCTTATATCTGAAAACTTAACACAAGTGAAATGCTCTAGTCGAACATGCGCGGGTAAATGAAGAACAACAGCTTTCCCGTGCCTTCCGAAATACGGTCCCAACTATTAATATCGAACTGAATTTTAGCTACCGCAGCGGTAGAGAATTTCTCAATGTACTTACCCGTCAAAAACTCCGTGAAATAACTCATAGTAGGTTCATGCCCAAACACCATGGCACTATCTATACTATTGTCCATACTCATTACCACCGCCAGTATTTCTGAACGGCTAGCCCCATAAATGGAACGGTTCTCTTCTATTTGGTCTGTCGGGTAGCTAAGGGTATCAGTAAATATCTTAGCAGTTTGCAAGGCCCTCATAGCAGGGCTTGAAATAACGTGTTGCGGTATTTCCCCTTTTTCTTGAAGATGTGAAGACATGGTCAATGCATCGTTCAAGCCACGCTTCTTCAGCGGACGCTCAAAGTCGCGCATTTCGCGATGGCGCCAACTCGATTTGGCATGGCGAACGAGGTATATTGTCTTCATAGGTCTGTTTTAATTTACTACAAAGTGTCCATATCATTTCGTTCGGTCACTCATCCCCTAATATACACAAGAATAAAGAGTAATAGTTCATCATACCTTAACGTTATCAAAAGGTATAACGAAGTTTCACCACAGGCTTAAAGTGATAATTACAGCGTGCATTAGTTGTTGAAAACTAGGTGATTCAATTGCGGTTTTGTTTGGCTTTAAAGTATACCTTAGAACTATATCAAGATAAGTAGATGCCAAGAAAAAAAACGGAGAAGAAGATATTTGTTCTCGACACCTCGGTCATAATTTACAACCACAACGCTATAAACACCTTTCAAGAGCATGATGTGGCCATACCCATAACCGTGCTGGAAGAGTTGGACAACTTCAAAAAAGGGAACGACAGCAAGAACTTTGAAGCGCGCCAGTTCATACGTATGCTCGATAAATTATCGGCCAGCTCAAAAACACTTACTGACTGGATACCGCTAAACCCAGATGGTAACAAGGGCAGCTTTATGGTAGTGATGAACGGCCACGGAAAACTGGATGCAGAGAAGATATTTGGCGAGAAAAAAGCCGACCATAAGATATTGAACGCCGCATTATCGCTAAAGGAAAAACACACCGATAAAAAAGTAATTCTAGTAAGTAAAGATGTTAACCTTCGTATGAAGGCCAAGGCACTCGACCTTACTGCTGAAGACTATGAAACGGGGAAGATAAAAGACATCGATACGCTTTATACGGGTAAGGAGGTGTATGAAAACTTCGACGTAGAAATAATTGATAAGATATACGAAGATGGTTTCTACCCTTTTAAAGAAGCACTTGATATTGACCCCATTCCGAATCAATATTTCATTCTGAAGAACAGAAAGAAATCAGTTCTTGCTCATTACAACCCAACAACCGAGAATTTAGAGCGGGTAGAAAAGATAAGTGCCTTTGGTATTAAAGCTAGAAATGCAGAACAGGTATTTGCCCTTCACGCATTGCTCGACCCTAAGATAAAACTGGTGAGTATTCAAGGTGTTGCAGGAACGGGAAAAACACTATTAGCCTTGTCTAGCGCCATTCAACAGAAGAAAGAATTTAATCAGATCTTCCTAGCCAGACCTATTGTCCCTTTAAGCAATAAGGATATTGGCTACTTACCAGGCGATGTAAAATCGAAATTGAATCCATACATGGAACCGCTTTGGGATAACCTGAAATACATTCAAGGTCAATTTAAAGAGGCTGATAGAAACCACAAGAAGATCACCGACATGGTGAATCAAGAAAAACTACTAATCACACCTTTAGCTTATATCCGTGGGCGTAGTTTATCCAACATCTACTTCATTATTGATGAGGCACAGAACCTTACCCCACACGAGATAAAAACGATAATTACTCGTGCAGGAGAGAACTGCAAGTTGATATTCACAGGTGATATTTTTCAGATCGACACACCTTACCTCGACTCACAGAGTAACGGACTATCGTACATGATAGACAAGTTGAAGGGCCAAGAGATCTATGCGCATATCAACCTAGAAAAGGGCGAACGGTCGGAACTTGCTAATCTAGCCAATGAGCTGTTGTAGATGACCCGCTTAGTTTTGTTACTCACCCTATTTTTAGTTGGCTGCGGCAATGCACAGTCACAAAATATCAACTGGCCCGAGCAATTGGTATTGAACGGTCATTCTCATAATGACTATACTCGCGACCGACCATTGTATGATGCTTTGGAAAATGGTTTCACCAGTATTGAAATAGACCTTTTCTTGAGCAAAGGCAGGTTACTCGTTGCTCATACCAAGTTCGGTCTTAATAAAAAGAATAACCTAGAACGGCTCTACTTTAAGCCATTGGCTGAATTGGTTAAAAGCAAAGAAGGTACAGCATACCCTAATAAATCTACAGAACTAGAAGTAATGCTAGACCTAAAAACGGGCGGGCAAGCTATTCACGATAGTATAATGAGTTTGGTGAAAAAGTACGAGTGGTTGTTCAGTTACTACGAAAATGGAGAAATGCATCAACGTGCCGTCAAGCTCATCCTATCTGGCTCTCGAGATATAAACTATTGCAAAAAGCAGAGTAAACGCTACCTATTTATAGACGGAAGACCTGGAGATATAACTAAGGACCTAGACGCTGGCCTGATACAACGGGTAAGCACCAATTATGGAAAAAACTTCTCTTGGAAAGGGAAAGGAACTCAGCCAGAAGAAGAACGCGAGAAAATGCTAAAATGGTTAGCCATTACTCAAGAGAAGGATATAAAGATCCGTTTCTGGGCTATGCCCGAAAATGAAAACCTGTGGAAAGCCCTAGGCGATATTGGGATAGGTTGGATGAATATTGATGACCTTGAGCGATATAGAGTTTTCTATTTAGTTGATAGCCAACCTTAAGCAGTGTAACCTACTCTATTGAAAATCCGTAGATTAGTAGACCCTATCAACACCATCATTTATGCCTGCGGATAACTTCCGGGTCAATACTTCCATTCGTTTAAGTAATATGGTTAGCCGTAGCTGCATACGTTTGGTAGAAATGTATTTTGAGCGAGTAGATGGAGTAGAGTTAGAAGAGGTAATATTGGGTCAGGCAAAGTTGCACTACGCTCCCAACCGAATAACCCCAGAAGAGCTGGAAAAGCAATTTGCATCAATTGGCTTTAATGTGGTGCAAGACCCTGATGACCAACTGGTAGATGATATAAAAGTAGCAGCTATTGAGTTGATACATTATTCCTATAATGCTAACTCCTTAATACGAAATTCCGACTATTTGAGCGAGAAGCTAGGCCAGTCATATAGCAAGCTAAGTAAGGTTTTTTCAGAAAAAACGAATTCCACCCTAGAGAAGTACCTCATTCTATTGAAAATAGAAAAGGTAAAAGAGCTGTTGATGGGTGAAGACTATACATTGAGTGAGATAGCCTACATGCTAGGTTACAGTAGTGTACAATATCTGAGTAATCAGTTCAAAAAAACAACTGGTATTACAGTGTCTGAATTTAAGCAAGACCCTATACCATATCGAATACCCTTAGATGACCTGCTCAAATGAATCTTATACAATTACAAAAGAAAACTATACACCATACCTACACTTTCGAGCGTATTATTGAATGTAAAATAGAAAGACCATGAAGATCAAAAAGAACATAGCCATCAGCGACTCAGGTTTTCTCTTCAACCCCAGTACGGGCGACTCTTACTCGGTTAACCCAATTGGGTTAGAGATATTTCGCCTTGCAAAAGAGGGTAAGGATAAAGAATCGATAAAGCAACATATCCTCGATGGCTATATGATAGATGAAGACACGGTAGATAAGGATCTATACGATTTTCAAGTGATGCTACAGAATTACAAACTGACCGACGCATGAGCGATAAGCCAAAATATTGCATAGCCGTAACTGGCTTAAATGCTATTGACAGTCCTGGACCAGGCTTGGCCGTGATACGAGCCTTGCGTGCTTCAGAAACTTTTCACGTGCGAATTATTGGCCTTTCTTATGAAACACTAGAGCCTGGTATCTATATGCATGAGTTGGTAGACCGCACTTATCAAGTGCCCTACCCTTCTGCTGGGCAAGAGGTGTTGATGGACCGCTTTCGGTATATCAATTCAATTGAGGATCTCGATCTCATCTTCCCCAATTTTGATGCAGAGCTGTACAATTTCATCAAGATACAAGACAGGTTACTCCAAGAGTTTGATATCAAAATGGCATTGCCCACAATGGATCAATTCGAAGCGCGCCATAAGGTCAACTTGTTTGAGTATGGAAAAGAGCGCGGCCTTCAAGTACCTTACGCAAAAATGCTTTTCAATACAGCCGAGATCAGTTCATTGATAACAGGCATGCGCTTTCCTGTGGCTATCAAAGGTCAGATTTACGATTCAATGATAGCATATAATGTTGAACAAGTAGCCTCGCATTTTAATAAAATAAGCGCTAAATGGGGAGTTCCAGTGCTAATACAGGAATTCGTACACGGATCGGAAGTGAACGTTTGCGGCATTGGCGATGGCACAGGTAAAACCCTTGGTGCTGTACCTATGCGTAAACTCTACATTACAGATAAAGGGAAAGCTTGGGCTGGTGTTACACTAGATGACCAAAAACTGCTTGACATTACCCATGATCTGGTAAAGTCTACCAATTGGCATGGCCCATTTGAGTTGGAATTTATGAAAACAACTAACGACGAATATTATCTTCTCGAGATCAACCCGCGTTTCCCAGCTTGGTGCTTCCTAGCTGTTGGTGCTGGTCAAAATCAAGTTGAAGCCCTAGTCAATTTAACTATGGGCAAAAAAGTGAAGCCCTTTAAAGAGTATGAAGTAGGCAAAATGTTCATCCGCTACTCCTACGACATGATCGTTGACCTGAAAGAATTCGAACAAATATCCACTCTGGGAGAACTATAAACCCACCACCAATGGAAAAGAAACAATACGAACGCCCCCTCATTCAGCCATTGAATACAGGCATGATGAGTAAACACGGCACACGCAATATTCATCAGGCTATGACCCATATTGATGGTGTACCAGTAAAAAGGTTAATAGAAGACTATGGTAGCCCTGTATTTGTTTTATCGGAACGAAAAATTCGCGATAACTATAATGCTGCCAAGCAAGCTTTTGAAAGGAGGTATCCTAAAGTACAATTCGCATGGAGCTATAAAACGAATTACTTAAATGCTGTTTGCAATGTATTCCACCAAGAGGGAAGCTGGGGTGAAGTGGTATCGCGATTTGAGTATGAAAAGGCCTTAAAGAACGGTGTACCTGGTAATAAGATATTGTTCAACGGACCTGATAAAACAGATGATGACCTTAAACTGGCCATTAAGAACGACTCGCCTATCCATATTGACCACTTGGATGAATTGTATAGATTAACGCACCTAGCTACCGATCTAGGGAAGAAACCACGCGTAGCTATCCGAATAAACATGGATACCGGTGTTTACCCTATGTGGGACCGTTTTGGTTTTAATTATGAGAACGGCCAAGCTTGGGATGCGCTAAACAAGATATTGACGATGGATAAGCTAGACCTAATTGGCCTTCATACCCACATTGGCACATTCGTGCTTACACCAAGTGCCTACGCTATTGCGGCTAATAAAATGTGCGACCTTGCATTAGGCATTCGTAACAAATACAACAAGCAGATAAAATATATCGATATGGGCGGTGGCTTCGCCTCAAAGAACACCTTGAAAGGCTCTTACTTACGCGGAGCAGATACCGTACCGAACATAAGTGATTATGCAGAGGCTATTACAACAGCTTTTCTAAATGCAGATTTTAAACCAGACGAGTTACCTTACTTGTACTTAGAAACTGGACGTGCTCTTGTAGATGATGCGGGGTTCCTATTAGGTTCAGTTATCTCTAACAAACGTTTATCAGACGGCAGAAGGGCTACTATTATGGATTTTGGAGTAAACATTATGTTCACGTCCTTCTGGTACGATCACAAGATCAGCCCAGCTCAGGAGTTCGGTAGTCATACAGAAGATACGGTATTGTATGGCCCACTATGTATGAACATTGATGTCATCCGCGAGAACATAAGCCTACCGCCAATGAATGCGGGCGACCAAGTTGTGGTACACCACATGGGAGCATATAACATTACACAGTCCATGCAATTCATTTCCTTGCGCCCAGCGGTTGTAATGATAGATATGAAGGGTCAACCCCACGTAATAAAGGAGCTGGAAACCTTAGAGATATTGGAAAAAGGTGAAGCAATGCCCGAGCATCTAAGCGCTTTTAAGTTATAGTCATTCTTTGACCGTTAATCAACATATAAGCACTTATGGCGAAGGACTGCTAATGAGCTACTCGCAAGTATTTTTCTCCAGAGATAAAGTATTTGCGGTAATATTGCTATTAGCTAGTTTCATCGATGTAAAAGCTGGGCTAAGCGGCTTGGTGGCCATCCTTGTAGCACAGGCACTGGCAAGCCTGTTAAGCTTCGACAAGCTATTGATTAAAAGTGGCACCTACACCTACAACTGCCTTATGGTAGGGCTAGGCATTGGTGTTTATTATGAATGGAACATATCGTTTGCTCTATTGCTGATATTTAGCACCATATTAACCTTCTTTTTAAGCGTTTGGTTAATGCGTGTATTGGGCAAAAATGGCCTGCCATTTTTAAGCTTACCCTTTTTGATAGCCCTTTGGATTGTGCTGTTAGGAGCTGGCAATTTCAGCACACTAGTTTTAGAAGATAGAGGGCTATTTACCATTGCTGAACCAGAAAGCTGGAGCTTTAACATTTTAGGTTATCTGAATGGATTTGTAGACCAAATCCCCCTACCCGATTTGCTGGTCCTCTATTTTAAATCATTAGGGGCTATATTCTTTCAGTTCAATGTATTGGGGGGTATCCTAATTTCCATTGGACTACTCTATTTCTCTCGAATAGCCTTTACACTATCCATCTATAGCTTCTTTATTGGTTATGGATTCTATCACTTTTTTCAAGGAGATTTCACGCAGCTGATCTATTCTTACATTGGCTTCAATTTTATTTTAACTGGTATTGCACTAGGGGGTTTCTTTCTAGTACCATCTTGGCGATCGTATCTGTTATTGATCATTATCATCCCTATCATCGCCTTATTGATCAGTGGGCTGCACAGCCTATTTATGGGCGTAGGTTTACCATTGTATTCGCTACCATTCAACGTTGCTGTGTTCATGGTAATTGTTTCCTTGCGCCAACGTTCGAAAGCAAATGGGCTCGATTTGGCCGTTCAACAACAAGTATCTCCTGAGGTTGACCATTACAAACATCATAATCGCTTAGAGCGTTTTCGTTCCAATACCTATATACACTTAGCCTTACCTGTTTTAGGAGAATGGTACGTTTCGCAAGGTTATAAAGGTGATATAACGCACAAAGGCGACTGGAGCGAGGCTATTGATTTTGATGTACGTGATGAAGAGGGCAACACCTATCGTCAGCCAGGTACAGAGTTATCTCATTTTTATTGTTACAACCTCCCCGTTCTTGCCCCTGCTGCTGGTTGGGTAGTAAAAGTGGTAGATATTGTGCCCGACAACGATTTAGGGGAAGTTAACTTAGAGAATAACTGGGGTAACACCATTATAATTAAGCATACAGAAAACTTGTACACAAAGCTTTCGCACTTGCGGAAAGACACCGCCAAAGTAAAAGAAGGCGATTATGTAGAACAAGGAGAAATAGTAGCCCACCTAGGCAGTTCTGGTCGCTCACCTGAACCTCACTTACACTTTCAAGTTCAGGCCACCCCTTACATCGGTTCTAAAACGATCGACCATCCGTTCAGTTACTTCATGAGCAAACAGGATAATGAGTTTCAATTCCATGCCTTTGAAGTTCCTCAAGAGGGAGCAACCATAAGAAATGTAATGACTCAAAACTTACTGACCAATGCCTTTAACCTAATACCAGGAAAAACACTGGAATTCCGAGTAGAAGGCCTATCAGTAAACCAAGTGAAGTGGGAGGTATTTACCGATGCCTTGAACTACACCTATATCTACTGTCATACCACTGGTGCCATAGCTTACTTCACTAACAACAAGACCTTATTCTACTTCACCGACTATCAAGGCGATGCAGATAACCTACTACGCTACTTCTATTTAGGAGCGCAAAAGCTACTATTGGGATACTACAATGAAGTAGTACTAGAAGATCAACTATTGATGGATGGATTCTATTCCAAACCTATTCAACTACTACAAGACTTTACCGCTCCATTTCATCATTTCTGCAAAGTAAATTACACCTCTCGTTTTACGGATTGTGATAATGATCAAGACCCAGATAGCCTAACCATTCAAGGAAAGGCCGAAGCTTTTTTATTCCATAATAAAGTAGCTGACTTACAGGTAGACATTAAGCTAGAAAATAAGCGAATTGAAGCTCTTAGCATCCAGCATAACAATAAAACCATTTTGGCAACATGTGTAGGTTAGTAGCAACATATACCGTCTTTATGCTCAGTGCAAGTTGCTTTGCCCAAACTGATGGCATGGGCATAGCTTATGTTGACCGCATTACCTATCAGCACTATTTAGATGAAGCTTGGGAAGCATTAATTATTGTTGGTGAAAAGGCAGAAAAACAAGACATTTCGTTCTATTATTTAGATGTGAGAATGGGTATAGCCCATTATAGCTTAGAGCATCCCTACAAAGCGGCCGCTTATCTAAATATGGCGCTAAAAGCGAACCCTAAAAGTGAAACACCTCACATCTATCTACACTACATCGCTTTACAGCAAGGCGACCTGTTGCAAGCTAATTATCATTACGCTCAACTCTCCGTATCTACCCAGGCCACTATAGAGCATAAGGCCGTAAAACAAGTAGACTATATTTACCTTGAGGGTGGAGCAAAGATGAGCGACATTCGTGATTCGGTAGGCGCTATCTACTACGGGGGCTTTGGTTTAGGACACCTTTTTGGTCCTGTCCATATCTTTCACAGTTACACTTATATCACACAAAATCTGTGGTGGGGAGAATATCGACAACATGAGTATTCTATTAGCCCTACTTTCAGAATAAAAAGCAATAATGAGCTAACTCTTACTGCTCACTTTCTTAAGAATACTAGTAAGCTTGATTACGACGTGTTTATTCAAGACCAAATAGAAACACCAGACCTAACACCCGAAGGATTACCTGTAATAATAAGAGGCATTGCCAATATTGATAGGAATACAAATGGCACTTATAACGAACTTGGCTTTTTAACCTACTTAGGTTACACCCGAAAATTGAAACGCCTTAGCCTGAATACTGGCCTATCTATTCTTACCTACAAGTCTGACCAGTTAGTGGATGTAGGCGATGAGGTAAGTCTGCTAACCTCCCTTATTATAAACAATACTGTGGTACAAACTTCCGCCAGCGACACTTCATTTGTTCTGCCCGGTCAAGACACTACCATTAGCTTTACCCAGCTACAACCCGAAGTAAACATAGACTATGTATTTCCCTTTTGGAAGAATAGACTATCAGCAGGTATAGGTATTGCAATACCTATTAGAGATAGTGATATATTCTATGCTTTCAGCAGTCGTATTACGCTACAAATTGCAAACCCTGTTTGGTTAACTCTAGCTCATTATGCAGGTAATAGTACTGTTATTTCCGAACAAGCTGGCACGCAATTCAACAACGGAGTTGACCTTTTAAATCATCGTATTCGCCTAGTGGTAAACACCTTGATAAAAAAACGCGCCAACCTCTACATCACTCTTCAATGGGAAGATAGAACAACAAGCATTTCAGATACACCATTCCATTATTACGCATTATTCACCGGATTAAAGATCAGATTATGAAAACAGTAATAGCAATCATCTGCTTAGTAATGGCAATGAGCCTTCAAGCACAGAATACCGCTTTGATAAATGCATTTAGCAAAAGCTATGCGAGCGAGCAATACCAAAATTACACCCAGGCTATAGATGATCTGATGGGCAATTACGAAGCTGCCTCTTATGAGACTAATTTGCGCTTGGGGTGGTTAACATACTTAACGGGCGACTATTCTAAATCGAAGAATTACTACAAAAAAGCTATTCAGCTAGAAAGTAAGTCTATTGAGGCTCGCTTGGGTTTGGTTTATCCTTTAGCGGCAGTAGAAGACTGGGATGCCGTAATTGAGCAGTATAAGCAAATACTGGTTATTGACCCCAACCACAGTTTAGTGAACTATCGTTTAGCCTATATCTACTTCTCAAGAAAGAACTACAAGGTGGCTGAAACCTATGCTAATAAAACCCTTCAGCAATATCCATTTGATTATGATACCGTGATATTGTTAGCTCAAATACATACTAGCCTTGGTAATATTAGCCAAGCCAAAAAAATGTATGAGCGTGCCTTGTTGTATTCACCGACCGACCAGACAGCGAAAGACGGCTTTGCTAAGTTGAAATAAGTAAACTTAGAGTTATTAAAACGCCTCACTTATCTGAAGATACCACCCTCCAATTGGGCCATCTCCTCCTAAAAAGTTGAAGCCATAGTCTAAGCGAACATTTATACGCTCTTTAGGGTCAAGTGTATAGCGTAAGCCTACTCCGGCGGAGTACTTCATGTCCTTCCAATTGAAATCACCAAAGGTATTCCCTACAGTACCGGCACCAGCAAATGCCGTTCCGATAAAGCGCCACCATATTTTAAAGCGGTATTCTGTTTGAATTACCACCTGCTGCCGCTCACGAAAGCGGCCTATGAAGTGCCCTCGCATTTGAAATGCGCCACCCATTTTAGCTAGCATATCAAAGGGTGGCTTGCTCGCATGTACATCCACCCAAACTTGAAAGGCCCACACATGCGAGCGGAAAGTATTCCAATAAGCCCTACCATCAAATCTGAACTGGGAGAAATTGTATTCACTACCCAGCCAGTTTTGGTAATTGTGATTAGATACCCCCAGGTAAAAACCCTCGTAGGGAAAGAATACATTATCGCGGCTATCATAAACCAATGCTAAACCAATACCCGATGCGCGGTACCCAGTACTTCCCCTGATGGTATCAGCGGCCAATATCCCTCCTGCTTTCGGCTCAATATCAAGTGCATACTCTAATCTATACTGTAAACCGACGAAAAAATTATTAGCAACCCGCCTCATCGCCTTTTGCCGAAAGAGTATCAATTGTGGAGTAAACCGTTCTCTATCATCGTATTCCGTATCTGCGCCGATACCGAAAAAAGTGAATGGATATTTCCGAAATAAGAATGCACCCGCTACCCGCCATTTATCTTCTTTCAAGTAAAGATTCCAGTAAGGATTAATTGTGTATTGTTTATTCAGCGTATGATAACCAGAAATCCCTACTGTGGAAAGTGGACTTACAGTATCCTTTTTAGCACGAAAAAGTAGCTGTAGGTTAGCGCCATAAGCTAATCGTGTTTCTGGTGAATAAAAAAGGATAGGTACAGGGAGGAACATACCCCGCTGCCCCATGCGATATACCCCTATCTTTTTGGGGCTGCTTTGTAATGTGGTTAATTTTTTAATGGCCCTATCTAACCTACGCTGAGCATCTAGCTGCTGCGGAAGGGCAATGAAACCCGCGCAAACAATAGCTATAACTAAAACCCCTAAGTGCCTACGCTGCCACATAATAGTACCTGCAAAGATAAGTTAATTGGCTAGGGTGTATTAAAACCAGATGTACATAAAATGAAAAAGCCTCCTAGTGGAGGCAGTTTCATGATCATAGGTTTCTGCAGTCAACGCTAATGATCCCGTTACTTGGGTTTTTAGCCCATGTGTAGTGTCCTTAGTAATACGGCAAGGTGGAATAAAAGGTTACGTCATGTTGCATTTTTTTTCAAAAAAGTTACCCGAGCTACACCAGCACCGCTCCCCTATTGCTGGTATACTTGAAATAAAGTAGCTATTTCAATGGCTGTTCGTTATATTTGTTTACTGCAAAACTGTCTGGAAAAAATGCAAAAGATCAACCCATTCTCGCTCCTAACATTACTCCTTTTGTTAATTGCCTCCTCCGCTTTCGGTCAAACCGAAAATGTTGGTATAAATACGCTTACACCTGATTCATCGGCATTGCTCGATCTTGAATCGAATGATAAGGGTTTTTTACAACCAAGGTTATCAAGTATTGAACGGGATGCTATTCCAGCTCCAGCTATTGGTCTCTCTATTTTTAATACTACAGATAGTACCGATCAGTACTACAATGGTGAATGTTGGTTGAATAGCTTTCAGCAAAATTGTGACGATTGCTTCTTCAGCTTTTCGGCAAGCAGCCAAGCTGATACAATAGATAGAACCCAAACGGATTCTGTAACCATCTCTTTCACCATTAACCAAACAACGGGTAATCCGCAGAACATAGCCTTCGCTATTGTTAATCAACTACCCCAAGGAATGACGGCTAGCGTTACGCCTAATCCACTTTTTTCATCAGGCACGGCTACCTTAACCATTAAGGTAACTCCATTTACTCCTGATGGCTTTCATCCTATTATTATACAAACGCTTTGTGGGGCAAGTACTTTCAATTTCATCTATTCGCTATACTTAGAACCTTGTTATGAGCTAGATATTAACAACAACCAGACGGCCTACATTATGAGTGTAGACCTATATACCACCTACCCACAATTATTGTTGAATCCTTTCGACCCTGTTTGTGTAGTTGCCGAGGTACAGCCTGGAGTTACATTGAATGGACTAAACCCTAACCTTCCTATACTACCTACTTTGTTACCATCGATTCCTGCATTTGTTATGGGGCCGCTACCTGCTGGCTCAGTAGTAGCAGTGGTAAACAATGGTGATATTTATGGCGCTGCCGGTAACGGTGGTATTGCAACTGACCCTATTCTTGGCCTAACTGGCGCAGGTGGTAATGGTGGAGACGCTATTACCCTTTCAGCAAATACTTCCGTATTAAACAACGGCATCATCTTTGGTGGTGGTGGCGGTGGTCATGCATTAGCATTCCAAATTGGTATTCCTTTAGGCCCTATTTTCTTTGGTTTCCTTATTGGTTCCGGTGGCGGTGGTGGTGCTGGTGGCGGATTAGGTGGAAACATACCTACGCTTATTGGTATTCAATTCTACTCACCAGGTTTTGATGGCACAGCAGGCCCTGGAGGTGTTCCTGGCCAAGGAGGTATTCTACAAGTACCTATTAATATTCAGCAAGGTCCAGTTAGTATCACTATCAACCCTAACGTAGTTGGCGGAGGCGGTGGTATTTATGGTTTCAGTGGCACGCAAGGTGTATTCCAAGTATCATTAAGCGCATCTATAATTGTAAACATACCTTTTGTAGGGCCAGTTACCATTCCAATTATAACTAACCTTAACATCCCAATTCCATTACCAATACCTGCTGTAGGAAGGGGTGGATTTGCGATTAGAAGAAACGGGAACAACGTGAACTTCCCCGACCAGTTATATAACACTGCTTTCCTGAAGGGGGAAGTCGGCAATTAACTCTTTACAACGATCAACATGAGATATTTACTCTTAAGCATTTGCTTTGTAGCCTTAGGTTTTTCCGCCCAAGCTTCTTTTGAAGGAGTGATAAAGCTGAACACCGTAAATCCTGAGATAGGTGAAAAGTCGAACATCACTTGGTTCACCAAAGGTGGTCAGCATAAAATGGAATACAGCGGGGTGGCTGGAGAAGAACAATATAATTATACCTTGTTCTTTTCTTCTACTAGCAGCACAATGACCATGATAACAGAAAGTAACGGGCAACTCATCCGTTACGAATCACCTGTTGATCAAATTGAAAGCACTACACCACAAGGTTTCAATATGGAAGTGGCTAAAACAGACAATACTAAAGTAATTGCCGGCCTAAAAGCTCAGCAGGTAAAGATTGAGGACTCCAAAGGAAAAACTACCATGTGGGTGTCTGGCGAACTTAAACTCTCTTTAGATAACCTTCCATCGGTTTTAAAGAAAAGCGGTGTATTTCAAAAACTAGCTAGCGCTGGGGTAGTTGGATTTCCATTAGAAGTTGTTTCTACAGACCTTTCAGGAGATTTAGTTATGTCTCAAACAGTAACTTCTATAGAAGAGAAAACTCTAGAAGAAGGCACTTTTGAGATTCCATCAAATGCCATTACTATTCAAGAGTACATGGAATCTAAGAGCGGCAAATAAGCCGTTCCGCTATGCCAACATACCTTAAACCCTTAGTTACCCTTTGTTTTCTTAGCATCCTCTTGTTAGGCTGTAGCAAGAAGATAAAGGATATAACCGTCCTCAATAAGGGTAACACCTCGCCAGCAGAATACGTTGATGGACAACTCAATATCGGTTTTTACGGCGTGGCTTGTTTCTCCTTCACTTATGGCAATCAAGTAGTTTTTACTGATCCCTTCATTTCTAATCCTGTATTCAGGAAAGTATCATTCGGAAAGGTTAAGCCCGACCCCGAAATAATTGATAATTATCTTGACGAAAGCATGGTTAGCGATATAGACATGACCCTAATTGGCCATGCCCATTACGATCATATTCTCGACTTACCTTACCTGCTACCTAAAATGCCTGATGATGGTGTAATATTAGGT
>CAYGTK010000028.1:0-27169 GCA_964352775.1 uncultured Chitinophagaceae bacterium
AGGTAGCAGAGAAACTAGGCAAGCTAGTTTCGGATGAGCTCCTCTCCATGGGCGACATTAGGGAAAAGCTGAAAGACCCTAAAAACATGGAAGCCATACACGAAACTTTAGAGGCTAAAGTAGATGAATACCTGACCGAAACGCTGCCCAAAAACTATCGATTCATGTCGATGTTAATGGGTAAAAAAACAAAAGAGCGTTTAAAGCAAGACCTGTTAAAAGAGATAGAAGAACTAGCTCCAAGGGCAATTGAGAGCTACATCACCAAAATGGAAAATGAGTTTGATATTGAAGACTTGGTTAAAAAGAAAGTAACCATCTTATCTCCTGAAAAACTAGAAGACCTTATTATGGGTGTGCTTAAAAAGGAATTCAAATTTATTGAACTGATAGGTGCACTGGTAGGATTTGTGATAGGTGTATTTCAAGTAGCCATTGTACTACTAACACAATAACAAAAAAGCTTACTTATACTTCCTTCTGCGAAGGGTGGCATATACTAGCACCAAACATAAACCTGCTGCTATAGATATTCCTATTAAACTTACATACGGTAAACCATATGGTCCTCTTGCTTCAGCAGGAAAATCAGCAGTCATAGATATTGATGAACCAATTATTAACGCTACTATCACCAAAGTCAAGCTTAAGCGATTGGTAAGGCTATCCATCTTTTTTAAGAGGTAACCATAACCCTGTAGCTCTACTTCAATGTGGATCTTCCCCTTATTGATCTTCTGTAGTATCACCCGAAGATCTTGTGGTAATCCACTTACTAAGCTAAATATCTGCTCGAACCTAAAAATAGCCTCGTTGAAGAGATTCTGCGGCTGAAGCTGTTCTTTAAGAATTCTTGCCCCGTAGGGTTTCACGAATTCGTTAGTGTTGAAAGTAGGGTGTATTTGCTTACCAATACCCTCTAATATAGCCATTGCCCTAAAAACTAAGAAGGTACTTCCTGGCACACGTATCTTATAATCGAACATCACCTTTTGTAGGCGGGCCGTCATATCAGCAATGCTACTTTCGGTAACATCTAGTGTAGAGAAGTCTTCAATTATATCATTCAGATCGTACTCTAAGGCACGCATGTCTTCTACTTCATCTTCAATAGCCAACTTCCTAAGATTAACTGCCATTGATTTGGCATCTTGCTGGGCTAGCGACACGAATACTCTTGCAAAGGCCATCCTATCCTTAGGCATCAAGCTACCGACCATGCCAAAGTCTATCAGACAAATAACCCCATCCCTTCTAACTAGTACGTTACCTGGATGAGGATCGGCATGGAACATCCCGAATTGGAATATCTGGGTCAGATAGATCTCCATTCCATTCTCAGCTATCTTCCGTGGATCCAATCCCCACTCCTTAAGTTTCTTTACATCGGTGATCTTACAGCCATTAGCAAACTCAATTACCATCACTTTCTCAGTAGAGAACTCTCTATACACCTTTGGTATATAGAACATATGCTCATACTTCTTATAGGCTATTCTAAAACGTTCAATATTCCTTCGCTCACTATTATAATCCAGCTCTTTAAGCATACTCCGCTCAAAAGCTTTTACAATATCTTGAGCATTGAGCACCCCCTGTTTTTTCAGGTACCTATCAGCTCGGGTGGTGGCTTCCCTCAAAATAGAAAGATCTTGAAGAACAGTCTCCTTAATATTTGGCCGCTGTATTTTTACTACTACATCTATACCGCCCTTTATCTTTGCCTTATGAACTTGCCCTATAGATGCTGAAGCCAATGGTTCATCATCGAAGTACTCAAAAAGCTCTTCAATCTCCTTTTTGGTTTCCTTTTTAATTATCTCACGCACTTTTTTATAGGCGAATGGAGGTACCTTATCTTGAAGCTTTTCAAACTCTTCAATAAGAGGCGCAGGCAACATATCAGGTCTGTTACTCATTACTTGAGCCAGCTTAACAAATGTTGGCCCTAATTCTTCAGCTGCCATACGAATACGCTCCCAGCGGGTATATTCAAATACAGGTTTCTCTTGGCGTAACCAAGTCAGTCTAGTGCTTTCTGGCACAAAGTTGCGTAGCGTTGAGTTGGACACAATATCCTCAAACCCGTACTTTACCAGTATCTGGATGATCTCTCGCGTACGAGATATGTTCCTAAAGGTTTGATTAAAGAGCATGCAAATTCGCTAATAGCTGTGGATGGCTAAAATTACGAAATGTGACCTACAAAAGGCTGTCTATTAAGGAAAGAGATTAATAGCTGCAGATCAGTACTAATTACTAGATATACAAGAGGCTACTCTTCGCTGTAAGTTCCGCCTATTCTTTCACAGGCTACTTCCGCAGCATCACGAAGATCGCTATCACTTGTGCAAGTTTCGTCGCTTACTTCACCAGCAGCATTGGTACAGGTGTAGCATTTCTCGCAAGAGGTTAAAAAAAGTGTACCCGTAACCGCTATGAGTAGAAACAAATTTTTCATGGTTGCCTTTTAAATTGAAGCTGCAAGATGCAAAGAATTCCGTTGACGGAAAAATGAACAAGAAAGACTTTAATAGAGGGCACAAAAATGCCCCTTTAACCCTAAGGCTAAAGGGGCAATATCGTTGATCAGTTAAACTAACTATTTAACTTTTCCTCCGTTAGCTTCGCACGAAGCTTCAAATACTGACTTTGCCAAACTTCCGCCATCACACAATTCCTCGCCGTCAAGAAAACCGCCATCGCACTCATCACATCCGCAAGAAGTTAAACCTACTACTGCTACTACGCTAAACAAAAAGAATAATTTTTTCATCGTTGTTGATTATTTAGTAAATGATTGCCACGAATATGCAATTAATCCTCCAAAATGTCCAAAATACTATCAAACAGAGATGCACAAACCAAAAAACCCCGTTGTCTGGTATAGACAACGGGGCTGGATGTAAGTTCTAAAAAGTCTTACTTTACTTTTCCGCCATTAGCTTCGCATGCTAGCTCAAATGCATCTTTTGCATTACCACCGCCTTCACAGTACTCTTGTCCGTCTAGAAATCCACCATCGCATTCGTCGCAACCGCAAGATGTTAAGCCTACTACGGCCACTACGCTAAATAAGAAGAATAACTTTTTCATGATCATTGGTTTTTGATGTGATCGATTAATTAATGGTTCAAAGCTGTTAAGAACTGACCAGAAATGCTAGGTTTGGTAACAAATCCGCTGTTTTGGGGAAATGGGCATATCTTGATAATTCATTGCTTAATTTTACCATTCAACCGATAACTCACCCTTATGGACTTCTCAATATTTGCCGAAGGCTCTACGTGGATAGCTTTATTCACTCTTACTCTTTTAGAGATAGTGTTGGGTATAGACAATATCATCTTCATCTCCATTGTATCTAACAAGCTACCTGAAGATCAACAGGCCAAAGCAAGAAACATAGGCCTAGGCTTAGCACTCATCTTTCGTGTAGGTCTTTTACTGGGCATTACTTGGATAATAGGGTTGATAGAGCCTGTTATATTACAAGAAATATTCGGTTATCAATTAGCTCTTAGCTGGCGAGACCTTATTCTATTGGCAGGTGGCTTATTTCTGCTAGCTAAGAGTACATCTGAAATACATCATAAAATGGAAGGAATTGAAGAAGATAGTGGTGATAGTAAGGCCAAAGTAAGTTTAGCATCTGTTATCGGTCAGATCATCCTTTTAGATATGGTATTCTCTTTCGATTCTATTTTGACTGCTATTGGTTTGGTAGAACATGTTCTGGTTATGATAATTGCCGTGATAATATCCATTGGGGTAATGGTGGCCTTTGCTGGAAAAATTAGTGAATTCATCAATAAACACCCTACGCTACAGATATTGGCACTTTCCTTTTTAATACTTATCGGTGTAATGTTAACTGCTGAAGCTTTCCATCAGCATGTACCTAAAGGGTATCTCTACTTTGCAGTAGCATTCTCTTTAGGGGTAGAGGTCGTGAATATGCGTATGCGTAAAAACAAAAAAGCTAAGCCAGTAGAACTAAAGCAGCGCTTTAAATAATTACCTACTTATAACTTACTCCCACCATAGCTGTGTATATGTCATAAACTGACATGGCAAGGTTTAATCTGCCAGTTAACAACTTAGCGGAAGCATCATAATTCAGGTCTTTTAACCAGTACTTTAATCCTTCGTCGTAAATGGGTACGCTACTGGTTACACGTATTATCTTATTACCCACTCCCGATATTGTAATGGTATGATCTTTCACAGTTTCATTAAAAGAATAAGCATTCGCAGGGGTTTTTAGTCGAACAAAACCTTCTGCATCAAAGCCATTAAAAAATAGGTGTAAAACAGCTAATTCAAGAGTATCAGCATCATTTACAGGCAAGGCAAATGGCACGGCTATTTCTCCTGTTCTGGGTGAATACGACCAGTGCTTCATCCGCTTACTTACATCACGTAATAAGCCCACCCACCATATTTTTTTAGTGTTACTATTATCCAATTGTGGGCCTACATTCATCCACCAAAGCCATTCATAGGGGTGTATCTCAGGATGGCACTTATGGTTACAGTCTAACACTAGCGGACCATATACACCTATGGAGGGGTGCATTTCGCCAAAGTTGGGATGTATTTTATGGTTAGTACCCCTAACTGCAGGATAAAATGCTTCATCAAGAAATGAGCGAGCCTCCCTAAGCGGTGTATTCTCGCAATGAAAACTATATTTCTTCAATTGATCTTCTGATAAACCTGTAGGTTCAATATATGGGGCCTGCCCGTCTTTTTCCTTCATCTTTTTTCTCGCCTTAAACATAGCTGCTTGGGCTTGATAAGCGTAATAAGACAATGCTTGATACTTAGGTAAATGAGGAACTGGATCAAAATTCACATCGTACTCCGTAAAATGTTCTTTACCCGAAATACTTATCTTTTTTATCGTCCCAATAAATCGTTCACGTGTATAGTCTACTGTTTTCCATCTTACCCCAAAGGCCCTGAACATAGCGGCCCCAAACATCTGATGACGCTCTGTTTTACGTTTGTAAGTTGAATCAAGTGTGTAAACATCTACCAGATCAAGCAGCTGTTCATTTAGTACATCATTAGTTCTAATTTGCTCGTTTGTTTTTAACAGGTCGACAAAATAAGCTGGTGTTGGCCCGTAGGTAAGGGTTTGTCCATTTATAGTATTCTGTAAGAGTAACAAGAGAAAAAAGAGTAGGGAAATACTTCGCATAAGGATAGCTTTCCACTAAAATACTTTGATGGGCTTAAATAGCCTACTATTCCTAAGTTTCTTTCCCAACTTGATCTTTTATTTTTATAGCAAATAAGATATTGATGATACGCGCTATTCTATTCGCCCTTTTTCTATTACCAAGCCTACTTTTCGCACAAGCTGATAGAGGCAAAATAGTATCAGCCGTAAAGGTGACTACATTCACCGTAGATTCCCTAGCAGCGGAATTGAGTAACCGCACCGCTGGCCTATTTGGCGGCACACCCCTACCAGCATCTGCCATAAAGCTAGTATTCGGATTGGAATATGATATTGACGTTTATAAAGTTGCCTATGAAACTATTGATACAGATAGCATAACTGCCACTACTGCTACTGGCGTAGTAGTAGTACCCACGAATTATCCGTGTGATTTGGCACTGTACACTTATGGCCATGGCTTGAGTGCAAAACACCGCGAGGTTCCATCTAATTGGAATTCCTCTATCTATTCGTTTATCACTATGGGCATTGCCGCTAATGGTTTTGTGGGTATAGCTCCAGATTATATACATATGGGTTTTGACGCCAGCCCTGGTGTTCAGGCATTTATGCACGCACAATCAGAGGCTTCGGCTACAATCGACATGATACGTGCAACACGCACTATTTGTGCAGATAATAGCGTGTCGCTTAACAACCAAGTATTCCTAACAGGATATTCTCAAGGGGGGCATTCTTCTATGGCCACAGCCAAAGAGATACAGGCCAACTACTCTTCTGAATTTAATATAGAAGCCGTAGCACCGGGCGGTGGAACTTTTGACTTATCAGGTATTGCTGCCGATTCGTTAGCTTCCCCTACTCGAGTTACTGGCGAACCACAAGCTTTATGCTTAGTGGCATGGTCGTACATGAATGCTTATCGGGATACTTTAATTGCTAGAAACCTTCCCTATACTGAATTAAATCAAGTATTTGAATCGCCTTATGATTCTTTATTGGCTATTATACTAAACCCCGATAGCGCTTTATATAACGCTGGCCAACTGCTAGATGAAATTCCTAGCCGTATGCTTATTGACACTTTGGAAAATCAATTCAGAAACGACCGTAACTTTTGGATGCGTGAGTTTTTAGCAGATAACGACCTTTATAACTGGGCACCACAAATGCCGATGCGCTTGTATCATAGCCCTATTGATGTGGAAAATCCTTTTGATAATGTCCTTTTTACAGAGGATACTATGAATGTACTAGGAGCAACTCAATTATCTGTTGAAGTAATGGATAGTATTAGCCATGCAGAGGCGGGTTTTCCTCATATCTTAAGTTCTTTGGAATGGATAAAGACCTTTAGGCAAGATTGTGGAGTTAAAATACAAGAAGTGAGTGACGGGGAACTATCAGTTTACCCTAACCCTATTACAGACAACTTCACTATAAACCTTTCTCAAGTTAATATTTACGAAACCATAAACTTGGTTAACACACTAGGGCAAACGGTTTGGAGTAGTGAATTACAGCTCAATAGCACTAACCAAACATTTACCTTACCTCAAAGCCTTCAAAAAGGGATGTATTGGCTTGTAGTAAGTAATAAAGAACACAGCATCATTCAACCTATAGTTAAGCAGTAATGTATCACTTAGAAGGAGCATCAGAAGAAGAAGTAGGCAAAGCACTTATGGCCTTACTCTATGAATTGAAAAATATTGATGGAGAAGTAGACCCTGGCGAGGCTTACTTTTGGTTAAACACTGGACGGGACCTAGGTTTCACCGATGAAGAATTGAATGAAATAGCGGAGAACACCGCCAACTATCCCTTGCATCCGCCAAAGGACGAAAGCGAACGGATGGAGATTTTGTACTACCTACTTTTCATGATGAAATTCGATAAGAAAATTCATGACGAAGAAGTAAAATTCATCCACAAAATAGGTTTCAAACTGGGCTTTAGAGATGAGTTGACCGATGATTTTATTGGTTTGATGCGTAAGTATGTTAAAGACAGTGGTGTGCCTCCTAAAGAAATGATGAGCGTGATAAAGAAGTATAGGAATTAGTTTTTGATCCATATCCACAGTAAAATAAAAACCCTCGTAGTTTTAAACTACGAGGGTTTTTTGTATCCAGCTTATGCTGATCTTAGAATGTATAGGCATTCTTTTCGATCATGCGGTCAGCTATTCTTCTGCGTAGTTCTTTAGTGTTCACTACTTCATATTTCGTGTAACGCTTTAAGCCCATTAGCATCATTTTCTGCTCATCGCCTTCGGTGAAAGCTGCAATTGCATGCTTGCCGTTTAGGTTGATACGCTCAATAGCATCGTTGAAGAAAACTTTCATCATATCTTCATATGGAGCAGCAACTGCCTCACCTGATGTATTGAACATCTTCTCTGTCTTCAACAATACCGACTCGCAAGTGTAAAGATCGTTCAACATATCAGCTATGTTCATCAATATTTCTTGCTCATCTTTCATTTTCTGCATCAACTTCTGGAAAGCTGCACCAGCAGTCATCAAAATAGCTTTACGCAAATTGCCCATTGCCTTGTGCTCAGCAGCATAACGACCGTTGTCGTCATCACCACCAAAGTCTGGAATGCTCATCAATTCTTTCTGAACAGCCATTGCTGGAGTCATCATGTCGATCTTTCCACCCATGGCGCGCTTGATCAACATATCTACCGTTAGTAGGCGGTTGATCTCATTAGTTCCTTCAAATATTCTGTTGATACGAGCATCGCG
Organism: uncultured Chitinophagaceae bacterium; assembly: GCA_964352775.1. Lineage (GTDB taxonomy): Bacteria > Bacteroidota > Bacteroidia > Chitinophagales > CAIOSU01 > CAYGTK01. The sequence continues at coordinate 7,945 of CAYGTK010000028.1, forward strand.
ATAAGCGCGAGCGGCTGGAGCCTCTTCAGAGTAACCCATTCCACCGTATACCTGTACTAATTCGTCAGTTACATAACCTAGGACTTCCGAGCCAATTACTTTCAACATAGCACACTCAATAGCATACTCTTCAGCTGCATCTTGAATGGCGATCTCTTTAGCTACACCACTTGCAATAAGTGCCTTCTCTTTCTGATCAATAAGATCAGATACACGGTAAGTGATAGCATCAGTAGCGTTCAGTCGAACGGCCATTTCAGCTAATTTGTACTTAATAGCTCCAAAGCTTGAAATAGGCACACCAAACTGCACACGCTCGTTAGCATATTTTACAGCTTGTGTAGCAGCACGCTTAGCACCACCCAATACACCTGCGCATAACTTGAAACGACCTACGTTCAATATGTTGAAGGCTATCTTATGTCCTTTACCTATTTCACCTAGCAAGTTCTCTACTGGTACTTTTACATCGTTAAAGAAGATCTGGCGGGTAGAAGAACACTTGATACCCATTTTATCTTCCTCTGCACCAAGGCTCAATCCTTCCGAATCGCCATGTACGATGAAACCAGTGAATTTGTCACCATCAATTTTAGCGAATACCACAAAAACGTCAGCAAAACCAGCGTTACTGATCCACATTTTCTGGCCATTCAAAATGTAGTGCGTTCCTTCTTCGTTCAATATCGCTTTACTACGTGCACCTAATGCATCAGAACCTGAACCTGGCTCTGTTAAACAATAAGCAGCCTTTAACTCACCCGAAGCTAATTTCGGAAGGTATTTAGTTTTCTGCTCCTCGGTACCAAAGTAAAGGATAGGTAGTGTACCAATTCCGATATGAGCACCCATAGATATAGAAAAACCATGCGAACCGCCCATTTCTTCTATCAATGCCGTGTTGGTATTGAAATCCAGATCCATACCACCATATTGCTCTGGTATAGATGTACCCAATAGACCTAGCTCTGCTGCTTCGTCTAATAATTTTACGGTTAGGCCTTCTTCTTGCTTATCCAATGCATCCATATTAGGAAGGATACGTTGGTCAACAAAGTCACGCACCGTTTGGGCGAACATTAGTTGTTCTTCGGTCAGGTCTTGACGGGTATAGATGTCTTCTGCTTTCGATTCCTTAACTAGGAATTCCCCTCCTGCTAGGGTGTTTTTCTGTTCTGTAGCTACGCTCATTTTTTATGCTTTAATTCTTTATTGTTCAATTGCTTATAAAACAAGAATAGCAAGGCTATGTTCAACCTTGCTATCCTATATTGTTAACGGAAACTCATACTTAGAAGCAGTATCCGTTTTCTTCTATCATCTTGTCTGCAATGCGCTGACGAGCTGCAATAGTATTGTAAGCATCATACTTAGTAAAACGCTTCAATCCCATTAACATCATTTTCAACTCATCTCCTTCAGCAAAACCGCAAATGGCATGCTTTCCAGCTAGGTTGATACGCTCCATTGCATCAGAAAAGTAAGTGCGGGTCAAATCTATCTGCAAGCTGCAAGCCTCTTCTCCTTTAATAGCCACCATTTTCTCCGTACGCAACACTGCAGATTCAGCAGCATAAAGCTCTATCAATACATCAGCTGCGAACATCAATATCTCTTGTTGCTTCTCTAGATTAGCCATGTATTTTTGAACAGCAGCACCCGCTACCATCAAGAATGCTTTCTTCGCATTGTGAAGCGCTTTCTTTTCAGCAGCGAAAGTACCCGTTGCATCATCGCTTCCAAAGTCAGGAATGCTCATCAGTTCTTTTTGGATAGCCATTGCAGGTCCCATCAGGTCTAATTCACCTTTCATGGCTTTCTTCAACATCATCCCTACCGACAACAAACGATTGATTTCGTTAGTACCTTCAAATATTCTGTTGATACGAGAATCGCGGTAAGCACGAGCTGCAGGAGCTTCCTCAGAGAAGCCCATACCACCATATACTTGCACCAATTCATCTACTACATAATCTAAAGTCTCCGATCCGAATACTTTCAATAATGCACACTCAATACTATATTCCTCAGCAGCTACCAATTTGGCTTCTACTGGAGTTTTGCCTTCTTCCACCAAACTCTCGATCATATCATTGATCAAACCACTTGCACGGTAAGTTGCAGATTCCGTTGCGTAGATCTTCACGGCCATTTCAGCCAACTTGTGCTTAATAGCACCAAAAGAAGAAATAGGCACTTTGAACTGGATACGCTCGTTGGCATATTTTACTGCTCTGTCTGCAGCAACTTTAGAACCACCCATTACCATAGCACAAAGCTTGTAACGGCCAATGTTTAATACATTGAATGCGATTTTGTGTCCTTGTCCTATCTGACCCAATACATTCTCAGCAGGTACTTGAACACCTTCAAAGAATACTTGGCGAGTAGATGATCCTTTGATACCCAATTTATCTTCCTCAGCACCAAGATTGATGTTTGGAGATTTAGCATCTACAATAAATCCAGTGAACTTATCGCCATCAATTTTAGCAAATACGATGAAGATGTCTGCGAAACCACTATTCGTGATCCACATCTTTTGTCCAGTGATGGTATAGTAACTACCGTCTTCGCTAAGCTCTGCCTTAGTTTTAGCAGATAATGCATCAGAACCAGAACCTGGCTCTGTTAAGCAGTAAGCAGCTTTTTGTTGACCACTAGCTAATCCTGGCAAGTAAGTTTGCTTTTGCTCTTCGGTACCGAAGTATAAAATTGGCAAACAACCGATACCTGTGTGGGCTGCAACTGCAACTCCAAAGGAATGGCTTTTACCAATTTGCTCTGATAATAAGGAGTCGGTATTGAAATCCAATCCTAAACCACCATATGCTTCAGGTATGGCTGATCCTAAAAGGCCCAATTCACCTGCTTCACCTAATAATCGTTCTACTATATCGTAGCCACCTTTATCAATTTTCTCTACGTTAGGCCATACTTTCTGCTCTACAAATTCGCTAGCAGTTTGACCAAACATCAATTGTTCTTCCGAAAGATCTTCTGGAGTGAATGTGTTGTTCGCTTCCGTTTCCGCAATTACGAACTCTCCTCCTTTTAAAACCTTCTTGTTAACAGCTGTCTCCATCTTATTTGTCTATTTATAAGTTTGCCCCGACGAAATAGTCGGGGCAGTAAGTTGTTTTTAGTTCAAACGCTCGTAAATACCAGCAATACCTTGTCCACCGCCAATACAGGCAGTTACAATTCCGTACTTCTGATCTCTGCGACGCATTTCGTTCAATAATTGAATGGTCAATTTAGTACCAGTACATCCTAGTGGGTGACCAAGTGCTACTGCACCACCGTTCACGTTTACTATGTTGGGATCTAATCCACCTTCTTTAATTACTGCTACTGCTTGTGCGGCAAATGCTTCGTTCAATTCAATTTGCTGAATATCTCCCAAGCTCATTCCTGCTTGCTTCAATGCTTTCGGAATAGCCGCTACTGGACCAATACCCATGTACTGAGGATCAACACCTGCTGATGCACATGTTACCATACGAGCGATAGGAGTCAAGTTCAACTCTTTAACCACTTTTTCTGAAACCACTAGCACGAATGCTGCGCCGTCAGAAGTTTGTGAAGAGTTACCCGCCGTAACCACACCTTTGTTACGGAATACCGGACGAAGACGTGCCAATGCTTCCATAGTAGTGTCGCGACGTGGACCTTCATCTGTATCAACAACGTAAGAACCTGCTACACGCTTGCCGTTTTTCACGGTTACTTCTTCCACAGTTATTGGGCAAATCTCGTCTTTGAATTTACCGCTTTCAATAGCTGCTAAAGCTTTTTGGTGACTGTTGTAAGAGAACTCATCAGCTTGCGCTCGAGTTACTTCATACTTGTCAGAAATATTTTCGGCAGTTAAACCCATACCGATCATGTACTCTGGGTTTTTAGAACTAATTCCATAATCTGGAACTGTTTTGAAACCCATAATAGGCACTAGCGACATTGATTCCGTTCCACCAGCTATAACTATATCAGCCATACCAGTACGAATCTTAGAAGTTGCCATTGCTATAGCCTCTACGCCTGAACCACAGTAACGGTTAATGGTTACACCTGGCACATCCAATGGAAGCGCACGTACGGCGATCCAACGGGCCATTTGTAAACCTTGTTCTGCTTCGTTTACTGCGTTACCTACAATTAGATCGTCAATTCGCGTAGCGTCTAATTCAGGAACATCTTTCAAAAGTTGAGTAATTACGTCATTTGCCAAGTCTACAGGGCTAGTGAAACGCAAACCACCACGGCCCGCTTTTCCTACTGCTGTTCTGTATCCGGCAACTATATATGCTTCTTGCATTTGTTTGAGTATTTAGTAGTTAGTATTAAGTAGTTAGACTAGTTACGCAATGGCTTACCTTTGGTAACAATGCTTTGGATACGCTCCAGCGTTTTCTTCTCACCTAGTAGTGATAAGAATGCTTGGCGCTCCAAGTCTAACATATATTGCTCGCTCACTTTCTGAACACCAGTTAAGTCGCCACCAGCCATTACATAAGCTAGTTTGTCAGCGATCAAGCGGTCGTGGTCAGTTGCATAGCGACCTAAGTTGAAAGCGTAAGAACCAGCATACAAGCCACCTAATGCGGTACGACCTAATGCAGTTATTTGCTTCTCAATTGGGCGAGTATATCCCAACTCAGCCATACGCAATACTTCTTTTTTAGCTTCAGCAATTACGCGGTCTTTGTTTACTATGATCAAGTCACGACCTTCTTTCAATATCCACTGGTTGTAAGCTTCGTGAGCTGATGTAGCCACTTTAGCTGTTGCAATATTTACGAAAGCTTGCTGTAATTTACTTGTTTGAGGATCACTTGGGAAGTACGATTCAGAAACACGCAAAACGGTTTCTTTAGTACCACCACCGGCAGGTATTAAACCAACACCTACTTCTACTAACCCGATATACGTTTCGGCAGAAGCAACTACTTTATCAGCGTGCATGGTTATCTCGCAACCACCACCTAAAGTCAATGTGTGCGGACAAACCACTACTGGAATATCAGAGAAGCGAATACGCTTAACCGTATTTTGGAAAGCGCGTACTGCGAAATCCAACTCATCCCATTCTTGGTCTATAGCTAGCATCAACATCATGGCTAAGTTGGCACCGGCCGAGAAGTTCTCGCCATTGTTACCGATTACCAATCCGTTATAGCCGTTCTCCGCTATTTCAATACTCTTATTAATACCTTCTAGTACTTCACTACCAATAGAGTTCATTTTGGTGTGGAACTCTAGGTTCAATACGCCATCGCCCAAGTCGTGCAATGTAGCACCACTATTTTGCCATACTGGCTTGTTACCGCGAATGTTATCTAGAATAATGTAAGAACCTTGTCCAGGTATCGCTACGTATCCTTTAGTGTTGATGTCGTAGTATTTACGAACGCCACCTTCTACTTTATAGAATGTATCGAAACCAGCAGCTAGCATTTCTTCTACCCAAGCGGCAGGAGCTTTACCAGCTTCTTTCATTTTGTCTACCATTTTGGCAACGCCCATAGCATCCCAGCTCTCAAATGGACCTAATTGCCATCCGAAACCAGCACATAATGCATCGTCTACTTTGTATAGCTCATCTGCTATTTCCGGAATACGGTTAGAAGCATAAGCGAACAAGTAGAAAGCTACTTTACGCAAGAAATCTCCTGCTTTATCAGTGCCTTTATGTAGTACTACTAAACGCTCTTTCAAGTCGTCGATAGGTTTAGCAGCATCAATGGTAGCAAACTTAGGGCGAGGTGCCGCAGCATACTCCATGGTGTTCAGATCCAAAGTAAGGATCTCTTTCTTACCATCTGCATGACGTACTTTCTTGTAGAAACCTTGGCCAGTTTTATCACCCAACCATTTGTTGTCTACCATTTTCTGAACGTAGTCAGGAATTTTAAACAAGTCGCGCATCTCATCCTCGGTACAATCGTTGTATGCGTTGTTAGCCACTTTTACAAGTGTATCTAATCCAACTACATCACCTGTACGGAAGGTTGCCGACTTAGGACGACCTGTTAATGGACCAGTTAAAGCATCCACTTCATTAATGGTCATGCCCAACTCTTCCATTACGTGGAAAATGGCCATGATGCTGAATACACCGATACGGTTAGCGATAAACGCAGGAGTGTCTTTACAAAGCACTGTGGTTTTACCCAAGTACTTATCACCATACTCCATACTGAAGTCAACTACTTCTTGAGAAGTTTCTGGTGTAGGAATGATCTCCAACAAACGCAAGTAGCGTGGTGGATTAAAGAAGTGCCATCCTAAAAAGTGCGATTTGAAATCATCCGTTCTACCATCCAACATTTGGTGGATAGGAATACCTGATGTGTTAGATGCTACAATAGATCCTTTCTTACGATACTGGTCTACTTGCGTAAACACCTTTTTCTTAATATCCAAGTTCTCTACTACTGCCTCTAGTATAAGGTCAGCATCAGCTATGTCTTTAAAGTTATCGTCAAAGTTGCCCGTTTGTATACGGCTGGCGAACGATTTCTTGTATATAGGAGAAGGGTTAGACTTTAATGCTGCTTTCAAAGCACCGTCAACAATACTGTTACGGGCTGCTTTGTTGTCCTTCTTGTCTTCAGGAAGATCGAAGGGAACGATGTCTAGCAACAATACTTCTAAGCCGATATTCGCAAAGTGACAAGCTATTCGAGAGCCCATTACTCCAGAACCTAGTACTACCGCTTTGCGGATAGCTCTTTTGGTTCCTGTAGCCGCTCCGGTAGCGGGTTTGTTCAATACTGCTTCCATTATTTATAATTGTCTTTATGTGGGAAATTCATTTCGAGTGCCTAATATACGCATAAACACGTTTTATACCAAACGGTTGTTTTATAACCTATCGTATTCTTTTCAATATTCTTTTAAAGGTGTCGCGCAGGTAGCGGGGCTCGTCGTATATACGGGTCATCATCACTGCGCCCTCTATTTCTGCAACACATTGCTCGGCCACTTCGCGAGCTCTTTCTTCGCTGTACTTCGCTCTGAACACGGCTGTTAGCGCATTCATCCAATCGTTAAAGAAGTCTTTTATTAGCTCTGAGAACTCAGGGATAATACGGGCGGTTTCAATACCAATGTTACCCATAATATGCCCTTTCTCCGTGTCTACCAGTACCTTTTCGGTCAGCACACCCATGGTGCGGAGTTTTTCCTCCGTATTCAAGTGATCGTTATAAGCATGTACGAATATCTCTTCGTGAAAATAGGTGTGTACATACTGTATCACGGCCTTCATCAACTCCTCTTTACTGGCGAAGTAATGATACATGCTACCCTTCAGTATACCGCATGCCTCGGCTATTTCAGCCATTGTGGCGTTGTAATAGCTCTTCTCGCTAAACACCTGTAGTGCTTGGTTTAAGATGAATGTTTTACTGATCCGTTTCTTTGGCATAACCCTTCAAATATACCCAATAATCTCTCATAACCAAACGGTAGGTAGATTAAAATAGTATGTACAAGGTTATAACTCCGCACTAGCGCTCGGTCGTAAGCACCAAGTTTTTATCAAACGAGGGTTTATTTAAATTGTAGATACTAGAGCCAAGATGCAAGAGCCGAGACTGTTCAGTAGTGCTGTCACACTGAGCGTAGTCGAAGTGCGACACGCGTGGCCGGTACTTCCAACTCTTAGTGGTTCGCAGTCACCAACGAGACCCCTTCCGCTAGCAAGAGCCGAGACTGTTCAGTATTGCTTGTTTCCCTTTAAATTTCCCAGACGCCATAGCCAGTTGCAGTTGCAACTGGCGGACTGGGGAGAATTTACATCTACTACATTATGTCATTCTGGACTTGATTCAGAATCTGGCGTTGGCGGGTGATGTTCTACAGGTCATTCTATCGTGAGATTTTAAAATTTACTAGAGTCCCACAATGCAACCATTTATATTGAATGGCAGTCTATTAAGACACCAACCATATGAGAAAGAGTTTCACCATATTATTACTGTTGGCAACCTGCTGCATTGGATTTGCCCAACTTGAAATGACCGATTATGCCACTGGAGAGTACGATTTAGCATATTGGGCTGATACTACTTGGTCAGTTGATAACACATGCTTAATGGTGGTAAGTGACAGCGGCTATGTTGAGGAAGTGTTCGACACTAAAACTTGTGAGACAGTTTTCATAAATGGCCGCTGGGAATCTACACTTCCCAACGGCTTGACCTTGACTACAAATATCAGTGAAAATGGGTTTACAGATACGAACAATAATACTTTTTGGAGAGCTGACACCTCACAATCCTTGTACTGTAATCTCTTGAACGAGTGGCTTGACTTTGATGCCGGATGGCTAAATTACAGGAGGTTAATAGAGAAGAAACTACTGGCAAATTGTGACTCAGTAATTACCGAAGCTGTTCTACAAAAAAGGGGGGCAATTAGCAGCACGTGGTTGAACGTTAGAAAAGACGTATACAATTACGACCTACAAAAAGGACAATTACTTTCTGTTAGCAAATATGCAGTTGACAGCACTGGTAGCTATGAATTATTCGCTAAAACCGGATACTGGTATGGCAGTACAGCAAATCCTGTTTTTAAAACAATTACCTACGGTTTTAACAATGGAGTTCCATATCCAGCGGAGGAAGTAATTCAATTTCTAGATGAGAGCAGAACTTACGATAGTGAATTTTGGTGTGAAAAATTCACTAGTGAACAAACTAAGCTTCAAGAATATAGACATGTTAAATCCATATTGTATGTAGAGAATGACACGTTTGGAGTGATGTATAAGACTAGTTTTAGTGATTACAGGGTGTCAGGAGATAGTTTGATTTTCACCTCGCTAGTTCATTTTCCGCAACCGATAGGACCAAGGTTTATTACAAAGTATGAAAGATACAATAGCCACAATGATTTGATTAAAGAGGTACAAACTATTCCAACAAACCCAGGTTTGAAGGGCTCACGGTATTTCTATAGCTATGATGAAAACGGAAAGGTATACAATGAAGTGAGAGAGGGCATCAACAACAAAGGTGAATGGGAAAGGTCTAGTGGTTTGTTTTTGAGCAAAAATGGGTGCACATCAGCTAACGACAGCCTATTTACTTCCGTGAAAATTGAGAAACCTGATAAAGGCATGGATTTAGTGCTATATCCTAATCCAGCGAAGGATTTGTTATACATTGATAGAAGCGGAAAAACAGAAGCCATCACACTAAACATTTACAATTTGCTTGGCAAACTAGTGTTAGCGGAAACTATCGTTGGTGATGAACCAATAGATATTAGTAGCCTGAGTGCAGGTAGCTATATTGTAAATATTGATATGCAGGGTCAGCAAGCGACTAAAAGACTAGTTGTACTAGAGTAAACCTATTCTATCCCTCTCCCAGCACCCCACCCTTCGACTGCTACGCGCTCAGTGTGACCTATGCTTTTCCTGATTTGATAACTGCCTACTGCGACTGTTGACTATTACTGCACACTGTTACTAATTCGCGAAGCGATAACCCTAGCATGCTCTCTACCGTTCTCTATAAATACCGATTCCGTTCGGGTGCCTGCCAATACAGTGCCGCAGACGAATAGGCCGGGTACGTTGGTTTCATAAGTACTATCATCAAAGGTGGGCACTAGGGTTTTGTCATCTACGGAAACTCCTGCTTGCCTTAGCAACTCCACTTTGGGTAGGTAGCCTACTAGTTTGAATATGGTATCGGCTTCTAGCAGTCCTATCTCTCCGTTCTCACCTCTTATGGTTACTAGGTGGTTGTGTATCTTCTTCACCTCGCTGTTAAAGTGCACTTTTATCTTCCCCTCTTTTATGCGATTGGTAATGTCGGGCACTAGCCAATATTTGGCGGTGGGTTTAAGCTCACTGCCGCGCACCACCATGGTTACGTCTACATTATGTCGATACAGTTGTAGGGCTGCCTCAATGGCCGAGTTGCCGCCACCAATGATCACTACCTTGGTGAAGCTGTAGGCAAAGGCCTCGTCGTAATAGGCTTTTACGTAGGGCTGCTCCTCTCCTTCTATGCCCAGCATTCGGGCTTGGTCGAAATAGCCCGTGGCCATAATTACTTTGTTGGCAATTAACTGCTCTCCTTTGCTGGTAGTGAGCTGAAATTGGCCGCCTTCTTTCTTCAAACTATCTACCTGCGTATACAATTGCATGCGGATACCGAAGTACTGCACCACCTTTCGGTAATACTGCATGGCCTCTTCGCGGGTAGGCTTCACATTGCTGGTAGGGAAGGGCAATCCACCCACCTCGATATTCTCTGCTGTACTGAAAAACTTCATCCCCAATGGGTAGCGACGTATCGATTCGGTAAGGCTGCCCTTCTCTATAATGAGGCTATCTACACCTATCTTCTTCAACTCAATGGCAGCGGCAACTCCGCATGGTCCACCGCCAATTATTATAACGTCTTCTTGTTGCATAGGTGTAAAATTACAGGATAGATACTAGAGCCAAGAAACTAGATACCAGACTAGCCTTACTTACAATAAGTCTTGACTCTTAATTCTAGTATCTCGAATCTATCTACTACCTTAGAAACTATGAAAAACGAGTTTGTAGAATTTGTATTGACCCAGAATGAGCTTACGCCCGAAGAAATAGGTTTTCTGCAAGAGCATATGCCAACCCGATATTATAAAAAGGGTGACGTAATACTTCGTGAAGGGGAAGTAGCTACCGAAAGTTTTTATTGCCTTTGGGGATGTGCCCGACAATACTATTTGGTGGATGGCGAAGATAAAACCACAGCATTTTATACCGACCACAGTTGTTTTTCATCGCATTTGAGTTATATAAACAAAGTGCCTTCTGCTCATTATTTAGGTTGTTTAGAAGATTCGTGCGTGGCAGTTATCACTTGGGATAGCGAGCAACTACTGTATAAACGTTTCCCTCATTTTGAGAAATTAGCCCGTGAAGAAACAGAACGCAATTTTGGGGAAGAACAAGCCCGCATGGCTACCTACCTAACCCTTAGCCCCGAAGAACGCTACCTAGAGTTACAAAAAACCCGGCCAGACTTGCTGAACCGGGTTCCACAATACCACTTGGCATCTTATTTAGGGGTAAAGCCAGAATCGCTTAGCCGCATTAGGAAACGCTTGGCGGTAAAGGTGCAGAAGTGATAGCTAGGCTACTTTTATAGTAACATTGCCTCGCTTGCGACCTGTATCGGCGTAAGCATGGGCTTTGGGAAGATCTTCGAAATCGTAACATCTGTCAATTACGGGTTTAATGGCACCATCTTTTAACAGGGGAACCAATTGGTCCATCATCTCGGCATTGGTTAGAGCCACACCACCTATTACTTTTTTACTGCCTATCAACGGCGCTAGCATCATGTATAACATACCGTCTTTTGTAATATTGCAGGCTATAAACCTGCCCTTCTCGTTCATTACATACTGCCCGGCACTATAGGTGGTTTCGCCCACGGCATCAAATATTACATCGTAGCGTTGGGTGCCTTTTGTATAGTCTTCGGTTTTGTAATCTATAACCACATCTGCTCCAATCTCTTTCATCAAATCTGCATTTCTTCCACTGCATACTGCTGTTACCTGCGCACCCATATGTTTTGCTAGTTGCACCGCATAGCTACCTACGCTGCCTGATGCACCATATACCAATACATGCTCCCCTGCTTTCACCTCGGCTTTTTGCAGAAAGTGTAGCGCTGTGCCTGCCCCAATGGGTGTTGCCGCTGCTTGTTCATCGGTTATTCCTTCCGGTATTTGTGCTATTCCTGCATCTTCTTCCATGCAGATGTATTCGGCATACGCTGCAGAGTTGAATTCAGTACTGCCAAATACTCTATCGCCCACTTTGAATTTAGAAACGGCGTCGCCAACCTCTACTACTTCTCCTGAAAATTCGTGACCTAGAATAGGCTGTTTAGGTGTATTAAACCCACCCATGAAGCGAATGATAAACGGATCGGCCTTGCGCAAGCGATAGTCGCCAGCAGTTACTGTGGTGTAATGGTTTTTCACCAATACTTCGTTAGCCTTAGGTTGAGGCTTTGGTACGTTCCCCGGGTGAAGCACTTCTGGTCCACCATACTTTTTGTATAGCATTGCTTTCATGGTCGCTGTTTGTTTTAGTGTTGTTGTGTTACTCGTCATGATACTGTGTTTAATTGTGTATCACAAAGGTAGGGGTGCGACATGGCGCCGTTCATTGACTTAAGTTAAGAAGGATGTTTAACGTGGTCTATCTCTTCTTAATACCTAGCACCCCAAGCAATCCCCGTGTCAACTCGCGAATAGCGGTGCGGCCCAACTGGCGTACCATGGTGTTTTTACTCATTTCTTCTATAAACGTAGGTTCTGCTTTGGTAGTAGTACTTTTCCGAACAGGTTTTTCCTTCACCTCTTTTTGGTTGGCTTCGGCACGTTCCAGCTTTTCATTCAAGATTTCAAAAGCACTTCTTCGGTCAATTTCTTCATTATACTTCGCTACCAGTTCTGAGTCTTCTACCACGTGGTCTATCTCGCGATCGGTTAACACACCCATTCGGGTGATAGGGGCTCGCATTAAGGTGGCTGCTAAAGGTGTTGGTATACCTTTCTCGTTCAAGGCAGTAACCAAGGCTTCCCCTGTTCCAAGTTCAGTTATCAGCTTATTGGCTTCGTAGTATTCCGTATCAGGAAAGTTCTGTGCTGCTTGTTTAATGGCCTTTCTATCCCTGGCGGTGAAGGCACGTAGCGCATGTTGAATCTTTAGACCTAATTGTGCTAACACATCTTCAGGCACATCGGTGGGGTTCTGGGTACAGAAATAAACCCCAACTGCTTTCGAGCGAATAAGCTTGATGATGGTCTCTATCTGGTCTATCAATGCCTTGCTGGCGTTGTCGAATATCAGGTGAGCTTCGTCAATAAATATGCAGAGCTTTGGTTCTTTCAAGTCTCCCGCTTCGGGGAAGTTGGCGTATATCTCGGCCAAAAGGCTAAGCATGAACGTGCTGAAAAGCTTGGGTTTGCTTTGCATATCCGTTAAGCGGATAATACCTATTTGGCCTCTTCCATCTTTGGTGCGTAACAAGTCGTTCACATCAAAAGATCGCTCGCCGAAAAATTGCTCGGCATCTTGCTGTTCCAACTCAATTATCTTCCGCATAATAGCACTAACGGAAGCAGAAGAAACTCGGCCATACTCTGATTCAATATCTTCTTTACCCTCATTAATACAGAACTGCAGCATTCTTTTAAGGTCATTCAAGTCTAGCAGCGGGTATCTATTATCATCACAATACTTGAATATCAAGGCAATTATTCCTTGCTGGGCATCACTTAGGTCTAATATCTTTCCTAATAATACTGGCCCAAATTCCGTAACCGTTGCTCTAAGCCTAGCGCCCTTTTCATCGGAAATACTCATCAGTTCTATTGGCAAGCCAATTGGCTCGTAGGGAACACCTATAGCCCCATGCCGCCAAACGATATGGTCATTACTTTCACCAGGTTGAGCTAATCCACTCAAGTCACCTTTTAGATCCATCAGTAAACTAGGTATACCTTTCTCAGATAGCTGCTCGGCCATCACTTGTAGACTTTTGGTTTTACCCGTACCCGTAGCTCCAGCTATTAAACCGTGGCGATTAAGGGTGCGCAATGGCACCTTCACCAAATGGTCGGGCTGGCATTCACCATCTAACATGGCCCCACCTAATACTATATAGTCTCGCTTATAAGTATAGCCTTCGTTAATGTAGGCTTTGAATTCTTCTGCTCTGCTCATTTGGCAAATTTACTACTTAGTGGTGATAGGAAAAGGACGTCTTGCATCTAGCTTATAACTATAACTACCTTTGCAAGGCAAGCGGGCGACCTGTCGCTCCACTTTTAAGTGGTGAGGAAAGTCCGGACGGCGCAGAGCAGGGCACCTCCTAACGGGAGGGACGTATTTTAGGATATGGACAGCTAGTACTGCAGAAAATAACCGCCCCGAGCGATCGGGGTAAGGGTGAAAATGTGAGGTAAGAGCTCACGGTTGCCCCTAGTAATTGGGGTGGCGAGTAAACCTTGCCCGCCGAAAGACCAAATATACCTGCATTGGAGGGCTGCTCGCCCAACGTAGGGGGGTTGGTTGCTAGAGCCCACGGGTGACTGTGGGCCCAGATAGATGACAGGATAGAACAAGATCCGGCTTATGGCCCGCTTGCACTTTTTTTATCCTCCTTATCCACATTTATATTTTTCCACAAGGGCTTGCTTTTTTTGAGAAGGGTGTATATTTATCTGTACAATTGAAACAATACCCCTATGTCAAAAATATTATTGGTAGACGACGAGAAGAGTATACGCAAAACCATGCGGGAGATACTGGAGTACGAAAACTATAAAGTGGATGAGGCTGTAGATGGTCAAGAGGCGATAGACAAGCTGAATGACGAAGCTTACGACGTAGTACTACTAGACATTAAAATGCCGAAGAAAGACGGTATGGAAGTGCTGGAGTTTATCCTAAAAAATGAGCCAGACACCCCTACTATAATGATTTCGGGCCACGCTAACGTAGATACAGCTGTAGATGCCGTAAAACGTGGTGCCTACGATTTCATCAGCAAGCCGCCAGACTTGAACCGCTTGTTGATCACCATCCGTAATGCGCTCGACCGCTCGGAATTGGTTACTGAAACTAAGGTACTGAAGCGTAAGGTTTCGAAAACAAGAGAGATAATTGGTGACTCACCAAGCATCTTAAAAATTAAGGATACTATTGACCGTGTTGCCCCTACGGATGCACGTGTTTTGGTAACTGGTGAAAACGGAACGGGTAAAGAATTGGTAGCAAGATGGCTACACGAAAAAAGCCACCGCGAAGGAACAGGTAAACTGGTAGAAGTGAACTGCGCCGCCATACCTACTGACTTGATAGAGAGTGAGTTGTTCGGTCATGAGAAGGGTGCATTTACCTCGGCCATTAAGCAGCGCATCGGGAAATTTGAACAGGCCAGTGGTGGTACACTTTTCCTTGATGAGATAGGTGATATGAGCCTTTCAGCGCAAGCCAAAGTACTACGTGCATTGCAAGAGAACCGCATTACCCGTGTAGGTGGCGATAAGGACATTTTGGTGGATGTGCGCATAGTAGCGGCTACCAATAAAAACCTGACCAAAGAGATAGAGGACGGTAACTTCCGTATGGACTTGTACCACCGCTTGAGCGTGATATTGATACACGTACCGTCGTTGAACGATCGCCGTGATGATATTCCGAAGCTGGCAGAACGCTTTGTGAAGGAAATATGTGAAGATCATGGTATCAACAAAAAAACCATTACCCCTAAGGCCCTAAGTGCCTTGCAAGAGGTGAACTGGACAGGTAACATCCGCGAGCTTCACAACATTATTGAGCGCCTAGTGATATTGAGCGATGCCAAAATTACCGATGAAGATGTAGCTGCTTTTGTTCCGAATGCTGGTGGGCATCAAAACCCTATTGAGATATTTGAGACCTTCTACAAGTTCCAAGATTTTAAAGACCATATGGAGAAGATGTTCATTGAACATAAACTAGCCAAAAATGGATGGAACGTAAGTAAAACCGCCGAGGAGATTGACATCCAGCGCAGCCACCTTTATAACAAGATAGAGAAGTTTGATCTCAAGCGGAGCTAGGTTTTTTGAGGATGCTAGAGCCGAGGCATTGGGTTTTGGTTAGGGGGTTTTGGCATGTTGCCAGCGCTTTGTAATAGTTACCCAGCAAGCACTACAACGCATATTAGATATCTTAACTTTGTGTGCATTTGCCCTAAGCCAATGGCGGCGGCGGGTCTGTGGTATTAGTTTAAATAGTTATGGGTGCGTTTCGGCTTGTTTTGGTACAGTTGGGGTACCCTTTTGCCACTTTATCCTTAGTTACGCTCTGGTTGTTAGTTGCGGTTAAATCTCCTGAACATATAGCTGGAAGGTAGTTTGATTTTTGTGAAATGCAGTATAAAAGTGCTGCTATCCCTCACACGGGGTAGCCCGCCAATGTCCTTCTGAATTCATTTCAGGACCTCACGTTTGCAAGTCACAGTGCTCGTTCAAGTCAGAGACTTGTTGGTCATTCATCACAAGTTACAAATTTGCGATAGCGGGAAGAGTAAAGGTTATTTTTTTAGTTGCATAAGTTTTTAGTCCTATTTTATTATCTTTAACGCGAACCGTTTTTGTGGATGCCTTTATTTTAACCCACACAATTCAATCTTTAATAAATTAACCTGGCCACATTTATGTGTGGTTGGAGTGAACATAAAGGAGATTAAAAAATGCCATTACTTACTAAAGCTGAATTTCGCAGAAGAGTAGATAAAAGAAGTAATTCTATCACAAAAGCGTACAGTGATAATCAATTGCTAAACGAATCCAGAAGCCCCTCTAGAACCCGCTATGACATTTTCCTTTCACATAGTTTTGATGATAAGGATGAAATAGCTGTATTAAAAGAAATATTGGAAGAAAACGGCCATTCTGTATATGTAGATTGGGTAGTTGATAGTCATTTAAACAGGAGGAGAGTTACTAAAAGTAACGTTAACCTTATTCGGCAACGTATGGCTATGTGTAAATCGCTAGTTTATGCTTTCAGCGATAACAGTACACACTCTAAATGGATGCAATGGGAGTTAGGGGTTTTTGACGGGAGTAAGAAACCAATTTCAATTTTTCCTATTGTTGATAATTCATCGGACACTTACAATGGAACTGATTTTCTTCAGGTTTATCCTTATATAACTATTGATAGTGTAACAACAGGAGGGAGAGCAATGCACGTTAATGAGGCAAGTAATGTATATACCACTTATGGTTCTTGGCTATCAGGGGGTAGACCTTTTCAGCGCTAAAAATGGGCTGGTTAGATGATTGGTTTGGTACTCAAGATGAGAAAAAGAAAGTAATCTTTATTTCCTTCTCAATGAAAGATGTGAAGTATAGGGACCACATCATTGAACAAATGAGAAACCCTAAATCTCCCTTCGAGTTTATTGACATGTCGGTAAAGCAGAAGTATAAAGAAAGTGAATGGAAGAAAAAGTGCAGAACAAGAATAAAGCGAAGTGATGGTGTAATTGTACTACTAAGCAAAAACTCTTGGCGCAGTAAAGGCCTACGTTGGGAAGTAAAATGCGCAAGAGAAGAGAAAGTGAAAATTTTACCAATCCATATCTACAAAGACAAAGATAAAAGAGGCGGAATACCTCCAGAACTAGAACGCAAACGAGCATATAATTGGAAATGGGAAACAATAGAGAAATTTTTAAGTCGGACATAAAATGAGAAAAGCGTTAATTGTAGGAATCAATAATTACCCAAACATACCATTGTCTGGATGTATTAACGATGCAAATGCTGTAGGTGCTACGATTCAAACACACGGTAACGGTGATCCAAATTTTGAGGTAATCTATGAATTAGATGCGCCCAGAAAAGGACCATTGAAGAAACAAATTATGAACTTGTTTAGTGGAGAAGCAGATTCTGCATTATTTTATTTCTCTGGGCATGGTTTTTTTGGACCTACTGGTGGGGTTCTTGTTACACCAGATTACAGTGAGGCAGATGAAGGTATTAGTCTTGATGAAATACTAACAATCGTAAATGAATCCAAAATCAAAGATAAAATTGTAATCTTAGACTGTTGTCATTCTGGGGCTTTTGGTGAGCCCAAAAACCTTGGTGGTACCAATACCCATATCGCAAACGGAGTAACTATACTTACTGCTAGTGGGAAGGATGAGGTAGCCTTGGAAACTAAAGGTGGACACGGAGTCTTTACAGAATTATTACTTGAAGCTTTAAGAGGGGGAGCCGCCGACTTATTAGGTATGATAACACCAGGTAGTGTTTATGCATTTATTGATCAGTCTCTGGGGGCATGGGGCCAACGTCCGATGTTTAAAACCAATATATCAAGATTCACAACATTAAGACAAATTAACCCACAAGTACCTACCACTACTTTAAGAAAAATAGTTGATTACTTTGATAGCCCAACTGATATTCATGGTTTAGACCCTGAATATGAGCCAGACTCTGAAAACCCCGACCCAACTAAAACTCAAATTTTCGCTGACCTACAAGCCTTCGAAGGAGTAGGACTACTTATTCCAATTGATGAAGAGCACATGTACTACGCAGCTATGAATTCAAGGGGATGCAAGCTTACTGCTAAAGGAGCACACTATTGGCGTCTTGCAAAAAATGGAAAGCTATAATGAAGAAGAGAATATTTATAAGCTTTGCAATAGAAGATAAGACTACTAGAGATTTATTTGTAGGGCAAGCGAAAAATTCCTCAACACCATTTGAAATTGTTGACATGTCCGTTAAGACACCTTGGGATAGTGCTTGGAAAACCAAATGTAGAGAACGAATAAATAGCTGTTCCGGTGTTATTGTATTAGTGACTCCAAATCTTCCAAAAGCTGATGGAGCTTTGTGGGAAATTAAATGTGCAAAGGAGCTTGGGAAACCCATTAGGGGAATATATGCTAATGGAGGAACCTTCTTCAATGAGCCCGCGGATATGTTTGGTGCAATAACATCATCATGGAAATGGGATAATATAAAGTCTTTTTTAGACGAACTATAGGTTATTCAATTTTAACTTCAGCGCGGTAGCCTTGAATTCGGTTTCTTGATAGTTTGTCAATATCTGAGGTCGGGCTCCTCTAGTATTAGGTATCCTAATGCAGATTACGGGAATTTTGGGTTCGTAACTGTTGGCCAGCTCAACTTCAGTTCGTATCCAATCATGGTTGTGTGTGTCTTGCCCGATGAGGACTAATAGAGCATCGCATTTGAATAATGTATCTTTTACTCTTTGTCTAACAATATCTTTTCCTTGAATTCGAATATCCTGTTCTTGTTTAATAATATTTACTGGTCCCAATAATCTATTGCTAGCCCATCGTTCTAGTTGAAGCACAAATTCTCGGTCTTCAAAAACATAACTTACAAAAACTCTCATCTCTTTTCTTTTTTCCTCCCAAAACTAATAAAACCCAAGCACAATATAATTTCAATGGTATGAGTGTTGTAGGTATTTATGCACAAGCGCGTAGGTCATCCTGAATTCATTTCAGGACCTCACGATAGAATGACGTACACAACGTAACCTGCCCACGCCAGATACTGAATCAAGTTCAGCAGGACATAGCACAGAGAAGCACAAGGGTCATCCTGAGCCCTTCGTCTGCTGCGCGCTCAGGAC
>CAYGTK010000029.1:0-25895 GCA_964352775.1 uncultured Chitinophagaceae bacterium
GCACCTAATACCAAAAACAAACCACCATCATTACCTACTTTAAAGGATGACGTGTATTTATTGTCGTGATCTTTCCTGGCTTCACTCGTAAAAAAATCACTATAATTTTCTACAGGTTTTGATGCTCTCCACACTACCTCTCGCTGTTTGTTTATACAGAATGCATTTAGCTGGTATCCTTTAGTAGTATCCGTTTTACTTACATGAAGTAATACTATGAACTCCCCATTTTGAGACTTTTCGATTATGGTAGAATAATAAATTTGTGTATTTCCGCTTGCCGTTTTTTCGAATAAAATAGTTTTCGCTTGAGATTCTTTTTCATTAAGCGGGCCTATATAACCTGCGTGATTTCTATTATCTCTATCCCTTACAACTTTAATATATGCCCACCCATCATCAAATTCTAGAGAGTTAACTATCATCGCCTTTGTATTCCCTTTTCCGAAATGGAGTGACTTACTCTTCCAGTCATTGGTAGAACCGGTCTTCTTCATAGCTCCATTAGGAGATATTGTATAAAAGTATTTGTAGACTTTATACGCAATCTTATTTTCATTGTGGTATTTATATTCAGGCACCATGAAATTAGGAAGCTTTACGGCATCACCAGGTTCCACCTTAAGCGATTGTCCATAGCTAACACCTACTATAGTTAACAGCAACACATACACAGCTAACCTCATAATCAGATTTTTCTCAAAATTAATAAACAGAACTGGTTAAAGCTTAGCTAAACCACTGAGCGCTGAAACCGACCCCAAAGAGAGGTTTTGGCGGTTGGTGGTGTGCGGTGGGTTTGGTCGATAGTCAATGGTTTGTAGTCGATAGATGATCTGTGGCTGTGAGATCGCTAACTAGCTATCACTCATCATAACTAAACACCAGCTTACTAGTAAGCGGTTTGCTTTGGCAGGTTAGTATGTAGCCTTCTTCTATTTCTTCGTCGCTCAGGCTTTCGCGGTCTTCCATGTGTACTTTGCCTTCGTGCAATTTAGCGCGGCAGGTACAGCAGGCCCCTACTTGGCAGGCAAATGGTGCGTCAAGATCATTATCTAAAGCGGCATCTAGTACCGACATCTGCCCAGTATATTTTATGTTGTGCTCATCGCCGTCAACAGTGATGGTCATTTCTGCTTCGTCTAATGGAGCATCAGATACGGTAACTGTTCCGCCCGTTACTTCTACATCCACATCATCCTTTTTGGTAGATGCGGTGAAGAATTCACGATGGATCTTGTCTTTGGCAACACCTTTAGCAATTAAGGCATCATCTATTTGGTCCATCATTGGGCCAGGGCCACACATATAGTGTTTTACGTTTGCCAGTTCAGCACCGATGTATTCGTTTAATAGGCTTTCCGTCATAGCCTTATCTAAGTAACCTACTTTTCCGTTCCAACCTGCTTCCGCATTATCTAGGGTATACACCACTTTGAAATTGGAATACCTAATGGCTAGGTCGTCCAATACATTCTTGAACATGATAGACTCTGTATTGCGATTGGCATAAAACAGGGTTATCTGGCTATTAGGTTCTTGTTGCAACAAACTTTTGGTTATCGCCATCATTGGGGTAATACCGCTACCGCCTGCGTATAAAACCAAGTGGTTTCTATTGGCCGCATCGGTCACATACTTAAAGTTACCCATTGGCTCCATCAAGCGAACGGTTTGCCCTGCTTGCGCCACATCATTTAAGTAGGTAGATACCTTTCCAAATTCCACTTTTTTTACCCCAACAGATGGCAAGCTATCGCTCACTGGGCTACTGCAAAGGCTGTAGGCACGGCGTTCTTTATTACCGTTCACTTCTACCTCTATGGTAATATATTGCCCTGGTACGTAGTTGAAATCGCTCAACAGCTGCGCAGGAATATCAAAAGTTATCACCTTGGCATGAGGTGTTTCGGGGCTAATGCTTTTTATCTTGATGTCGTGAAAACGAGCCATAAAAATTCTGTTTTGCTGATGTAACAGCCTATTTGGTTAATGGTTTGAACGGTGGGTAGCTTAGGCAATATTGTTGTAAACAGCTTGCACATCGTCATCTTCTTCCAACTTGTCCAACATTTTTTCAATGTCTTCCAGTTGTTCTTCTGTGTATTCCACAGTGCTAGTAGGAATGCGTTCAAGCACCGCCTTCTCAACATCTATATTCATCGCTTCTAATGCAGTGCCTAGGTTACCAAAATTGGTGTAATCGCCATATATCGTTATCTGCCCTTCGTATTCTTCAATTTCTTCCAGTCCGGCATCTATCAATTCCAGCTCTAATTCTTCAATATCCATCTCCTCCGTTTTCTGGAACTTGAATACCGCCTTACGATTGAACACGAAGTCTAGCGAACCATTGGGCGATAAACTACCGCCTGCCTTATTGAAATATGCCTTTACATTCGCTACTGTTCTATTGGTATTGTCTGTAGCACATTCTACGTAAACAAGAACACCATGAGGACCTTTACCCTCGTAGTTTATCTCTTCAAAGTTGGCAGCATCCTTACCGTCTGCACGTTTTATAGCCGCGTCAATATTGTCTTTAGGCATATTCTGCCCCTTAGCATTCTGGATGGCAGTACGCAAGGCGGAATTCATATCAGGGTCGCCCCCACCCTCTTTAGCAGCAATGGTTATGGCCTTAGCCAGTTTCGGAAATATGCGCGACATTTTGTCCCAACGCTTTTCCTTTGCGGCCTTTCGGTATTCAAATGCTCTTCCCATGTGGTATAGTTTTCTGAGCGGTAAAAATAAGAACACTTTGTAAGTGTAGAAATAAATCGGGCGAAGCATCGAAATTAGCCCCCTTCATCTTAGGTAGATCTTTTATTTTCAAGAACTATGTCAGCCCACTCTTCCAACATCAACAAAGCACTTTTACGCAATTTAAGTAGCCTTGGTAGCACACCTGCCTATATGCAAAAGGAGGACGATGCCTATGTAACCCATAGTTATGATGAGCTTAGAAACACAGCGCTTAAGGTAGCTGCGGGTATTTTAGAAGAGGGGCTAAACTTTAGAGATAGCGTAGCCACTATTTCGAATACGCGCTCGCATTGGATGTTTGCCGATTTGGGAAGTATGCTAGCTGGGGCCATTACATCTGCAGTTTATCCTACCACCATGCATGAGGAAACGGCCTTTATCATTAGTGATCTACAGGCCAAGTATCTATTTTTAGAGAACCAAGAACAAGTCGATAAGATAACCGCGATAAAGGAACGTATACCTCAAGTTAGAAAGGCCTTTGTATTTGATGGTTTTAAGAGTGAAGACCCCTTTTTTATTTCGCTTGATGAGCTACTGAACGTAGGGCAAAAAACACTTGAAAAGCATAAAGCCACTATAGAGAAAGTAGCAGATAAGATAACACCCGAAGACATCCTCACCATTATTTACACCAGTGGAACTACGGGTAACCCCAAAGGTGTGGTGCTAACGCACAAAAATTATATGGTTACGTTTGAGAACCTATTGAAGCACAGCCCTAAGTTATTTGGAAGCGTAGAACGGAACTTGAGTTTTTTGCCTTTAGCCCATGCCTTAGAAAAAACAGGTGGTTATCTTTTAATGCTCCATCAAGGCAAGTGTATTGGCTATGCACAAGGTTTTGATACTTTAATAGATGACTTTGCAGGAGTGAAACCAGATGTGATAGCCGCGGTTCCTAGGGTTTTTGAGAAGATGTATAGTAGAATACAGGAAGGTTTAAAGAACGCTCCAAAAACTAAGGTGAAATTATTTGATTGGGCCTTAAAAGTTGGTGAACAATCGGCACCTTACCGAAAAGAGCGCAAACCCATGCCTTTCTTTTTAGGGCTTCAATTCAGTTTGGCCAGTAGGTTGATCTATCAAAAAGTGAAGGATAGATTTGGGGGTAGGGTGAAGTTCTTTATTTCTGGTGGTGCCCCATTAAGTAAAACGATCGCCGAATTTTTCTACGCTTTAGACTTACCCATATTTGAAGGCTGGGGAGCTACCGAGGGTACCGCGCCCTATACTGTTAACGTTCCCGAAGCATTTCAATTTGGAACTGTAGGCAAGGCTATACCCTGTATAGATATAAGATGTGCCGCCGATGGAGAACTAGAAGTGAAAGGCCCCAATATGTTTGGTGGCTACTATAATAAACCCGATGTAAATAAAGAGAGCTTTACCGAAGACGGCTACTTTAAAACTGGAGATATTGGCGAGATAGATAAAAATGGTTGGGTAAAGATAACTGGCCGGAAAAAGCAGCTACTGATTACCGCTGGTGGAAAAAATGTAGCTCCCGCTATCATCCAAAAGCTACTAATGACTGGCGGCATAATAGAATCAGCACATATTCACGGAGATAAGCGAAAATACATCACCGCACTAATTTCTATAGACCCACTGGTGGTGGAAGGTATCTGCGAGAAGCTTGTATTGGAATACGATTATGAAAAATGTACCTGCCATCCCCATTTTGAAGAGTTGGTTCAGCAAGAAATTGACAAGGCCAATACACAGCTAGCAAAGTTTATGCAAATCAAGTACTTCCGCATTCTGGAGAAGAACTTAACGGTAGATGGAGGAGAATTAACGCCCACCCTTAAAATTAAGACTAGAGTAGTGGAGAGCAGGTATCAAGACTTGCTAAATAGTATGTATGAGGAAGTGGCTGAGCCTACAATTTAGCTTATGCCGCTTGCATAGCAAAAAGATCTGGACTGAAGGGTAGATCTTCCAATACTTCCCATTGACGATAGTTATGCTTTAGCAAACAGATCTTGCGAACTGTGAAGGTTCGCTTGTAGGGTCGTGCAGCAAGGTCATTCCATGCTTGCGGAAATATTTCAGGCTTCAAATCCTTCTTACCCACGGGAATATGTGGGGTATCAATGGTTTTAGTCTTATCCTTTGGAAAACTCAATTCCTCGCGAAGGAAGGCCATCAGATTCTTCTGTAGCTCTTTAATTGCTTTATCCTCCTTTAGTCGTGCATAGATAACTTGGTCGCGGAAGTGATCGAATCCATCCAATGTAATATCAAATGGTTTTAGTTGGCTTGAAAAGGCTTGCAACTTTCTAAGCAATGCCGCTTCTCCCCATTCAGGTAAAGAGATAGGTAGTTGTAAAGTAAGATGAGGCATGGAGGTCAATGCTCCTTTAGTTTGGTAGTTCTCTGCCATATAGCGTTGCACTGCTATTAGTTCTCTTTTGATCTGCTCGGGCGGAACAATAGCTATAAAATACAGACTGGATGTATTTCTGAGTACTCTTTTTGTCTTTCTAAATCTTACGTTCTGCATAACTAAATATTTTAGTAACACTCTAAATGTACTACTTTTTATAGCATAACTAAATTTTTTAGTAAAATATTGCATAAAAAATCCCGCACCGGATATCGGAGCGGGATATATAAGGTATCCTGGTAGGTTTTTGGATGGCTATCCTATGAATTTTCCGTCCTTAACTTCTCCTAGATAATTAACCTCTTTAGTAGATTCGTAGCGTGCCATTAGGCGTTCAACTTCCTCTTTCGAGTCCCTACAGATCTTAATACCGTTAGAAGAGCTTTTTGAATTTACTTCGATGTAATATCCATCTTTCAACGTGAAACTCGTTCTTGGTCTACCCATTTTATAACATTTTAATGAACAATATTTGTAAATATAGCACAATCGGCGCAAAAAGTCCAGTTTTTCTACGTAAAAAGACTTACATTGCCCGCGCCAGATATCTGTTGCACCTCCATTCGCACCCCTCTTTCATATCTTTTTAATGCTACTATTGGCACACTGTTTTTGCCCACTAGTGTCCAGTACCTATATTTGCCGCGTATGGATACAATAGGTGTTTTTACTTCAGGTGGCGACTCGCCAGGCATGAATGCTTGCATACGCGCGGTAGTACGTACTGCCATTTATCAAGGCAAGCGGATATACGGCATTAAGCACGGCTATCAAGGCATGATAGAAGGGGATATTGAGGAGCTTAGCGCCCGTTCGGTAAGTAATATCATTCAACGTGGGGGCACTATTTTGAGATCGGCCCGCAGCAAAGACTTCATGGAGTCAGAAGGTCGACAAAAAGCCTTTGTGCAATTACAGAAATTCGGCATTGAAGGAGTTGTGGCTATTGGTGGTGATGGTACTTTTAGAGGGGCTACCAAATTCTCAGATGAATTCGGTGTTAAAATGATAGGTGTTCCAGGTACAATTGATAACGATCTATTTGGCACAGATAACACACTAGGCTACGATACAGCATTGAATACTGTGATAGATGCTATTGACAAAATACGCGATACAGCCGATTCACATAACCGACTATTCTTTATAGAAGTAATGGGTCGTGATGCTGGATTTATAGCTTTAAGAAGCGGTATTGCTAGCGGAGCAGAGGCGATATTGATACCAGAAGAAAAGACTGATATTGATAGTTTGATAGCCACCTTAGAGCAAGGGCGCATCAATAAAAAAAGCAGTAGCATCGTAGTAGTATCTGAAGGTGATGATGCTGGTGGAGCTTTTCAAATTGCAGCCCAGGTAAAAGAGAAATACGATAAATACGATACCCGAGTTACTGTGCTAGGCCATATTCAGCGAGGTGGCTCACCTTCTTGTGCCGACCGTGTGCTTGGCAGCATATTGGGTAATGCTGCAGTTATTGAATTGCTTAAGGGGAAAACTAAATTAATGGCGGGGCAAATACATCGCGATGTAGTATTTACCCCACTTGAACAAGCCACTAAGCACCACGAAACCATCAATCCTCATTTACTAGATCTTTCTAAAATACTTTCCATTTAATGGTAACTTACCTTATAAAGCAAGCAGAACTAATTAATGAAGGGCAACGCAAAGTAGCCGATGTATTAATAAAGAATGGACGAATTGAAAAAATAGCCGATACCATCTCAAATAGCGATGGTACTGCCGAAATTGATGGCAACGGTAAATATCTATTACCGGGCTTAATAGACGACCAAGTGCACTTTCGCGAGCCAGGTTTAACACATAAGGGCGAGTTGTATACAGAGGCCAGATCTGCTGTTGCGGGTGGTATAACTTCATTTATGGAAATGCCTAACACCAAGCCACCAGCACTAACGCAAGAGCTATTAGAACAGAAATATGCCCGAGCTGCCGAAGTATCTTTAGCTAACTATTCCTTCTTTATGGGCACTAGCAATGATAATTATGAGGAGGTAATGAAAACAGATCTTACCAAGATCTGTGGGTTGAAGATATTTATGGGTAGTAGTACTGGCAATATGTTGGTAGATGACGACCATATTCTAGCCAAGATATTTGCTAATTTCTCTGGATTAATAGCTACCCATTGTGAAGATGAAGCTACCATTAAAGCCAATATGGCTACCTATCGTGAAAAGTATGGAGAGAATGTTCCAATTTCTTGCCATCCATTAATCCGTAGTGAAGAAGCATGTTACATATCTTCTTCCAGAGCAGTAGCGCTGGCAGAGAAATTTGATACCCGCTTGCATATACTTCACATTTCTACGGCTAAGGAAACGGAGCTTTTCAGAAATGATATTCCTTTAGAAGAAAAGCGAATTACAGCCGAAGCTTGTTTACACCACCTATGGTTTAGCGATGTGGATTATGCCGAGAAAGGCACCCACATTAAGTGGAACCCCGCAGTGAAAACTAGCACCGACCGTGAGGCCGTTTTACAAGCATTGAAAGATGGCCGAATTGATGTACTAGCAACAGACCACGCACCACATACGTTAGAAGAGAAGACGAACACTTATTTTAACGCACCTTCTGGTGGTCCATTGGCCCAGCATAATTTGGTAGCGCTTTTACAAATGGAAAAGGCAGGTAGAATTTCATTAGAAATGATAGTACAGAAAGCTTGCCATAACGTGGCCATAATGTTTGATATTCCTGAGCGTGGCTATATTAGAGAAGGTTACTGGGCTGATCTTGTATTGGTAGACCCTAACGATGCTTGGACTGTTAGCAAAGAAAATATTTTATACAAGTGCGGCTGGTCACCATTTGAAGGACAACAGTTTGATGCTAAGGTTACACACACATTCGTGAACGGTCATTTAGCATATCAGAATGGCAACTTCAACGAAAACCAGAAAGGTCAGCGATTGAGTTTTAACAGATAGGCACCTTACAAACGGAATAGGAAAATTTGCCACTCTAGGCATACTTATCCTATCTTGCTTTTATGAAAAAGCATTATTCTTCAAGACATAGCTTGTGCATTAAGGACCCTATTGATCACAAGGGTGTGCCCGCGCACACTCCTCCTATTTACGCAACCAGTACTTTTGTCTACAGTGATCTTGACAAGGTTACCGACTTTTTTAAAGGCAAAGGAGAGGCTGATGTATACAGCCGATGGAGTAATCCTACTAATGTAGTAGTGGAAGAAAAAATAGCTGCTTTAGAAACCTTCGGGATGGAAGAAGAAGGGGCGGCAGTATTATTCGGCTCTGGAATGGCTGCCATATCAGCATTACTAATGGGGCTTGGACTCAAAAGTGGTGATACTGTAGTAGCACAAGGAAATATTTATGGAACTACAGTAGAGCTTTTAAATTCTACACTTACCGACCTAGGCGTCAATACGGTTTATACAGACCTACATGACCTAGAAGCTTTGGAGGATCTTTTGAAAAAGGATAAAAGGATAAAGCTGATATACTTTGAAACACCTGCTAATCCGCTATGCACTTGTTACGCGCTTAAGTCAATAGCTGCTCTATCTAATATGTACAAAGTTAAAACTGCGGTGGACAATACATTTGCGAGTCCAATTTTACAACAGCCATTAAGCTTGGGTATAGATTATGTGGTACACTCAGCCACTAAATATTTAAATGGGCATGGTACCGGACTAAGTGGTGTGGTAGTGAGTTTAGACAAAGACTTTATAAAGGATAGAATATGGAAGATGCGTAAACTATTGGGCGGTATTTGTAGTCCATTCGAATCCTTTTTATTGAATAATGGCATCAAAACTCTAGCCCTCAGAATGGAACGCCATTGTGATAACACCTTTTTAGTTTCTCAATTTTTAAAACAACAAAAAGAAGTGCTAATAGTGCACTACCCTGGTTCACCTGACCACCCCGATCACATCATGGCAAGCAGCCAAATGCACGATTTTGGGGGTATGTTAAGCTTTGAACTAAAGGGCGGCCTAAAAGCTGGTATGAACTTGATGCGAAAGGTAGAGTTCTGTACGTTAACAGCATCGTTAGGAACGGTAGATACATTAATTCAACACCCAGCATCTATGTCACACATCAATGTACCACAAGAGCAGCGAGAAGCCTTTAATATAACCGATGGGCTGATACGGCTATCAGTAGGTTTAGAAGCGCCTGAGGATATTATTAGTGACTTAGAACAAGGGCTAATTCAATAGGACCAACATTAGCTAAAAAAAGAAAAGGCCACCCAATGGGTGGCCTTTATTATACTTATACCAATGGTTACTTAGAACCAAACAGAGAAAATTACGATAAACAATAGTAACCAGAATAGGATAGCAAATGCTCCTAAAATGATACCAGCTAGTGCCATACCTCTTCTAGAAGTACCCCATTTAAGGGCTAAGACACCTGTTACAATTGCAGCGATACCAAAAAGTATTGTACCGTAGAAGTAACCTATTAAGGCCAATACACCGCCTACTAAAGAAACAATTGCCATAATATCCGCACGATCCATTTTGCGCATCGACATCATTTCTAGCTTCTGTGACTTAAAGTTTCCTTTTGTAGCCGTGTAACCATAATCGCCACGCATGTTAGCTAACTTGTCAAAACGAGAAGCACGGTTCTTTGTACGCTTCTCTTTTCCAGCTTTCACTTTAGTACCTTCTGCTGTAACAACTGTTTCTTCCTCTGGTATTTCATCTATAGTAGCTTCTTGAAGTGCAATTTACTCCTCTGCAGAGATAACATCAACAGGCATTGGAGTGCTTTGCGCTACGTCAATTCCATTGTCTCTGTTCAACATCTCATTGGATGAACGTGAGCAAGAAGTAAACAGGGAGGCAGCTATAACGATAATAGCAAGCCATGATAAATTCATGCTTTTCATAGTAATAGTTTTTGGTTGTAAAATTTAAATACTAGATAATTCGTCGGTAAAATTAATAAAAATGGCTTCTCTATCTACTTTTTTTAACAAGCCTTGCAGCACTTTTCCTGGACCTACCTCCGAAAATTCATTAGCCCCATCTTTAAGCATCTGCTTCATCGTTTGAGTCCACTTAACTGGAGCCGTTAATTGTGCTACCAAATTGTTCTTTACTATCTCTTTATCCATAACGGCATCAGCTGTTACATTTTGATAGATAGGACAACTCGGTTCGTGGAAAGTAATGTTATCAATTGCTCTAGCTAGCCGCTCTCTAGCTGGCTCCATTAAGGGAGAATGAAATGCGCCTGCAACGTTTAGTACCAAAGCTCTTTTTGCACCTGCTTCTTTCAGTTTTTCACACGCTGTTTCCACACCATTTACTGAACCCGAAATAACTAATTGACCGGGACAATTGTAATTGGCTGGCACAACTACTTCATTCACTTCAGCACATATTCTTTCTACATCTTCATCCTCCATACCTAGCACGGCTGCCATAGTAGAAGTTTGTATATCGCATGCAGCTTGCATAGCCAGTGCTCTCTCACGAACTAACTTCAGCCCATCTTCAAAACTCAACACCCCATTAGCCACTAAAGCAGAAAATTCTCCCAGAGAATGACCAGCAACCATATTTGGCTTAAAACTATCTGCAGCTAGTTTTACCAAAACAACTGAATGTAGAAAAATAGCTGGTTGCGTGTTTTCTGTGCGTTTTAATTCCTCTTCAGGACCATTGAACATTATATCAGTTAGTCGATAGCCTAATAGTTCATTGGCGAGCTCCATCAACCGCTTTGCTTCTGCATGATCATCATACAGATCTTTAGCCATACCTACGAATTGAGCGCCTTGGCCCGGAAATAGAAATGCTTTCATTATTACGAATTTAGAAGCACAGAGCAACTAAACGCTACTGAGTTATTGACAATTGTGGAAAGTAGGAAATTAATCTTCACCGAAATACTCGGCGTAAATATTTTCAGTTTCATACAACTTAATAGCATGTAATTCGCAATTATCCAAGTGTGGGGCAAGCCTGTCCCATATAGCTACAGCTAAATTCTCAGTGCTTGGTAACTGATCTCTTAAAAACGGAACATCCATATTCAAATTGCGATGATCTAGGTGCTCAGTCACTTCTTTTTTGATGAGATCGCCCAGCTTTTTCACATCCATTACAAAACCCGTATCTGCATCAGGTTGCCCCTTTACCGTTACAAACAGGTCGTAATTATGCCCATGCCAATTAGCATTAGCGCATTTACCAAATACTTGCTGGTTCTTTTCTTCGCTCCAATTAGGATTATACAGCTTATGGGCTGCATTAAATCGCTCTCGCCTAGTGATATATACCTTTGCCATTTCGGCGGCAAAGGTAATTCATGCTCGCCCCAAAAACAACCTCCTACTTACAAGCTGTTGTAGATTGCCAAATATCTATATCAAAACTTCAATTTCCTTATATTGTGCATACAATCAATCAACTATAATGAGGTACTTTATCACCCTAGCTTGTCTTTCTATTAGCCTATCACTTCTAGCCCAGTCGCCCGAAGCATTCACCTACCAAGCTGTTATCCGCAATAGTGATGGATCTTTAATACAGTCGCAAGCCATCAATATCCGAACCAGCATCATCCAAGGAAGCACGAACGGAACTGTGGTATACCGAGAAGAACACAAGGCAGGAACCAATCAATATGGCCTTACCAGTATTTCCGTAGGCGAAGGAGTACCCGATCAAGGAACATTTAGCGGCGTAAATTGGGGCAACGGACCACTATTTATTAAGGTAGAACTAGACCTTGGTGGTGCAAGTAGCTATACTGATATGGGTACCTCGCAGCTACTAAGCGTACCATACTCCATCTACTCACAAGTGGCTGGAACGGCCGTAAATGTGGACGATGCCGATGCCAACCCAACTAATGAGATACAAATACTTAGCATAAGTAGCGACACCTTGTTTTTAACCAATGGTGGCTTCGCCATTATTCCATCAACAGGTGGAAGCACTGGGCCAACAGGACCTACTGGGCCACAAGGAACAGCAGGAACCGATGGTGTAACAGGCCCACAAGGCGACCCTGCCACCGACGATCAAACCCTGAACTGGAACGGCGGTAACAACACACTTAGCATTACTGGCGGTAACACAGTTATACTCCCTATAAGTGGAGGAAGCGTTGGACCAACTGGCCCAACGGGTGCAGCAGGCAGCAACGGAACCACAGGGCCAACTGGTACACAAGGAACTAATGGAGCCGATGGGGCAACTGGCCCTACAGGTCCACAAGGCCTTGCAGGAACCGATGGGGCTGATGGGGCTGATGGCGCAACAGGCCCACAAGGTGCAACTGGCCCACAAGGTGATCCCGCAACTGATGACCAAACGCTGAATTGGAACGGCGGTAGCAACACACTAGCCATTACCGGTGGAAATTCAGTAGTACTACCAATTTCAGGGGGAAGCGTGGGGCCTACAGGCCCAACCGGACCACAAGGTGCAAATGGAGCCAATGGTACAATTGGTGTTGATGGTGCCACAGGGCCAACTGGGCCGGCAGGGGCCAATGGAGCAGCAGGCACAAACGGCATTGACGGTGCAACCGGGCCACAAGGATTGGCAGGAACCGATGGACCAACTGGGCCAACAGGCCCGCAAGGTAACCCAGCTACTGACGACCAAACATTGAACTGGAACGGCGGAAGCAATACTCTTTCAATTGCAGGTGGAAACTCTGTTGTGTTACCTATTACTGGCGGAAGCGTAGGACCAACTGGCCCAACGGGTGCACAAGGACCCGCAGGAGCTAATGGTGCAGCAGGAGTGCAAGGCATACCAGGCACAAATGGTACTGACGGTGCTACTGGACCAACGGGTCCTCAGGGTGTAGCTGGCAGCAACGGACCGGCTGGTGCAATTGGTCCCACAGGCCCGCAAGGTTCAGCAGGTACCAACGGGTCGGCCGGAGCACAAGGACCAACAGGTCCGCAAGGTACGGCAGGGCTTGATGGAGCAACTGGCCCTACAGGCACAGCCAACGTTATTGCAGGTACAGGTATTAGTATTAGCAACGATACCATCAGCAATACCTCCCCTTCTTTATGGATAGAAAGTGGCAACGATATTTACAATGATAACAGCGGCAACGTAGGCATTGGCACAACCAGCCCCGACACTAAGCTACAAGTAGTTGGTTCGGCAACATTTGGTACCGATGGACAAACCAATACTGGGTCTAACGGACTAATAAGCGGAAACAGTAACAGTTCAGTAGCAAATAATAGCGTTGCCGCAGGGCAAGGCAACCAAATATTATCAGGTGGAAACAATGGGGTGGCTTATGGTACAAGCAACCAAGTCTCGGGTAATTCCAGTTTTGCCTCTGGCTCTAACAACCGTGCGTTTGGTCAAAGAAGTGCTGTTTTTGGCTTTACCGATACAATAAGTGGCTTTGCCTCTTTTGCAGCCAATCGCAATAACAATGCTTTAGGTGATGGCAGCTCCGTTTTCGGGCAGGGGAACAATGCACTATCAGCAAACGAGTTTGTGGCAGGTATGTATGCTACAAAATACACTGCGGTTAGTACAACTGCTTACACCCCCAACGACAGACTATTTGTGGTAGGTAACGGTACCGGTTCTTCTAACAGAAGTAATGCCCTAACTGTGCTTAAAAGGGGCTATATGGGTTTAGGAACGGCAAACCCACGCCGAAACCTGCATATTTCCGATGGGTCAGCTAGTGGAATATCCAATAATCTTGCACTTGGAGAGGCGCTAATAATTACCTCTGAAAATGCCCGAATTTATTTTGAAGACCTTTCTAACTCAACAGGAAACAGAGTTATGGATATTCGGTATAACAATGAAAAGTTAAGCTTTAGTGCCTTAAGCAACGATGCTACAGCATTTACGGATGTAGACATTTTAACAATACTCAATTCAGGGCGTGTAGGTATACAAAGCAACAACCCTAATGCCACGCTTCAAGTAGTAGGCACAGCTATGTTTGGGGCCAATGGGCAAACCATAAGCGGTGATAATAGCGTTTTAGTAGGTGCTAGCAACAATATATCGGGCGATGAAAGTATAGCTGTTGGCATTAGCAACATAGTTAGTGGAAATAGAAGTGCCGCCTTTGGTGTGCAAGACACTTCCAGTGGTTTTGCATCATTAACTGCCAACCGCGATAATAATGCCTCGGGAAATTACTCCGTAGCACTTGGCAGGGGTAATACTGCCCCCTCTCTTTACGAAACAGTAGTAGGCTCCTACGCCACCAATTATACGTTTACAAGTGCTACTGCATATAGTACTTCTGATAGAATTTTTACAGTGGGTAATGGTTCAAATACCAGTACCAGAAGTAATGCCATTACCGTACTTAAAAGCGGTAATGTAGGTATAAGCACAGAAACACCCGATGCCACCTTACAAGTAGTAGGCATAGGTATTTTCGGCGCTGATGGACAAACGGCAACAGGTAGCTTAAGTTTTATAGGAGGTGGAGATAACAACAGTGTTACAGGTAATAATGCCTTTGCAACTGGCTTTAGTAATACAGCCTCAGGCACTAATAGTTTTGCTGGGGGTTCAAGTTCAATTGCTACACAAGATAACAGCTTCGCTTTTGGTAACATGGATACTGTTCTTGGAATTTATGATGTTGCCTTAGGTGGGCAACGTAATTACGTATTAGGAGGCTCCAGTGCTGCTTTAGGTGGTAACAGCAACAATGTACGATCGATAAGAAGTGCAAGTATCGGTGGCTCTGCTAATTCTGTCTTCGGTACCCAATCTGTAGCAGTTGGTGGGCAGGCTAATACGGTTACTGGTACTAATGGTATTGTAACGGGCTACCTTAACACCCTTTCAGGAAATGAATCAATAGTTACCGGTACAGATAATAATGTAAGTGGTAATCAAAGTATTGCCGCAGGTTTAAGTACCATAGTATCTGGAAACAGAAGTGCAGCCTTTGGGGTGGAAGATACCGCCAGTGGTTTTGCCTCTTTTGCTGCTAATCGTAGCAACAGGGCTTCTGGTAATCAATCCGCAACATTTGGTATGGGAAACAACGCCCCAACTATCTACGAAATGGTAGTCGGGTCGTATGCAACAACCTACAACGTACAAAGCATTTCCACCATCAATGCTTTCGATCGGATATTCTCAATAGGTAATGGATCATCAGCTACTTCGCGAAGCAATGCTTTAACTGTTACAAAAGGCGGAAATGTTGGATTAGGCAATGGCTTAGCTAGCGCAAGATTACACATAAGGCAAGATGGAGGGGCTATTACTGATGGGCTACGTTTCACCGATGGCCCTTCAGGATCTAGTGACTGGTACTTTCACATGGACGTAGATGATAATTTTAGTATTAGAGATGATGGAAGCATAGTAATGACTTTTTTAGACGGAACTGATTTTATAGGAATAAATACCACGGTACCTACAGCCCACCTTTCCGTTAATGGAACTGCCAATAAAACTGGTGGAGGTAGCTGGGCCGTATTCTCCGACAGGCGCTTAAAGCAAAACATAAACACATACAGCGATGGACTTAGCACCCTGCTTTCCATTAAACCAATTACCTATCAATACTCTGAAGGATCGGGTTTCGACTCTGAAATAGAGTACGTGGGTGTTATAGCACAAGAACTACAAAAAGTAGCTCCCTACATGGTAGAAACCGTAGACATGGAAGGCAAAGAATACCTACAAGTAGACAACAGCGCAATGACCTATATGCTTATAAACGCAGTGAAGGAGCAGCAGGAAATGATTAAGCAATTACAGGAAGATAATGCCCGGATTAAGAAAGAGTTAGAGGCTATTAAGGAAGACTAGACATTAGCATATAGTAGCCCATGTAGATGGAGGTAACACAATACAACTCACATATTGCGTTATAAAACGACATCATTTCTTCTTCCCTATGAAGCTTTTACTATTTAGCCTTTTATCGCTGGTATTATTACAATGTGGTAATACGTCAGATCATTCTCTTTCTAACTATATTGAACAGTCAAATTACCTCAACTATCATCTTGCCCTACAAGATGTAATTGGAAATCTAGAGACAAAAGAACTCAACATCTACATTAATAAAGGCAACTACAGCTTGGCTGTTTTATATAAAGACTCTGCCTTAAAAGAATATCCCGTAGTATTTGGCGGCAACCCGCATGATGATAAGCGAATGGAAGGCGATAAATGCACCCCCGAAGGTAAGTTCAGTGTGCGCGACCATTATCCTCATAAAAAGTGGAGTAAGTTCATTTGGGTAGACTACCCAACCGAGGAGTCATGGAAAAAACACGAAACTGCTAAGTCGGTAGGTGAAATACCTAATGAGGCAAGCATTGGCGGAGAAATAGGTATACATGGCGTTCCCGAAGGAAAAGAGGGTTTAATATTGGCGCGTACTAATTGGACTTTGGGCTGTATTTCGCTCACTAATAAAGATGTAGACGAGATTTACCCTTTTGTATTTAAAGGGATGGAAATTGAGATCACAAAATGACCCAGCGAAGTCTATAACCAACTACCTTTCACCCTTTGTTCTCATAAAGCAGTCTACCTACTAAATACTATCTGTTAAATAGTCTCTCTCCCCCTTGTCTTTTTGATAGAAAACTAGTATTTTTGCCCTTCGTTTCAAATAACACAACTGTTATGTCAAGAATATGTGAACTGACCGGAAAGAAAGTAATGTCGGGTAACCGCGTGTCGCACTCCAATGCGAAAACTAAGCGCAAATTCTACCCTAACTTACATACTAAGCGCTTCTTCATCCCAGAAACGGGTGAGTGGATTACGCTTAAGGTGTCTGCTGCAGGCCTTCGTACCATCAACAAGAAAGGTATTAGTGCTTGCTTGAAAGACATCGCCAAGTATAAGAACATTGAGCAAGCCTTAAATAAGTAATAAGCAATGGCTAAGAAATCAAAAGGCGTACGTATCCAAGTTATCTTGGAATGTACTGAGCACAAAGAAACGGGAATGCCTGGCATTAGCCGTTATATTACGACCAAAAACCGTCGTAATACTCCCGATCGTGTGGAGTTAAAGAAATATAATCCTATCTTAAAGCGTGTAACACTACACAAAGAAATCAAGTAAGTAATGGGTAAGATAAGTAAGAACGCAAGAACAGACAGGGGTCTGAATAAGCAAGAAAAGAACATGGTAAAGGTAATTAAGCCTATCAAATCAAAGAAAGGCACTTACTCTTTCCAATCCAAGATCATTCATAAGGATGACGTACAGTCGTTCTTGAAAGACTAATTGAACGTCTTTTTACATTATTTTTAGGCTTCGCTTTACAGTGAAGCCTTTTTGTTTATTATCCACCCCTACCAGAAGACAATATGGCGCTATTCGGATTTCTAAAACGGAATAAAGAAGAGGAAAAGGAAAAGCTAGACCAAGGCCTCGAAAAAACCAAACAGAATTTTTTCAGTAAAATAGCCAAAGCTGTTGCTGGTCGCTCATCTGTAGATGAGGAAGTACTGGATGAATTAGAGGAAATACTCATCACCAGCGATGTAGGCACAGCTACCACCTTTAAGATCATCGAGAATATCGAGAAGCGAGTAGCCGACAACAAGTACTTTGGTGCCGATGAACTGAACAACATCTTAAAAGAAGAGATCGTCAAAATAATTGATGGTGATGGTGCTAAGGATATTAAAGACGTAAACGAGCTATTAACCAAGAAGCCTTATGTTATTTTGGTAGTAGGTGTTAATGGAGTAGGAAAAACTACCACCATTGGCAAACTAGCCCACCAATTCAAACAAAGCGGTAAAAAAGTTATGCTGGGTGCGGCGGATACCTTCCGTGCAGCTGCGGTTGATCAATTGATCATTTGGAGCGAGCGCGTAGGTGTGCCAATTGTAGAGAAGGGTATGAACGCCGATCCTGCAGCAGTAGCCTTTGATGCTGTTAAACGTGCCCACGAAGAAGATGTGGACGTATTGATAATAGATACCGCAGGTCGCCTACACAATAAGGTGAATTTGATGAACGAGCTGACCAAGATAAAACGTGTAATGCAAAAGGAAATTCCAGATGCACCGCATGAAATATTATTGGTTCTAGACGCTAGTACTGGACAAAATGCTATTGAGCAGGCCAAACAATTCACCAAGGCTACCGATGTGAATGCCCTAGCTATTACTAAGCTTGACGGAACAGCCAAAGGTGGTGTAGTACTAGGTATAGTTGACCAGTTCAAAATACCTGTGAAGTATATTGGTGTGGGTGAGCAGATTAATGATCTGCAACTTTTCGACCGTAAAGCATTCGTGAATTCATTCTTCGGCAATAAATAGAACTCGGCTTGCGTACCAGATCCACACGTCCTAAAAAAGTAAACGTCATTACACTAGGTTGTTCAAAAAATCTAGTAGATAGTGAAGTATTAATGAGCCAACTGAAAGGCAATAAGATAGATGCCGTTCACCAAAGCGATGTGGAAGACTATGATGTAGTAGTAGTTAATACCTGCGGATTTATTGATAGAGCCAAAGAAGAGTCTATCAATACCATCCTTCAATATGCACAAGTAAAAGAAGAGGGGCAGATAGAAAAACTGTATGTAACAGGCTGTCTTTCTGCGCGCTATAAAGATGATCTAGAAGCAGAAATACCGCAAGTAGATGCCTATTTCGGCACACTAGAGCTTCCTGCCCTTCTACAGAAAATGGGGGCAGACTACAAGCATGAGCTATTAGGCGAACGCACCTTAACCACTGCACCTCATTATGCTTATATGAAGATAAGTGAAGGCTGTAATCGCACCTGCTCTTTTTGCGCTATCCCACTGATGCGTGGTAAGCATGTTTCGCGTCCTATTGAAGATCTAGTAGCTGAAGCTAAAAATCTTGTAGGTCAAGGAGTAAAAGAAGTAATGCTAATAGCCCAAGAGCTAACTTATTACGGACTAGACATTTATAAGAAACGTAGACTAGACGACCTGCTTAACGCTTTGGCAGATGTAGATGGTTTAGAGTGGATACGCTTACACTATGCCTATCCAAGCAAATTCCCCATGGAAACCTTAGGGGCCATAGCAGCTAGGCCAAACATTTGCAATTACCTTGACATGCCGCTACAGCACGCTAGCAACCGCATGTTAAAGGTCATGAAACGCCAGATAACTCGTCAAGACACCGAGGAGCTTTTGGCTGAAATTCGCAGACAAGTTCCTGGTATTGGTATTCGCACAACAATGTTAGTGGGCTTTCCTGGAGAAACAGAAGAAGATATTGATGAATTGATCGAATTCATTCAAGAGCAACGCTTTGAGCGATTGGGCGTATTCACTTATTCGCACGAGGAAAACACCTCTGGTTACGAATATGAAGACGATGTGCCCGAGGAAGTTAAACAAGAACGCGCTGCCCGTGTTATGGAAGCTCAAGAGGAGATAAGCTTCGACTTGAATCAGGAAAAAGTGGGCAAAACTTTTAAGGTATTGTTCGATAGAAAAGAAGGCGGGCATTTCATTGGCCGCACCGAGTTTGACTCGCCAGAGGTGGACAATGAAGTTTTGGTAGATGCAAGGAACCATTTTGTACGAATTGGTGATTTTGCAGAGGTAACCATTACAAGTGCAACTGAATTCGATCTTTATGGCGAACTGCGA
Source organism: uncultured Chitinophagaceae bacterium (assembly GCA_964352775.1). Taxonomy (GTDB): domain Bacteria; phylum Bacteroidota; class Bacteroidia; order Chitinophagales; family CAIOSU01; genus CAYGTK01. The sequence goes on from CAYGTK010000029.1 coordinate 19,774, forward strand.
AATTGAACAACTAAAAAAGTATACGGTAGATCATAAGTCTATCAACTTTCTCCCTCCTTTGGTACGCGACTATGCTTACGGTAAGTCAGAGCTACGTGAACTGTATCAATATCCCTTAGCTATTTCTAGCTTTGATAATGCTATTGAGGCTAGAAAGCAGTTCAAAACAGATAGAACTGTACTTACTGAAGTTCTTAATGAGCAATATTCCGACCTTCCAAATAACGGAGAAGCTCTTAGTCAAATAGAGAAGTTAAAGAACGAAGATACCTTTGCTATAACTACAGCTCATCAGCCCAATATTTTCACTGGGCCGCTTTATTCCATTTACAAAATAATTGGTGCTATCAATTTAAGTGAGCAGTTGAAGGCTCGCCATCCTGATAAGCACTTTGTTCCCTTCTTCTGGATGGGTGGTGAGGACCACGACCTAGAGGAAATGAACCACATCAACTTCTTTGGTGAAAAGTTGGAATGGAAAACCGACCAACGTGGTTCGGTAGGTCGAATGAGTTCAGAGGGAATAGACAGGGTGATAGATAAAATTCGAGAAGAACTAGGCGAGTGGCCCTTTGGCGGTCAATTAGTAGCTGATCTTAAAGAAGCTTATTCGCAGACTACCGTTTCAGCAGCTACTCAATATTTAGTGCATCGTTGGTTTGGGCAATATGGTTTAGTGGTTATTAATGCAGACAACAAAAAGCTAAAGCAGAATTACGCTCCTATTCTTAAGCGAGAATTACTGGAAAATATCGCTTCTACCAAAGTAAATCCAAGTATTGAAAAACTAGATGCACTGGGTTATAAAGCACAAGCTACACCTAGAGAAATAAACATCTTCTACCTATCTGAAGGGAGTCGCGAACGTATAGTTTGGGAGAATGAGAAGTACCATGTGCTCAACACGAGCCTCACATTCACCAAGGATGAAATGCTAGCTGAAGTAAATGCTCATCCTGAACGGTTTAGCCCTAATGTATTCTTACGCCCAGTTTATCAAGAATTCACTTTGCCCAACCTAGCCTATGTAGGTGGAAGTGGTGAGTTAAGTTATTGGTTAGAATTGAAGGCAGAGTTTGAAGAATTGGGTGTTCCCTATCCTGTATTGATACCACGTAATTCTGTGGGTTTGATGGATGGTAACACTTGCAAAAAGATAAACAAACTTGGTTTAGAACGGGTTCAGCTTTTTGAGAAGGAAGTAGACCTGATAAAGCAATATGTTCAAGATAATAGCACAGCTGACCTAGAGCTAACTACCGAAAAGCAGCAAATACAGGCAGTTTACGATACCATACTACAAAAAGCCAAAGCTATAGACTCAACCTTAGAAGCGTCCGTAATGGGACAACTGACTGGGCAGCTTAAAGCATTAGAAAGCATGGAGAAAAAGCTTCTACGTGCCGAAAAAAGAAATTTCGATGTAGCTACCCAGCAAATACATGCCATTACGGAAAAGCTATTTCCCAATGGAGCTCCACAAGAGCGAGTAGAGAACGCCCTACCTTATTTAGCCCGTTTTGGAAGAGACTGGATCGGTATGGTAAAAGACTCCTTAGACCCTATGGACCTAAGCTTTACACTCCTTTACGAGGACCTAGATTAGTTTGATCTTTCTAGTTATCCGAATCGTCTCCATGAGGAACACTACTGAATAGTCTGCTCCAACGTATCTTACTCAAGCCTGAGCCGTGTGGGTCAATAGACATCCAAACGAACCAAGGTTTTCCTACTATATGGTCTTCCGGTACAAACCCCCAGTACCTACTATCGGCTGAGTTCTTACGGTTATCTCCCATCATCCAATAGTAGTTCATTTTAACTGTATACTTATTGGTCTTTTCGCCATTGATATAGTAGTTCCCGTTAGCATCCTTTGTTAGTTCATTGCCTTCGTATACTTGTATCAATCGTTTGTAAGTATTGTAGTTGTCTTTTGTTAGAACGATCTCATCACCAGCCTTTGGTATTCTGACAGGACCATAGTTGTCTAAATTCCATTCTTGCTTTGCTTGAAAATCGAATACCTGAACTTGGCCATGATCCATCAACCCTTGACCTGCCGGCTGTACAACCTCCACAAAAGCATCGTAAAACAAGCCATCGTCTATCAGCCGTTGCTTAGTAGCATCGCTCAATGCATCGAAATTATAAAGATTAATTATTGCACCCTGCTGGTTTCTCTTTAATCCTGCGTTGCTTAATTTCTCTCTTCCCTTTTGATCAATACCACCTAGATCACTAACATCCCTAACTTTAGCCTGTACAACTGGATCCGTTAAAAGATCGTATTCTCCTTGAACATCAGGGGTGAAAACCGTACCAGGTTTCATAACTCCATAATAAATTGCTTGTCCATCAACTGGCTCATACCCAGGTTTGCCATCAACGAATACTCGCCCATTCCGTAACTCAAAATTATCACCTGCCACTGCTACGCATCTCTTTACATAGTTGGTACGCTTATCTACAGGACGCATTTTCGATTTTATCATGTTGTTGTCGCCTGTAGATGGATAGTTGAACACTACTACATCGTTCCGTTTTACTTCTTGAAAACCCGGCAACCTGTAATAAGGTAGTTGGGGTTTATCAAAATAAGGTTTGGCATTTGATCCCGGTACACCTTGATGCGTAAATGGTATTGATATTAAGGTGTTTGGAACACGAGGACCATAGTGAAACTTACTTACGAACAAGAAGTCACCCACTAGCATACTCTTCTCCATCGACTGTGTTGGAATAGTATAAGCTTCTACTACAAAGCTTCGAATTATACTGGCCGCAACTACGGCAAATATAGCAGCGTCTAACCACTCACGACCTACAGCCTTTGTACTCCCGCCTGATACGCCCTCAAAGCGAAGCTTGGCCGCATCCTTCGTACTCAAATAGGGTAAGTAAAAATAACCGAAGAATACACCCAAAGCCTGTTGGCTAGAGGTTCTATAACCAAAGGCTTTAAGCATCTCCGTATTCAACCAAATTATCAATATTAGGTTGATATAAGGAACGAAGAATAAAAGCGCCCAAATGTGACTACGTTCCACCATTTTGAATAAACTGATAATATTCTTGCCAGGAGTGATAGCATCTTTCCGAGCCATACCAGCTTTCTCATACATATTGCCCAAAAAGGCCAATACGATCATATAGGTAACTAGTGGTCCGAATATTAAAAGGTATATCATAGTGATAGTTGTTTATAGATGTAGTAGGTCTTTCATAGAGAAATAGCCTTTACGGCCAACCATAAAGCGCGCAGCTTGTACAGCTCCTTCTGCAAAGCCTCGTCGGTTATGTGCAGTATGTTTTATTTCAATACTATCTACTTCGCTCTCAAAATTAATAAGGTGAGTACCAGCTACATTATCTTCGCGATAACTTAACACGGGTAATTCAGTTTCTGCATCAGGAGCATCGCTCACCCAAGTGTCTTTATATTGTAATAGATCGATCAAGTCGTTAGCCAATGTTATTGCTGTTCCGCTAGGAGCATCTTTCTTTTCTTTGTGATGTATCTCATGTATACTAACGTCGTATTCTGCTCTTTGCTTCATCAGTTTACCTAAGGTTCGACTAAGTTCAAAAAACAAATTGACCCCCACACTGAAATTAGATGCCCAGAAAAGACCTTTCCCCTCTTTTTCAGCAACCTCTTTTAACTCTTCCAATTTATCCAACCACCCAGTAGTTCCTATAACTACGGGCACTCCAGCTTCAAAACAAGCTTTCACATTCTCATAGGCTGAACCTGGTTCTGTAAATTCAATAGCTACATCTGCGACTTTCAGCTTTTCGACCAAAGTCTCATCTTTTTCCGACAAGTCTACTGTAAGTATTACCTCATCTTCAGGGTTTTCGGCTATTACTTCGGCAATGGCTTTACCCATTTTGCCGTAACCAATAAGTGCTACTTTCATAATCGAAGGTTGATGCGAAGGCCCATGAAGCGACGTTCACGATTTGCTGATAGGTTGAATATAGGATCTACGCGCATGGTAAGATCATCAGAAATATCGTACTCAAATAAGTGAGCATCTACAGCGGCATCGATTATATGTAAAGCGTAAACCACTGCACTCAATATGATAGTAAGATCCATATTTCGCTTAAAGAAATTCTTTTGCGACTGCAAGTAGCTATCACTAAAGTTGTCATCTTCAAATTCATCTATGGTTGTAGAATCACCATCAATTCGCAAGCGATATGCATTACTGAATCGCCGCCAATCTTTACCGTTCTTAACGGCGAAGAATACAGTTGTAGCTAACCCACCATATACAATTGGTATTTTCCAATAGCGTCTATTATAAGCTTGTCCTAATCCGGGAATGATAGCAGAAAATAGTGCCGCCTTACCTGGTGAATGGCGCTCACCCTTAAACCTCCAGAAACCAGTTTTTGTGCTGTTGCTGTCTGTGCCAGTACTTGATGGAATGAGGTTACTTGTATCTGGTTGAGTCCCTTTTTGGGCAAAGGTATCAATGCTAACAAAGAGAAACAAGATCAGGATCAGGTACCTGAGAGTTATCATTTTTCAGTCAATTGGTCTAAAATTCGGTTAAGATCATCATCACTAAAATAGCTTAGGGTGATCTCTCCCTTTTCCCCTTTAAACGTTTTGATGCTAACCTTAGTACTATATAGCGACGATAACTCATCTTGAATACGTTGATAGGCCAAAGGTATCTTAGCGTCAGGTTTTGTCTGCTGCTTTCTACCCAACTTATACTTGCGTATCAATTGTTCTACTTGGCGAACGCTTAAGTCGCCACGAAGAATACTCTTGAAAATATCCAGTTGTACTTCTGACTCCTCAATAGTGATCAAAGCGCGGGCATGGCCCATGGTCAACTTCTTCTCCTTAATACCCTTCTGAATATCTGGTGGAAGTTTTAGAAGACGTAAGTAATTGGTAACCGTACTTCTATTCTTTCCTACTCGCTCGCTTAGTTCCTCTTGAGTGAGTTCACACTCGTCCATCAATCGCTTGTAGTTGATCGAGATCTCAATAGCATTCAGATCTTCTCGCTGAATATTCTCAATTAGCGCGATCTCCAACATCTCTTGGTCATCACTTTGGCGAACATAGGCAGGTATTTGCGACTGCCCGGCCATTTTACTGGCACGCAATCTTCGCTCGCCTGATATCAATTGGTACTTACCGGGTTCTAACACCCGAACGGTAATAGGTTGTATAACCCCGTGTAATTTGATAGAGCCCGATAGGTCATTCAAAGCCTGTTCATCAAAATTAGCACGCGGCTGAAAAGGATTAACCTCAATATCATCAAGAGAAATAAATGCCGTTCCACCAGTTAGGCTGGCTTTTGGTCCATCAGTATTTACCGTCGATTCTTGTTGATTTGTCTCTTCCGTAATATCTCCTAATAGAGCGCGTATGCCCTTTCCTAAGTCTTCTCTTTTAGTCTTACTCATGCCCTACATCTATTATCTTCTCGTCCGTCTTCATTTTGGTTTTATCATTCTTCTGCAGTAATTCACGAGCCAAGTTCATATAGTTGATAGCTCCAGTACTTTCTGCGTCATACATAATAGCAGGCTTTCCCGCGCTTGGTGCCTCACCCAATTTCGTATTCCTATGAATAATAGTATCGAAAGTAAGATCTAAAAAGTGGCGCTTCACTTCACTAGCTACTTCATTAGCTAATCGTAAGCGAGTATCATACATGGTTAGTAAAATCCCTTCTATCTGTAGATCGTTGTTCAATCGACTCTGAACAATCTTAATTGTGTTCAGTAATTTACCTAATCCCTCTAATGCGAAATACTCACATTGAACTGGAATGATAACAGAATTTGCTGCTGTTAGGGCATTCACAGTTATTAAACCCAATGATGGAGAGCAATCAACAATGATGTAATCGTAGTTATTCTCTATTTCCTTTATCATCTCACCCATAATACGCTCGCGATTCGGGTGGTTTATCAATTCTATCTCTGCCCCTACCAAGTCAAGGTGTGCCGGAACGATATCTAAGTTAGGTGTGCCCGTTTGCAGTACTATATCGCTAATAGGCGTTTCATTCACCAAACTATCGTAAATACTGGTTTTGATATTCCGAGGATCGAAGCCTATACCAGAGGTACTATTCGCC
>CAYGTK010000030.1:0-25849 GCA_964352775.1 uncultured Chitinophagaceae bacterium
CAATACCCGTATTAAAGCTGCGCTACCAACCGTCAATAAAATAGTGGAAGCAGGCGGAAAAGTTATCTTGATGACCCACCTAGGTCGTCCCAAAAATGGACCAGAGGCAAAATTCTCTACAGAACAATTGGTTGAGACGCTATCTAAATTGATTGGAAAGGAAGCCCAATTCGTCAACGATACTATCGGCGAAAAGGTAAAAGCTAAAGTAGATAGTCTTCAAAATGGTGATGTGCTATTGTTGGAGAATACTCGCTTCTACAAAGAAGAAACTGCTGGCGATGAAGATTTTGCTAAACAACTAGCCGAGCTAGGAGATGTATACATCAACGACGCTTTTGGTACTGCGCACCGCGCTCATGCCTCTACCACCATTGTAGCTAATTATTTCGATGCTGACCATAAGCTATTCGGTTATCTAATGGATACTGAAGTAGCCAATGCCACCAAGGTATTAAAGGAAGCTGAAGGTCCATTCACGGCTATCTTAGGAGGAGCAAAAGTTTCTGACAAGATCAATATTATCCAAAACCTTATTGGTAAAGTAGATAACTTGATCATTGGAGGCGCAATGGCCTACACCTTTCACAAAGCTAATGGCCACGATGTAGGTAGTTCGTTAGTAGAAGAAGACAAACTAGAACTAGCGCGTGAAATATTCAACCATTGTTACCAGAATGATGTAAAACTCTATCTACCAGAAGATTCTATAATAGCGGATGCATTTGATGCAGAAGCCAATACGAAAGAAGAAGATAACAAAGAGATTCCCGAAGGCTGGATGGGCTTAGACATTGGCCCTAAAGCTGTAAAAGCCTTTACCAAGGTTATCAGCAAGTCAAAAACCATCCTTTGGAACGGGCCAATGGGCGTGTTCGAAATGGAGAAATTCCAAAATGGTACCGCAGCCATAGCTTATGCAGTAGCTGACGCTACGGAAGACGGGGCTTTCAGCCTAGTAGGCGGTGGTGATTCGGTAGCCGCTGTTAATAAGTTCGGCCTAAATGCTCGTGTGAGTTATGTCTCAACTGGCGGTGGAGCAATGCTCGAATTCTTCGAAGGCAAGCAATTACCTGGTATAAAAGCGATAACGGGTTAAACCTTACCACTTTTTACCACCAACAGATAAAAAGCCTGTAGTCGAGTGACTACGGGCTTTTTTCATTTATACACCCAAACTTTTAAAACTATCCATTTTTTGAGGCAATTCGCCCTGAAAGTCCTGTGTGTATTGGGGTTAAGGGTGTTTCTTGAAAAGATGTGGAAAACTATTTAAGTGGTAATCTGTGGTAGAAAGTGGTAAAATGTGCAATAATTATCTACTTTTGAAAGTAATAACAACTATAGACCACGAAAATGGCCGGATTCTTAGGCGAATATTCTTGCAAAGTCGACCCGAAAGGAAGATTGAAGATGCCTACTGCTATGAAAAAGCAGTTGCAGCCGGATAATAATGGCCGGTTCGTACTGAACCGTGGTATGGAAAAATGTTTGGTGCTATACCCTTTTCACGAATGGGAAAAGGTGAGTGCCAAGGTCAATAAGTTGAACAAGTTCGAGAAGAAGAAACGTGCATTCATGCGCTACTTCTATCGCGGAGCAACCGAAGTAACATTAGATGGAACTGACCGCCTCTTGTTGCCTAAGCACTTGCTCGGTTATGCCGACTTGAAATCTGATGTTTTAATGACCGCCCAAAACTCGGTTATCGAAATATGGAACCCTGAATTGTACGAGGCGCTAATGGCTATGGACTCTGACACTTTCGCCGACTTGGCCGAGGATGTAATGGGCGACATGGATGATAACGACCCAACGACATGAGTTACCACGACCCCGTAATGCTGAACGAAGCTATTGAGGGGCTGGCAATTAAGGAAGACGGAATATATGTGGATGTAACCTTCGGTGGCGGAGGGCACTCACGAGCGATACTAGAAAAATTGACTACCGGAAAATTGGTCGCTTTCGATCAGGACGAAGACGCACTGCGCAACGTCCCCGATGATGAGCGATTCATAATGATAGAACAGAATTTCAGACACCTGAAAAAGTATTTAAAGTTGTACAACCTTTTACCCATAGACGGATTGCTGGCAGACCTTGGGGTCTCTTCGCACCAGTTCGACACTGCCGGTCGTGGGTTCTCTATCCGTTTCGAGGGCGACCTTGATATGCGCATGGATAAAGAGGGAGAATTGACAGCAAAGCAATTCTTACTGAAAGCAACTAAGGATGAATTGCAATCCACTTTCTCCAAATACGGAGAGCTTCGCAACTCTCGCACCTTAGCTGAGCTCATCGTTCATCAACGTGATGGAGTTAAGCTAGATACTACACAAGACTTCATCGATCTCATTACGCCAGCAATAAAAGGCGAGCGCAATAGATACCTAGCGCAAGTTTTCCAAGCTATCCGCATTTCTGTTAACGACGAAATGGGCGCCTTGGAAGATCTACTCACCCAATGCTCAGAAGTAATTGGAGAGAATGGTCGCCTAGTGGTAATGAGCAACGAACCTGAAAAAGACTTCTACGGCAATTTCCATAGGCCATTCAAGTCGCTTACCAAAAAACCGATAACGGCATCAGAAGAGGAGCTACGGCGAAACCCTCGCTCCCGAAGTGCCAAACTCCGAATAGCCCAACGGACTTAACACCGCCCCCATAACACCCAAAACGCAGCATGACCAAAAAATCCAATAAGAATACAAACAGCTTCACCAGACTACTGGGGGGAAACTGGTTTACGTTAGACAACGTGGTCAGGCACCTTGGCTTTGTGATGTTCTTATTTGGCTTAACCATCATCTACATCAATTCTACGCACAGTTCTGAGGGTACCATTCGTCAAATAGACCGAGCAAAAGCAGAAGTGAAGGAACTCCGCTGGGAATACATGAGCGCCAAAAGCGACTTAATGTACAAAAGCAAACAAACCGAGGTAGCCGCAGCTGTGCAGCCCTTAGGATTAGAAGAAATAACCGCACCACCCAAAAAAATAGTGATACCAAAAGGTGAGTATTAAGAAGGACATAGTAGTACGTATATACGTAGCGTTCTTTGCCATGGCATTGTTCGGTGGGGCTGTCCTGTTTAGGGCTGGTCAGGTACAAACCGTGCATGGTACCTTCTATCGCGATATGGCCGATAGCCTAACACTATCGTATCGACCAATGGATGCTGAGCGTGGAAATGTGCTTTCTTCCGATGGTCGTCTATTAGCTACTTCCCTTCCATTTTTCGAGGTGCGTGCCGATATGGTTGCCGTTTCGGAAAAGCTTTTTGAAGAATATAGTGATTCGCTCGCATTGTGCATGAGTACCTTCTTCGGCGACAAGTCGAAAAACGAATACCACAAAAAACTGGTATCCGCCCGCCGTGGAGGAAAACGCTACTTATTGATCCGTAAAGGATTGACCTACCCTGAATTACAGACCATCAAGTCGTGGCCAATATTCCGCAAGGGTCGTTACCGCGGTGGAATCATCGTGTTGCAGAAGAACAAACGGGTAATGCCATTCAAGTTGTTAGCTCACCGTACCATTGGATATGTGCGCGATGATATTCAACCAGTCGGTTTAGAAGGAACTTACGATGATGAACTAACAGGTGTGAAAGGAAAACGCCTAATGCAACGCATCGCTGGCGGCACTTGGGTCCCAGTAAATGATGAAGAAGAGATAAGCTCCGTTCACGGAAAAGACATCATTACTACTATTGACATCAATCTGCAAGATGTAACAGAAAACGCTCTACTAAAAGCCCTAAAAAAGCACAAGGCTGATCATGGAACTGCCATTGTAATGGAAGTAGCCACGGGTCAGATAAAAGCCATAGCCAACCTTGGGAAGACCAAAAATGATGAATACTGGGAATCATACAATTATGCAGTAGGGGAGGCAACCGAGCCAGGATCAACTCTGAAAACGGCATCCATGATCGCCCTTTTTGAGGATAATCTAGTTAGTGTGAATGATAGCGTAGATCTAGAGAACGGGCGAACCAAGTACTACGACAAAACCATGCGCGATTCTGATAAACACGACTATCGGAACGTAACTGCTCAAATGGCTTTCGAGATCTCTTCTAACGTAGGTATCTCAAGGTTAATCAATGATAACTACCTCAACAAGCCACAACAATACATCGACCACCTAAAGGCGATGGGCTTAGATCAGAAAACTGGTATTGAGATAAAAGGAGAACCTTCTCCACTAATTAAAGATGCAGACGATAACACATGGAGTGGGGTATCTCTTCCGTGGATGTCAGTGGGTTACGAGTTAACCATCACGCCATTACAACAACTTGCCTTCTACAACGCCATTGCCAACAATGGTAAAATGATGAAGCCTTATCTGGTAAAAGCCATCCGCGAATACGGCGAGGTAACAGAAACTATTGAGCCAGAAGTTTTAAAGGAATCGATCTGCTCACAAAGCACACTCGATAAAATACGACCGCTACTAGAAGGTGTTGTAGAAAGAGGAACTGCCAAGAACTTAAAGTCAGCCAACTACAAAATAGCTGGCAAAACGGGTACGGCACAGATCGCTATGGCAGGCCGTTACCAAAAAGTTTACCAAGCCTCTTTCGCTGGCTATTTTCCTGCTGACGATCCGCAGTACTCTTGCATCGTTATCGTCAACTCGCCGAAGTCGGGCATCTATTATGGTGGTTGGGTAGCTGGTCCAGTTTTCCGCGAGATAGCCGATAAGGTTTACGCCAGCGCAATTCCATTGCATGACAATATCAGTCACGATGCCCTTGCTACTACTATGCCTTCTTCCAAGTCTGGATATCAGTCTGATGTAAAAGCGATATACGCTTCGCTTGGAATGGAAATGCAGTCGGTGCCTGATATGGATTGGGTGAAGTGCAGCACGGGTGAAAGCCAACCAAAACTATCGGGTCGCGAAATGGCGAAAGGAGTAATTCCCGATGTACGTGGAATGGGTTTGCGCGATGCTATCTATTTACTAGAAAATGAAGGGTTAAAAGTGGTGGTAAAAGGCCGTGGAAAAGTAGTGATGCAATCCGTAATTCCTGGAACCAGATCAACTGACGGACGAGAAATAGTACTCACCCTAAGCTAATGAAGCAGTTAAGCGACATATTATACCAAGTGAACCTCATAGAGGTGCATGGACTAACGGATATCACCGTGAAGTCCATCGCATTCGACTCCCGCAAGGTGAGCGAAGGTTCGGTATTTGTAGCTGTGCCAGGTACTCAGGTGGACGGTCATGATTACATCAATAAAGCCCTCGATTTAGGCGCAACAGCTATAGTAGCTGAAAAACTTCCTACAGAAAGAAAAGTAGGTGTTACTTACGTACAAGTAGCTATAAGCTCGGCAGCACTCGGTATCATGGCCTCTAACTTCTACGATAATCCTTCTGAAAAATTGAAAGTAGTAGGCGTTACAGGCACAAATGGTAAAACTACTGTAGCCACATTATTATACGATCTATACACCGACCTAGGCTATAAAACAGGATTACTATCTACCGTAGAGAATAAGATAGACGGAACAATTCTTCCAGCTACACACACTACGCCTGATGCTATCCAATTACAAGCCTTATTGGCTCGTATGGTAGCAGAAGACTGCGATATGTGTTTCATGGAAGTAAGCTCTCACGCACTTGATCAAGATCGCGTAGCAGGACTGCAATTCGCTGGAGCGATATTCACCAATATCTCTCACGACCATCTGGATTATCACGAAACCTTTGATGCTTACATCAAGGCGAAAAAGAAATTATTCGATGGACTTCCATCCACAGCATTCGCGCTAAGCAATGTAGATGATAAGCGCGGACCTGTGATGTTACAGAACACCAAGGCCAAGAAAAGTTACTACAGCCTAAAAGGCATCGGCGACATCAACGCCAAGATATTAGACAACTCCTTCACAGGTCTTCAATTGATATTGGATGGAGCAGAGCTACACGTAAAGCTAATCGGCGACTTTAATGCTTCCAACCTACTATGTGCCTACGGCGCAGCAACACTTTTGGGAGAACCAAAGGAAACAGTACTTGTCGCGCTAAGCAATCTAGATACAGCCGAAGGCCGCTTCGACCATTACATCTCTCCGAAGGAAAGAATAGTAGGGATAGTAGATTACGCTCACACGCCAGATGCTTTGAAGAAAGTACTTTCCACCATAACCGCCATTCGTGGAGGAAACGAGAAACTGATAACCATAGTAGGTTGCGGTGGCGATCGCGATAAAGCAAAGCGCCCAGTAATGGCTCGTATAGCTGCTGAACTAAGCGATCAAGTGGTACTTACTTCTGATAATCCGCGCAGTGAAAAACCTGATGCCATCCTAGCCGATATGCAAGCTGGAATTACGCCTGATTTGGCAAGAAAGGTGCTCACTATCGAAAACCGCAAAGAAGCCATCCGCACGGCAAGTGCAATGGCACAAACTAACGACATCATTCTATTGGCTGGAAAAGGCCACGAGAAGTACCAAGATATAGCAGGGGTAAAGCATCCCTTCGACGATAAGCAACTATTACATGACACCCTAAAAGCCTTGGATAAGTAATGTTATACTACCTATTCGCATATTTGGAAGAGGCCTACGACCTACCTGGAGCATCATTGTTCCAGTTCATCACCTTTAGGGCGGCATTTGCTATAATCACCTCGTTGATCATCTCACTTATTTTCGGTGGTCGCATCATTCGTATGCTCCATAACCTTCAGGTTGGGGAAACTATCCGTGACTTAGGCCTAGCTGGTCAAAAAGAAAAAGAAGGCACGCCTACTATGGGTGGTTTGTTAATACTAGCCGCCATCATCATCCCAACACTACTCTTCGCCGATTTAGGTAATGTATATGTCCAACTCATGCTACTGGTAACGGTTTGGATGGGCTTTATCGGCTTTTTAGATGACTACATAAAAGTCTTCAAAAAGAATAAAGCAGGCTTAGCGGGTAAGTTCAAAGTTATCGGGCAGATAGGTCTTGGATTAATAGTTGGCGCAGTACTTTACTTCAGCCCGGATGTTGTGGTTCGTGAAAAATTACCACAAGGAGTGGTTGTTACGCAATCTGACATTGACCAGGGCAAGGCCTTTGAAATGGAAGATGGGATGTACATCAATTCTAAAAAATTGATCACTACCATTCCATTCGTAAAAGGCAACGAATTCAACTACGCCAACGCACTTTGGTTCATGGGCGATAGCAAACACCAGTGGGCTTGGTTGATCTTCATCCCTGTTGTCATCTTCATTGTAACCGCCGTTTCCAACGGGGCTAACATGACGGATGGGATAGATGGATTAGCCACAGGAACGTCCGCAATCATGATGATCACGCTGGCCGTATTTGCATACGTATCTGGTAGCATCATCTTCTCCGACTACCTCAATATCATGTACATCCCGCTTACAGGTGAGTTGGTGATCTACTGTGCTGCATTCATTGGGGCATGCATTGGTTTCCTTTGGTACAATAGTTTCCCTGCCCAAGTATTTATGGGCGATACAGGAAGCCTTGCCATCGGTGGTATCATCGCTGCATTAGCTATCATACTACGCAAGGAATTACTCATTCCTATTCTATGCGGCGTGTTCTTAGCAGAGAACCTATCGGTAATGATACAAGTAGGCTACTTCAAATACACCAAGAAGAAATTTGGAGAGGGTCGTCGTGTATTCCTTATGGCACCGCTGCACCACCATTATCAGAAGTTGGGCATGCACGAAAGCAAGATCGTTTCTCGCTTTTGGATCGTCGGTATCCTACTCGCAATATTCACCATTGTAACCCTCAAAATAAGATGAGCCAGAAGAAGGTCATAGTATTAGGTGGGGGCGAAAGCGGTGTTGGCGCGGCCATACTTGCTCAAAAGCAAGGTTACGAGGTATTCGTATCTGATGTGGGCGAGATTAAGATGGAATACAAAGCCGATTTGATTTCTCAGCGCATTCCTTGGGAATTAGGTAAGCACACGGCTGGAGTAATACTTGCTGCTGATGAAGTGGTCAAAAGCCCAGGTATACCCAACACGGTTGAGTTAGTGATAGAACTAAACAAAAAGAATATCCCAGTTATCTCTGAGATAGAATTTGCCAGTCGTTACACCAATGCCGAGTTGATAGCTATTACGGGTAGCAATGGTAAAACAACTACCACTAGCATAACCTACGATATTTTCAAAAGAGCAGGCTACAACGTTGGCTTAGCAGGCAACATCGGCAAAAGCTTCGCTTGGTCGGTCGCTGAGGATAACTATGATCACTACATACTGGAAGTTAGCAGCTTCCAGCTAGATAATATCAAAACCTTCAAGCCAAAGGTGGCTGTGATATTGAATATCACTCCAGATCACCTCGATCGCTACAACAACGATTTCCGCGATTACGCTAAAGCGAAATATCGAATCACCGAAAATCAAGACAGTTCCGACTTCTTCATTTACGGTGCCGACGACGACATGACCAGCGAAATGCTGCTCGACTACAATATACCAGCCACACAAATGCCATTTGGTATCACCTACCAAAAGGGATGCGTGGGCTATACTGAGAATGAAAACCTATACATAGACCATAAAGCACAATTTGAGATGCCATTGAACCAGATCGCCATTAAGGGTACACATAACGTGTACAACTCGCTTGCGGCAGGTATTGCTGCACGTATCTTCGACATTAGAAAAGATGTTGTAAGAGAAAGCCTAACCCACTTTAATACCCTAGAACACCGCTTGGAGCATGTTGCTACCATTGGTGCTGTAGACTACATCAACGACTCTAAAGCAACCAACGTGAACTCCACATGGTACGCCTTAGAAACGATGGATAAACCCGTGATATGGATCGCAGGTGGAGTAGATAAAGGCAACGACTATACCGTTCTTGAAAATCTAGTACGCAATAAAGTGAAAGCCATTGTTTGCTTGGGTAAAGACAACCTGAACATTCACCAAGCCTTCCGTCGTCAAGTAGACTTGATGGTAAACACCCAAACGGCTGCTGAAGCGGTACAAATGGCCAAGCATCTTGCTGATAAAGGTGATGCTGTTTTGCTTTCGCCAGCATGCGCAAGCTTCGATCTTTTTGAGAATTACGAAGATCGTGGTAATCAATTCAAACTAGCGGTAAGAGACCTATAATAGATACAAGTGGATATCGGTAAGAACATATTGGAAAAGCTGCAGGGCGACAAGGTCATTTGGATGATCGTGTTCGTGCTGTCGCTATTTTCTGTTTTGGCAGTCTATAGTTCTACTGGTACACTTGCATTCAAATATCACGAAGGCAACACGGAGTATTACCTCATCAAACACATCGCCCTTATGATCTTCGGATTGGGGCTGATGTATGCGGCACACCGTGTTCCCTACCAGTATTACGCTAAGGCAGCGCAAATACTGCTTATCGTGTCCATCCCGCTACTGGCCTACACCTTGTTCTTTGGTTCGGACATCAATCAGGCCAAGCGTTGGATAACCTTACCCGTAATTAACATCTCTTTCCAAACCTCCGATCTTGCTAAACTAGCGCTCATCATGTTCTTGGCAAGGGTATTGTCTATCAAGCAAGGGAACATCAAGGATTTCCAAGGGGCCTTTGTTCCTATCCTACTTCCCGTGTTTTTAGTCTGCGCGCTAATAGCTCCGGCCGACCTTTCTACGGCGGTTGTGCTATTCGGTACCAGTCTAATTTTAATGTTCTTAGGTCGTGTAGATCTAAAGCATATTCTTGGACTCATGGGAGCCAGTTTATTAGCTGCATTCCTATTCATCTCTTTCTTAAAAATAATGCCCGAGGATTCCTTAAAAGGAATGGGGCGTATGGCTACATGGAAAGCCCGTATCGAAGCCTTCTCTGGCGATGAAGCTGGTGCGGAGTCTTATCAAGTGGCACAATCAAAAATTGCTATCGCGAAAGGTGGAATATTAGGAATGGGACCGGGTAACAGCACCCAGCGCAACTTTCTACCTCACCCATACTCCGATTTTATCTACGCTATTATTATCGAGGAATATGGACTAATAGGTGGTTCATTCTTAGTGCTCCTCTACCTCTTATTCTTATTTCGATCCATCAACATTGTGATGAAAAGCCCCAAGGCATTCGGGGCATTATTGGCTGCTGGGCTAAGCCTAAGCTTGGTCATTCAAGCCTTCATTCACATGGGTGTGTCGGTCAACTTATTACCTGTAACGGGTCTTACGTTACCAATGGTAAGCATGGGCGGAACATCATTGTTCTTCACCAGTATTTCTGTTGGCATCATATTAAGTGTAAGCAGAACAGTAGAAGAAACTGCTCCGAAGAAAGCATCTAAACGTAAACCTAAAATGGCAATGGCTCGTGGCTAGTCGCGTACTCATAAGCGGTGGTGGTACTGGGGGGCATGTATTCCCCGCCATAGCAATAGCCAATGCGCTAAAAGCTATAGATAGTGCTATTGAGGTATTCTTCGTAGGTGCTGAGGGTAGATTAGAAATGCAAAAAGTACCCGAAGCGGGTTACGAAATAGAAGGCCTTTGGATCAGCGGATTCCAACGTCAAGCCATGTGGAAGAACATCTCGCTTCCCTTTAAAGTGCTGTCTAGTCTTTGGAAGGCAGGCGGTATCATCAATAAATTCAAACCCGATGTAGTGGTTGGTGTAGGCGGTTACGCTAGCGGACCTACCATGTACATGGCCGATAAAAAAGGCATCCCTGTTTTAGTACAGGAGCAGAACTCCTTCGCAGGAATCACTAACAAACTAATGGCCCAAAAAGCCAAACGCTTCTGCGTGGCTTATGAAGGAATGGAGAAATTCTTCCCTAAGGAACGCGTTATTATAACAGGCAACCCCGTTCGCGAGAACATCGCCCAAATGAAAGCTACTCGTTCCGAAGGCATCAAGCATTTCGGGTTAGAAGAGAAGAAGCCTACCATTTTATCCATTGGCGGAAGTCTTGGTGCAAGAACTATAAATGATAGTCTACTAGAAAAAGTGGATATGCTGGGTAACGGCATCCAATTGATATGGCAAACAGGTAAGGTGTATTACGATACCATCGCTGGCCTAGTACCAGAACGGGAAAACGTAAAGATCATGCCATTCATTAAAGAAATGGAATTGGCCTATGCGGCGGCGGATATTATTATTTCTCGCGCTGGCGCTTTATCTATTGCAGAATTAGCTTGTGTGGGCAAACCAGTAATACTGGTTCCATCACCCAACGTGTCCGAAGATCACCAGACGAAGAACGCGCTTGCTTTAGTGGAGAAACAGGCCGCCATACTTATAAAAGACAGCTTCGCACAAACAGAGCTAGTACCCACAGCCATTCGCTTACTGAATGATGATGCGGAAAGTGATGAACTAGCCAAGAATATAAAAGGCATGGGTATTCCCAATGCCGCCGAACGAATTGCTAACGAGGTACTACAACTAGCCAAGAAATGAGTAGTGCCAACCTAAATAGCATCTTTTTCATCGGCATCGGTGGTATAGGTATGAGTGCCTTGGCTAGGTATTTTATGGCCGAAGGTAAAACCGTAGTTGGCTACGATCGTGCGCGCACACCTTTAACCGATCAACTGGTTGCTGAAGGTGCAAGCATCCATTTTGTAGATGAGCTAGAAAATATTCCTGAAGGCGTAGACTTGGTTATCTATACCCCCGCCATTCCAAAAGGACACAAGCAACTCAACCACTTCCAACAGAACGATTATATCGTAATGAAGCGAAGCGAGATCTTACAACAGATCTCAGCCAGTACATTCACTATAGCGGTTGCAGGCTCACATGGTAAAACTACCGTTACTGCAATGATCGCTCACATCCTAAAGCACAGCGGTTTTGGTTGCAGAGCTTTTGTAGGTGGCATATTATCTAACTACAATACCAATTTCATATACCAAGCAGGTAAGGATATCGTAGTTATTGAAGCCGATGAATTCGATCGCTCTTTCCACAAACTAAGTCCAGACATCGCTGTAATAACCACGGTAGATACCGACCACTTAGATATATACGGAAGCAGAGAGAACATTGAAGCAGCCTACATTGAGTTCGCTCAAAAACTAAAAGATGGTGGGTTACTGGTGTTACAGTCTGAGATCTCTATCCTTCCACATTTAGCTGACCAGAATCAGGTTACCTATAGCTTGGTAAATAACAATGCCGATCTAATAGGGATAACGGAAAGTCCTGTAGGCACATTCTTGGTGAAAGCCAAATACGAGGATAGCATTTTCGATCTAAACGTACCAGGCTATCATAATATAGAGAATGCCCTAGCAGCAATAGCCGTGTGCCGCTCTTTAGATATTCCTGATGAAAAAATAGAAGCAGCGATTAAAGACTTTAAAGGCATCAAGCGCCGTTTTGAATATCTAGTGAATACGCCCGATCAAGTTTTTATTGACGATTATGCGCATCACCCAGAAGAAATACGTGCATTTGTAAGTTCTGTAAAGGCATTATACCCGCACAAAAAGATAACTGCCATTTTTCAACCTCATCTTTTTTCCAGAACGCAAGATCTGGCAGATGGATTTGGGGAGAGCCTAAGCATGGCTGATGAAGTAATGGTGTTAGATATTTATCCCGCCCGCGAATTGCCAATTGAAGGGGTAACCGCCCAACTCATCATTGATAAAATAGACCACGACAAGAAATACCAACTACATAAAGACGAATTACTAGGCTGGTTAAGCGACCGCGATACCGAGGTGCTACTAACTATAGGAGCAGGGGATATTGATAAGCTAGTGCAGCCAATAAAGAATTTATTAGAAAGCCGTAAAACCACCGCCAACTCATGAGTAAGTGGAAGAACATACTGAATAAAACCTTAACCATATCCGCTTGGGTATTGGGAGCAGCAGGTTTTATGGTATTGGTAGGTGCGGCTATTCACAAACATCGTATTGCTACCTATACAGAATTGGTGGTAGGTATTGACGACCACCGAGGACTGTTCTTTGTGGAAGAAGAGGAAGTAAGCGACATGTTCAATGCCCTTTATGGCGATAGCCTAGCAACTAAAAGACTTTCAGAACTCGACCTGTCTGTTCTAGAAGATACCTTGGAAGTGAATCCATTTACCGAAAGAGCAGAGGTTTATTTCACTGATGGGGGTGAAGTTCACATCGATATTACACAGAAAGCTCCACTGCTGCGGATTATTAACAGCAAAGGTGTTAGCTACTACCTCGACGAAAACGGAGAAAAGATGCCACTTTCGGAGAAGTTTACCGCCCGTGTACCAGTTGCTACTGGTTCTATAGGCGAAAACGATAGTTCTTTAAATACCAGCTTAATAGGCTTAACGAATTTTATGTATGCTGATCCTTTCTGGCAAGCCCAGTTTGAACAGGTATATATAAATGAAGATCAGGAGTTTGAATTGGTCCCCAAATTAGGAGACCATATCGTGCTGCTGGGAAAAGCCGAAGAGCTTACCGATAAATTCAAACGGTTAATGATCTTCTACAAAGAAGTGTTAGCCGCAGAAGAGGAAAGCACCTTTAAGCTGGTGAATGTAAAGTACGATGACCAAATTATATGCACTAAACGATAAGTTATGGACCAGAACGACATAATAGTAGCCCTAGACATAGGTACCACCAAAATATGCGCCGTTGCAGGACGCATAAACGAGTACGGCAAGGTAGAAGTATTGGGCATGGGTAAAGCCGAATCGTTCGGTGTGATGCGTGGTGTAGTAGCCAACATCGACAAAACGGTTCAAGCTATCGACCAAGCCATCTCCGAATGTGAAGCTAAGGCAGGCATTGAGGCTGAAAAGGTATACGTAGGTATAGCTGGTCAGCATATTAAGAGCCTACAGCATCGTGGTATTTTAACCCGCGAACGTTTCGAAGATGAGATAGACCGCAACGATATACAACGCCTAATTGGCGATATGCACAAGTTAGTGCTTCCACCAGGTGATCGCATTATCCATGTACTTCCACAAGAATACATTGTAGATAGCGAGCAAGGAATTAAAGACCCTATCGGCATGTCTGGAATTCGCTTAGAGGCGAACTTCCATATCATTACAGGTCAAATAACTGCTGCGCAGAACATCAACAAGTGCGTTGAAAAAACTGGCTTGGGTGTTGCTGATTTAGTATTAGAGCCACTTGCATCTTCTTCTGCCGTATTAAGCGATGAAGAAAAAGAAGCAGGAGTAGTACTGGTAGATATAGGTGGTGGTACTACGGATGTAGCTATTTTCCAAGACGGTATCATTCGCCACACAGCAGTAATTCCATTTGGCGGAAATATAATTACGGAAGACATAAAGGAAGGCTGTTTGATCATGAAAAATCAAGCAGAGCAATTAAAGGTTCGCTTCGGTTCGGCATTTGCCGTTGAAACACAAGAAAACGAAATAGTATCAATTCCAGGTCTTCGTGGTCGTGAGCCGAAAGAGATCTCCATTAAGAACTTGGCGCACATCATCCAAGCCCGTATGGAAGAGATACTAGAGCAAGTTCACTTCGAAATAAAAAGCTCTGGCTTTGAGCGAAAGCTTATTGGCGGAGTGGTATTAACAGGTGGAGGTTCGCAATTGAAGCACTTGGTTCAATTAGTAGAATACATCACAGGATTGGATGCTCGCATTGGTTACCCAACGGAGCACTTAAGCAAAGGCTTTAGTGAAGACATCAAGCACCCAATGTATGCTACAAGTATCGGCTTGTTGCTGAAAGGCCATGAAGATGCGGTGCATCAGGCAAGTCCTGTAACGGAAGGCTCACGCCAGAAAGTTGGAGTAGCTGCTGGTGCTGGCGATGGAAAAAAATGGTGGGATAGCCTTTTCCAAAAGGGAAAAGACTGGCTATCAGAAGATATAGAGAACGACTTTTAAGAAACAGATCAAAAACTAGAACGATATGCAATTCGATCTGCCCAAAGAACAATCATCAATAATTAAAGTAATAGGCGTAGGCGGTGGCGGTAGCAATGCCGTAAACCACATGTTTGAGCAAGGTATCCGCGGAGTTAACTTCGTGATCTCCAATACGGATGGTCAAGCCTTGGACATGAGCTCTATACCTAACAAGATACAGCTAGGACCAGACCTTACAGAAGGACTAGGTGCAGGTTCAAACCCTGAAGTAGGTAAGCTAGCTACCGAGGAATCGCTAGAAGAGCTTAAGGCTATCTTAGAGAAGAACACTAAAATGGTATTCATCACTGCTGGTATGGGTGGTGGTACAGGTACTGGTGGTGCACCCGTAGTAGCCAAGTTGGCTAAAGAAATGGGCATACTTACCGTAGGTATCGTATCCACTCCATTCTTCTTTGAAGGTCGCCGCAAGGTGAAACAAGCCGACGAGGGTATTGAGGAAATGCGCCGCAATGTAGATAGCTTAATAGTTATCTCCAACGATAAGATCCGCGAAATATACGGTAACCTTACCCGCTCCGATGCATTCGGACGTGCCGATGATATTTTGACCATAGCTGCCAAGAGTATCTCTGAGATAATCACCGTAGCTGGTCAGATAAACGTCGATTTTGCCGATGTGGAATATGTAATGAAGAACAGCGGTGTATCTATCATGGGCTCAGCAACTGCCGATGGTGAGAACAGAGCTCAAAAAGCCATTCAAGGCGCATTGAACTCTCCACTATTGAATGATAATAACATAGCAGGAGCACAAAAAATACTATTGAACATCAGTTCTGGTACAGACCAGATATTGATAGACGAGATCACCGAGATACACGAATACGTTCAAGAAGCCGCTGGCTACGAGACCGATGTGATATTCGGTACTTGTGACGACGATAGCCTTGGCGACAAGATAATGGTAACAGTTATCGCCACAGGATTTGAGGGCCGCACTGGCGAGCAGAAAATGATGGCTAACGACCGCGTGGTTCATAGCCTAGGAAATGTAAGTACAGCACCTGCAGTTACTCCAACACCTCCACCAGTAATGGAAACGCCAAAGGTGGAAGAAGTAAAACCAGTAGTAGAGGAAGTTAAGGTTTCAGAACCAGTACGATTCACATTGGATCTGGAAGAAGAAACCAAAACAGAAGTAACTGAAACCACTCAGCAGGAAGAGGAATTTAAAATTCATACGCAACAGCTGGAAAATGAAATGACCGCCGAAGCAGTTACGCCCGTAGAGGAAGTAGTAACTCCAGTGGAAGCAACCACACCAGTTGAGGCGAGTGCTGAAGCAGAAGAGGAAGATGATGCCGACAAGGAGTTGAAATACGTTCCCGGAGTTGGTTTCAAAATTGTTACTACGCCTCGAGCTAAAGCAACGGAAACTAAAGCGCCTGAACCTGTTAGGCAAGCACCTGTAGAATCAATAAAAGATCCTGAGGAGCAAAATAACGAACGTACTAAACGCCTTCGTAACCTTAGCTTGAAATTGAACAACCCGAATAGCTTAACCGAACTAGAGAATGAGCCAGCCTTCAAACGCCGTAACATTCAATTAGCCGGAACGGAGCACTCTTCGGAGCAGCCAATGTCTCGCTTTTCTTTATCTAATGATGAGGATGAAGAAACGGGTACTGGTATCAAAAAGAACAATTCATTTCTACATGACAATGTAGATTAAGCGAATTCAAGTCGCTGTAATTTGGGGCCTGCTTCTGTAACCGGAAGTGGGCTTTTTTTATGTTACCTAATAAAGGAACCTGAACTCACAACTCTCTCAGCATCATAAATACTGTAGTGATATAGGCCCCTAGAAAGCTTTGAAATATTTACTCCCCTATTCTGCACTAATACGTTAATAAGTAGTCTTTTACCACTTACGTTATACATTTCTACAGTAAATGTTCCATCAGGTAGCCCCTTGAAATAAATAGTTTCTCCAACAACTGGATTCGGATACATAGCAATAGCATTTCCAACTATAGCGGTCTCCTTTATTGCTGTCACCTTTTGTAAACATGGTTCGCTTGGCAAGGGTGCACCACCATTTATCAGTAAACGGTAAGATCTGTCTTCCTGCGTTGTATTAGAAAGCCCTGCAGAACCTACATTGGTAAGCGCTCTAAAGGTAATAGGGTAGGCATTATTCCTTGATAGATCTGCATTTACTACTAATTGAAATGTCCCTACAATAGTATCACCTAAAGTAACTACCACATAACTAGCACTAGGCTGATCCAATAGGGGGCTATTTACTTCTAATTCAAACCTGTTAACTCCATTTAATGAGAAAGGAGGAATTTTGAGAAGACGTTCTTGAATGGTGATAGTGTCACCAATATTAGCACTAAGCGAGGTAGTAATGGCCGAACTTAACAGTTGCCCTTTTGAGTTGATAGGGGCGGCAACTGTTACTTGATAGTCGAGTATTACAGAACCTACATAGCAACCCTTTCTATACTCACTTACTTTAACTGCTACAGTATACACTCCTTGTTCTTGGGGTACAGACCATTCAACAGTTCCAGAAGTGCTATTTAAAGTAAATACATTGCTAGGTCCTGGAGAGATCTGGTCAGGAAGAATGTAGCTTGGCACTTGCAGCCCCTCTCCTCTTAAAGGTGTAACTAGTTCCGCAACTAGGCTATCACCATCACTATCAAACATAGCAATATCATAACTAGAGGTATCATTCCGGGTAATGATGAATAAAGGGGCATTAAAGAACTGCACAGAGTTATTAGGGGTGTTCGTAGTCGTATCTTGAACACTTATTTCTGTTTCAACATAAAATGGGACATTAGCCGATTGGCCATTACCAAAATTCACTACTGAACCAACTCTATTTTGAGCTAGAACTGAAATAGTGTAAAATCCCGACCTTGGGTAATTATGAAAAGTAGAGTATTCACTATACTTTATGTTGTTAATTCCTAAAAGTTCACCTTGACCTACACCATTAGGAAGTAGAGCCCCATTATTACGAGCAACTGATAGTGGCGAAGTATTATCACCAAGATCAATAGACATACTATCTCTATCAGCAGCATTATCCAGTGTATAGGTATGTATAGTGACCTCATAGGTATAACCACTGATCCACTTATAAGTAATGTACCCAGCTATACCATGGGTTGCATGAGAATGGATGCAGAATAAACTAGAGCACAGCAAAAATAATGATCTTATCATACGGCAAGGTTTATATCTTCGAATTAAAAATAACACTCCTATAATAATATCAGCAAGCAGTTTACCAACTACTATTTTTTGTGTAGAGATGAGGCCTACATACTCACTTTTAAAAGACGAAAACTACAATGGAATAGTTGCCATATCCACGGATAAAATAATTTTGGCCCGTGGAACCGAATCTTCAAAAATTACGCTAACAATACACAACGTCTTATTTTAGCCCTATGTATAAAGAAACCAGAGACCCAGGTGCGGGTGCCAAGTATGGCAGCAGAACCAAGCGGGTTATTAATAAAGATGGTTCGTTCAATGTTACCCGCGTGGGTAACGCTTTTCAAGCAAGGCATATCTATCAAGAATTGATAAGTATGTCCTGGTTAGGGTTTTTCGGTATTGTGATGGCATTCTATATACTATTGAATTTTCTATTTGCCCTACTTTACCTAGTCATTGGTATTGAACAACTAAGTGGTATGCCTAGCGAAGGTTTTGGAGCTGACTTAGCCTATGCCTTTTTCTTTAGCACACAAACATTTACCACAGTAGGCTATGGAGCTATTAATCCAATTGGTTTTGCCGCTAATGTTATTGCTTCTTTTGAGGCTATGGTAGGTTTGTTAGGTTTTGCATTTGCTACAGGATTATTATACGGACGATTTTCTCGCCCATCAGCCAGAATATTATTTAGCGAAAAAGCAATAGTTACAAGGCTTGACGATGGACGTAAAGCCTTTGAATTTAGGATAGTAAACCAGCGCAAAAATGTATTGATGGATATGGAGGCAAGCATTCTTCTTATGACCCACGATGCTGCTACACAAAACAGAAAGTACTACAACCTTCCACTAGAAACACCACGCATCAAGTTCTTCCCACTTAACTGGACCATTGTACACGTTATAGATGAAAAGAGCCCATTGATTGACATGACCGAGGAAAAATTCAATGCTTGCGATGCAGAAGTGCTGATATTAATAAAGGGGTTTGATGATAGCTTTAGCCAGTTCGTTCATTCTAGAAATTCGTACAAGGCGAATGAAGTAGAATGGGGTAGAAAATTTACCCGCCCATTTTATACAGATGAAGAAGGACAAATAATTCTAGAGATAGATAAAATAGGCGAGGTAGAAAATATTGAACTAAACTAGCTGTAGCTATATTGTGGTTGCCATTTTGCCCAGCCTTCTGGCAGCAGATCCATCATATCCCACATTATGGAATAATTATCTCCTGGACCGAAATAAGTAGATGAATGCATAAGTATTCGACCATCGTCAGTTAAGCTAAGGGCAACAATGCCAGGCCAAGCCTTACCATCTTCACTCTGCATTTTTAGGTCGGCAGCAATGGTGTTATTCTTGCGACTATACATTGGAAAATTCCAATTTCTACTGTTATAAAATTCTTGCTGCACCTCAGGAGCATCTGGTGAAACCACTACAAATGCCGCTCTATCACTTAAATGACCACTTAATCCAACAAAACCATCGGCCCACAGAGTACAATAGCGACACCCTTTACCCATATTAAATGCCAATAGCATTTCCCTTTTGTCACCAAACAACTCATGTAGTTTCACTTCTTTTCCATCAAAATCTAAAAAGCCATAATTAGCTATCTCCTTAGGGTTAGCTTTTCGGCGTAACTCTGCTAAGGCCTTTTTCTTTTCGCTAAGCTCTTTTTCCAACTCTTGTATTTGTGTGTTAATTTCCATGATATTGGGCTATATTTTAGGACTATAATTTTAGTGAAAAGATATAGTAAATTCCATAATGTTTAAAAACTCAGCGTTACTAAACTTTCAGCGAACTATAAAATAGGGTTAACCGTTGAACGTTACTGTATCTCATTTTGTATGTTGATGTTGCTTATATTTACTGGGCATCACCCTAACAACTAACCGAACAATCATTACCATTTGTGATATCATTTAAAGACGCCAAATACGACATACCTGCTGGCTTGGTAGTTTTTTTAGTGGCTCTTCCACTCTGCATGGGTATTGCCTTAGCATCTGGTGCGCCAATATTTTCGGGCATCATTGCAGGCATTATTGGTGGGTTGATAATTGGCCCCATCTCTGGTTCTGAACTAAGTGTTAGTGGACCTGCTGCTGGTTTAGCTGCTATTGTGTTCGCAGCCGTTCAAGACCTTGGCTTCGAGGCTTTCCTTTTTGCAGTAGTAATATCAGGTATCATCCAGTTGGTATTGGGTATAGTAAAGGCGGGGGCCATTGCTAGTTTTTTTCCAAACAGTGTGATCAAAGGTATGCTTGCTGGAATAGGTATAGTTATCTTCTTAAAGCAAATTCCCCATGCGCTTGGTAGGGATGTCGATTTTGAAGGTGATCTTGATTTCTTCCAATGGGCTGCCGATAAGGAAAATACTTTTACCGAGATAATTATAGCCATCCAAACAATGAGCTATGGGGCGGTAATTATTTCCATAGTATGCTTAGCTATTCTTTTGATCTGGCAATCGGACTTCATAAAGAACACAAAGATAGGCAGTGTGCCAGGCCCTTTATTGGTCATATTTGTAGGAGCTGGGCTAAATCAACTCTTCCTCAATTATCTCCCAGAACTTTATTTAACAGCCGAAGCAAAACATCTGGTAAACTTACCGCTTAATACCAGCTTCAGCTCTTTCACTGATAACTTCACCACTCCTGATTGGAGCGTTTGGAATATTTTCAATCATCCCAAGGTATATTTAACGGCCTTAACACTTGCCATAATTGCCAGCCTTGAAACCCTGCTTAGCATTGAAGCTGTAGACAAAATTGACCCTCAAAAGCGCAATTCCGACATGAACAAGGAACTCCGTGCCCAGGGTATAGGTAATACCATTTCGGGCCTTATTGGGGGCATACCTGTTACATCGGTTATTGTCCGCTCCTCTACCAATGTGTTTAGTGGAGGTAAAACGCGATTGTCGGCCATTGTTCATGGGGTGTTCTTGTTGGGCACGGTGGCGCTAATACCTAGCGTACTTAATTTAATACCTCTGGCCAGCCTAGCTGCCATTCTATTGGTAATAGGTTATAAGTTGGCTAATGTTGACCTTTTCCGTTCTATGTGGGCGCAGGGGAAAGATCAGTTTTTACCCTTTATTATTACCATTGTAGCTATAGTATTTACGGACCTTCTAATTGGTATTCTCATCGGTATTTTTATTGGTTTGTTGTTCGTATTGTTCAGCAATTATAAAAAAGCCTTTACTGTAGTGCAGAAGGATAATCACTATTTGTTCCGATTTAATAAGGATGTTTCATTTCTTAACAAAGCTGCCCTTCGTCAACAACTAAGGAACTTGCCTAAAAATTCCGAAGTGATAATAGATGGTGCCAAGGCGCAATTTATTGACCATGATATAATTGACATGATCAAGGATTTTGATGAAACGGCAGGTCGGAAAAACATATCGATCACTTATATTCACTTGGATATTAGAAAAGCATAATCACATGGATTCTTACAAACGACTACTACTGAACCACAAGGCCTGGATGCAAGAGAAGCTAGACCTTGATCCTGAATACTTTCACAAACTATCAGAAGAACAAAAACCTGAATTTTTATGGATAGGTTGTGCTGATAGCCGTGTGCCTGCAACGGAAATTACAGGTATGCATTCTGGTGATGTATTTGAACATAGGAATGTAGCCAACCTAATGATACATACTGACCTTAACTCTTTGAGTGTATTACAGTATGCCGTTGAGCACTTACACGTAAAACACATTATAGTATGTGGACATTATAAATGCGGTGGGGTACAGGCTGCTTTAGGTCACGACGACTTAGGTATGCTTAACAAGTGGGTTCGAAACGTTAAGGATGTATATCGCTTACACCAAAACGAAATGGAAGCCATTAATGATCCAAATAAAAGGTGGGATAGATTAGTCCAACTCAATGTAAAAGAGCAGGTACTTAATTTAAGTAAAACTTCCATTGTTCAGCGTAGTTGGGCTAAAGGTGAGTTCCCCGTATTACATGGTTGGGTGTACGATCTGCACGAGGGCGACCTAGAAGAAATAGTAATGATGACCCGAGATGATCTTCCAAAAAACATCTATACCTACGATAGTTTTGGCGATTACGTATAGCGCTGTGGAATAATTTTGTAGCTTTTCTTTTATAAATGGTGTTAACTTACCCTTAACACCAACTTCCAGAATAGAATGAAATATCTACTGTTGTTACTTGGCAATTTGCGCCAAGGGCATTGGGCGAGGTTAAAAGACCTTAAGCTCACAAATAAGGAGCAAGAGGTTTATGACTATGTGATGAACAACTTGCTGACAACACCCCAAACATTTACTGAAATTGCTGACCTACTGAAAACCTCAGAGGGAAGTCTTCGAAAAACAACCAGCCTTCTTCTAGATAAAATACTCTATCAATTAGAGCCAAATGGAGGAATGGACCTCTATAGGACCTTAGCCAATGTATATGCCCATGGTCTGCTAAGGCATGAGATAAAGAAAGAGGAGAAGAAATTGCTAGCTAGTGATAACACTACTCAACTGGCAGAATTATATTATAATACACCAGAGCTTTTCTTGAACGGCTACGTAACAGTATACGACCTCGACTATTTTAACGATGTTATTGAGAAGTATAAAAGTTTAGGTGCTGCAACTGCTGTTGGAGTAGCAGTAATGGAGATACAAGTGCTCAAAATGCGAGTTATACTTGCCGAACGTGGCACCACCAAAGAGTCAGAGGAATATATACGACTAGGAGGCGAAATACTTAAAGAAATTGAGAAAAAAAGCTCCCTTTTAGAGAAGGGTTTTGACCCAGTATTGGCTTATTGGGTCGATCGCATGAAAGGGGAATATGCCGAACACTTTGGCAAAACCGATAAACCTGCGATCCATTATTGGAATAAACTGCTGGATATTTATGATAAGTATAGAGAGCATTTTACCATTCGCTACGGCCTATACCCTAAATTGAATATTGGGCTTGACCACTATGATAATTCTCGCCAAGAAGAAGCCTTCACCATTTGGAACGGGCTATGGGAAGAACAGCGCGAGAATATGATGGCTAGCATATTCTTTTGCGATATTTTTTCGCAACTCTGTATCGCACTTGGAAAATATGAGCTGGCAGAGGATGTAATATTTGCCTGCTACCCTTTTGATAGAGAGAAACCATATGCTACAGAGCGGAAAGACTACTTGCCACTGGCATCACTTTCCATTATCGCTATTATGAAAGAGGACTATGATCTTGCTTTTCAAAATTTACAATCCGCTATTCAAAAACTAGAAAAATCGACTTTCTTCATTCTTGACGTGATGCTAAGGATAATAGAGAATAGCTATTTCTTTTTGACGGGGGATGATGAAATTACTGTCAATCTGGTTACCAAAAATCTAAAATTCTATCAATATCGAACGGGTGGAGGAGAGACTGACTTATTTAAAAGCTTTCATCAACTCACAAGGTCATTTCTCAAAATGAAATATGAGGATGTTAAGTTATCAGAAGAGCAAGAGAAATTCTATCAAGAGTGGCAACAAGGTGAATTTGCCTTTTTAGGTATACTACTTACTAAAATGAGAGCATCGCTACCACAACATAGACAGTAACAAAACAAGAGTTTTGGGTTTAGGTAGGTAAGTGCAAGTTTCTACTTTAGCATTACCAACAACAACACATTCCGTTTAAGGCTTGGACAATGTCCAAGCCTTTTCTTTTTCTACTCGTTCGATCTTTATTACAACGTTGGATGAATTCGATTTGCATTACTAAACACTAGCTTGATATGGATCAGGTAAAAGAGAATGCTAGTAGCCTAGTGGTAGGCTGTTTGCTGAGCAACTACAAGGGAATCCAGATTTTTAGGTAGATAGTCGAACAGAATTTTTCTGACCATTCGGATATAGACTGATCCTTTCTCGGAATATCGACTTAAACCTTTCGCCAAAACTAGAGGCTCAGGTTTCATACCACACATTCGCATTTCGGCCCTCACTTCACGCAAGTTAACATAGGCAAAGTGAGTATTTAGCGTCCACAAGTAATAATCTATTGATGCTTTTGAGGATGGGAAGGTTCGGTAGTAAAAATTGGCAGTACTATCATTCAATGGTCTATTCCCACACCCTTCACTCCAACATTGAATACCGAAATAATTGTTATTGTATTCCGCTTGGTAAGAGCTTCCCCAGCCCGATTCTAATATGGCTTGTGCCAAGACTAACTTCTCTGGAATGATGTCTACATGCATCAGTAGTTTCTCAATAGAAGAGACCAATTCATGCTCATCCTTTCCTTTTTCAAGTTTATAGCCTTTGATACGGTAACGGTAAGCCATCCCATTCAAAAACTCGTAGTCTTTCTCCGAAAGCTCCTGAAATAGCAGGTATTTGATACGTAACTCAACAATGTCGTTACGTTGTTCTATTATTTGATTATTCGCCTCCCGAATTCTCGGAAAAAAAGCTCTTACAAAATCAATATGCGATTCTGGAAGGCTTCGGTTTTGCCCAATAGAAGGGGTTTGCACACCTAATATCGCGACAAGCGCTATGACCATTGACCTACTCATTTAAACAGAGGTTCTTACAAAGTATACATAAAAAAAGGGTGGACTCCAACTGTATTCTATCAATATAGAACAGTTTCGCCACCCCTTTAGTTGTTTACGCTATCAGTAATTATTCCGCTTCCATGAAGGGATAACGGTAATCTTTCGGCGGATCGAAAGTCTCTTTGATAGTTCGTGGGCTTACCCAGCGAACCAAATTCAAGTAAGACCCAGCCTTATCGTTTGTACCACTCGCACGAGCACCGCCAAAAGGCTGCTGGCCAACTACAGCACCAGTAGGTTTATCATTGATATAGAAGTTACCAGCTGCATTTCTCAAGTATTTGGTAGCCTTTTCAGCAGCATATCTATCTTGCGAGAAGATAGCTCCTGTTAAAGCATACTCAGAGGTTGTGTCTACCAACTTCAATGCATCGTCAAAGTCATTTTCGTCGTAAACGTATATGGTCAATACAGGGCCAAATAGCTCTGTAGCCATTGTTGTGTAATGTGGGTCATCTACAACGATAACAGTCGGCGAAATGAAGTACCCTTCTGACTTATCATAAGTTCCACCTACGATAATATCTTGACCATCAGCTTTCGCCTTGTCAATATACTTGGTGATCTTATCGAATGAACGCTCATCGATAACAGCATTGATAAAGTTGCGGAAATCTTCTACCGTTCCCATTTTGAACGACTCCACATCAGCAACTAAACCTTCTTTTACCTGTGGCCAGATGTTAGATGGAATATAAGCTCTGGAAGCTGCAGAACACTTCTGCCCTTGGAACTCAAATGCACCACGGCTAAGCGCAGTAGCAACGGCATCAGCATCAGCAGATGGGTGCGCTAGAACAAAATCCTTACCACCGGTTTCACCCACTAAACGCGGATAAGTGCGGTAACCACCAATGTTCTTACCTATTTCTTGCCAGATGTGACGGAACGTACCAGTAGAACCAGTAAAGTGAACCCCAGCCAAGTCACGATGATCTAGCACATTATTTCCAAACTCAGGTCCGTCTGCAAATACCAAGTTGATCACACCATCTGGTAATCCCGCCTCGCGGAACAAGTCCATAATAACCCAAGCTGAATACGCTTGTGTGTCAGATGGCTTCCATATCACGGTGTTACCCATTAATGCAGGTGCCGCACATAAGTTAGCAGCTATAGAAGTAAAATTGAACGGTGTAATAG
>CAYGTK010000031.1:0-25413 GCA_964352775.1 uncultured Chitinophagaceae bacterium
CTTCACCAGGAGTCTTCTTCAATAGATGAAGCGCTAGGCGTGTGGCCGTCTTACGACCTATGCCAGGTAGTTTTGCCAATTCGTTAATGGCATCTTCAACTAATTTTGAGGGGAACTGCATTGCAGCTGCAAGATAAGCAATAAGCAGGGCTTGGTGAAAGCTTACTGCACCGATCCTTTTACTTGCATTCCGTTTGGTTGCTTTATCACCTTAAACTCTGTACGTCGGTTTAGCTGATGCAATTGCTCACCACATACTGATGAATCGTTACAAACATCATCACCACATTGGTTTACTAGTTGTGTTTCACCAAAAGCACTTGCCGTTAGGTTCTCTATCATCGCTCCATGATTAATGATATAGTTAGAGGCTGATTCGGCACGTCTAGCAGAAAGGTTCATATTGTACATATCAGTCGCACGGCAATCCGTATGCGAGCGAAGCTGGATGACCATTTCTGGATATTTCTTCAACAGATCAATAACACGCTCTAATTCTTCTGCAGCATCAGGCCTGATGTTATACTTGTCTAGGTCGTAATAGATGTTCTTCAACTCAACTATACTTCCCTCGCCCAAGCCATACATCCGCAAGGTATCTTCAATTATACCTGGTGTAGCGTTTGTAGTATTGATACTAAGTGGAGCACTTAAAAACAGGCCGAACTTATTGGCCAGCACCTTGTAATCCATATTATACTGCATTGGATAGCGGAATTTACCATTAGCATCAGAGGCTAGGGTGTCTACCTCACCAGTGGTATTATTGTTAATAGGAATTATCGCATCGGCTATTAATTGGCCCGTTTTTTCATTTATTACTGTACCTACAAAAATAAGCTCTCCTTTATCAAGCGGTATTCTCACTTCGGCATTGTTAGCTGTCATTCCAGCCGTATTCACAGCTATGGAATTCGGATTGTAGGGTAGTTTAGTACCTACAAAATTATAGGTCTTACCTGGCTCTACTCTAAAATTGAAACGACCATCGCTATTGGTCAATTTACTCATTAGGGTATCACCACTTTCTACTAAATATACTCTGGAGCTATCTAGTGGATCTCCAGTTAATTTATCGTATACCAGTCCTCTTATCAAAAGCCCTTTGCTATCAAATTTATAGATGTCGTCATCACCATAACCACCGCTTCGGTTTGAAGAGAAGTACCCCGTTTTTTTATCCTTATCCCAAATAATACCGAGGTCATCAGCTTTAGAGTTAAGTGGGTAGCCAACGTTTTCTACAGACCACCATCCGCCACCTAGGTCGGTAGCTCTATACATATCTAAACCGCCAAGGCCTTCATAGCTATCAGAAGAAAAATAGAGTGTGCCATCTTCATGAATAGTTGGGAAGTACTCGTTTCCGAGCGTATTTACCTTAGCGCCAAGATTTACTGGGGTTTTCCATCCTGTGCTATCCCATTCGCTTACGTAGAGGTCAAAGTTTCCGTAACCACCAGGCATATCACTCGAGAAATATAGCTTCTTACCATCGGCACTCATAGCCGGGTGTCCTACAGAATATTCTTGACTGCAAAAGGGCAATTCTTTTATATCATCCCATTTCCCATCTATTAGCTTAGCACTAAATACGGTCAGTTTAATGATGTTATCCTCGCTTTTATCCTCTTTAACTCTGTTTACATAGTTGTTACGAGTGAAGAACATCGTTTTTCTATCAGGCGAAAAGGTGGCGGGCCCTTCGTGTAAGAACTTGTTTACCTTACCTTCTAACAAAACTGGAGAGGTCTCACCAGTATCACTTAATTCTGATAAGTATAAATTGTAAAATGCCCCGTCAGACCAAACATCTTTTTTGCCTTTTCCTCTACCTGATACAAACACTAATGAGCTATCGTACCAAGCTGGACTGAAGTCTGAACCAGCTGAGTTGATATTAATATTCTGAATATTGAATTTAATAGAGTCTTTTTTAAGGTCAGGAAGAAGATCTACACCAAGGGCTAGGCTCTTACCACGCGCGTCGTCTGGTGCTTTATCAGCATAAGCATTGTATTGCTCTTTAGCTATTTGATAGCTGCCATTGTATTGTAGGGCCTGTGCATAGTAAAAATGGTCAAGTGGTTGAACCCCGCTATTCTTTATCACATTGGCATACCAGAATTCTGCTTCGGGCATATTACCAGTAATACGATGGATCTTTGCTATGCTGCTGATAGCGTGATAGTTACTGGGGTCTTTTTTCGCTGCTTTTTCGTAAGCCTGCAATGCCTTATCGAACTTAAAAAGCTCCATGTAGCGGTCGGCCTTTTTGGTAATGCCGCTTTGAGCAAATACTGTACTGCTTGTAACTAGTAAAGAGCAAAGTAAGAATATGGCTGAATATCTCATGGATACTGGTTTATGGCTAATGCTTTGAATAACAGGCAAATTTATTAAAATTATCCTAGAGTAATATGGGCTTGTCCATAGGCGTGATAGGCAATTCTGATCTTTTGGACACCATTAAAAAAAGATAGATCATTTCTTTAAAGCCCAAGGGAAGAGTAATAGTAAAGCGGGTAAATTTTCAGGGGATACGATGTTCATCAAAACGAATCCGCCAGTTATGAATAATAGGTAGCCTATTATCAAAAAGCGATCATACTTCATAGTGAAGAAGCCAATGATGAAAGAAAACTGCAGGCCTGCCATTGCCATCCAAAGAATATGCGATAACATGCTGTGGTCTATTAAAAATGTTTTGAACTGGGTGAGGTAGAATTCAGGTCCATAATTGACTAAGAATTCGATATTCTGTGAGATAAGGATGGCACTGAAATGCTCGGTGTGCCATAGCGTACCTCTGAATATTTTCCACAAACTGGCAGATACTAATATGAATAGGAAATAATAACGCGCACCTAACCACCACCTGCCAAAAGCATTGCCTTGAAAACAAAAAGTTAAACTCAGAAGCAGCAGCCCCACAGAATGGTAGTGGTGCCCAGCAGCCATGTTGAACGTAAGACTGTAGAGAAATAGTAATGGAGTAAACAACCTTGCACCCCATGTGGAGTTCGGTTGAAAAAATGCTAGCCCCGCTGTTAGTAGAAGCAGTCCATCTAATAAATAAGCTAATGTTGGGGTGCTGAGGATAGCTTGTGGTATTCCAGCCAAGTATAATGTCCAGTAGGTTTCATCTAGCGCTAAGTAAAGCAGTTCTGCACCCTGTAATTGATGAAATGAAGTGTGTATAAGGAAGCGATATACTAGATATACCAGCACATAGGCAAAGAATATACGTTGGATAAGCTCCCGCCGCGATAATATGGCTTCAATCCGCTGTTGCATATTGTATTAGTGGGGTGCTTTGTAATTCTTCTAATTGGCCTTTATTGTAACGGTAGGTATTTAAATGAACAGTGTATTCTGAAAATTCTTTTTCGGAAATACATTCAAGATAACTGCCTAACCACTTGGGAAAGCGTTGATATTCATCAGTTTTAGCTGCTAGTTTTTCGGGCAGGCCTAAAAAGTCGGGGTTTCTAGCTAAAAGACCTAAGCGTTTTGCAATAGCGACCTTTTTTGGGTCTTCTCCGCCCATTTCGAACATGCCTACATATCTCCAAAGGCGAGTGACTACTACTTCTTTTTGAGCATCAGGCAGGTCCATATAATTGAAAGGCTGTCCGTCTAGCGTTATTTTTAATCCTGTATACCTTTCGTGCTTGTATTCTTTTTGAGAATACATCCCATAATTCAACCAAGGGGTGAAATCTGACTTTCGTACTACCACCAACAGATGAAGCACAAAAAAGAGGACAAAGCCTATGGCAGCCCATTTTTGCCTTCCCTTGAGATACTGATAATAGTCTTTAACTGACATCGGTATAATTACTCCTAATTTAGAGAAAACGCTTAGTTTATTGTATTCTATACGTTAATGCGCTTCCAACCAATTCTGACCTTCACCCATTTCTACCACGATGGGGACGGTCAGCTTTAGTGATGGAATGTTTTGCATACATTCTTCCACTACAGTTTTCACTTTTTCTAATTCTGTATGGTGAACATCAAATACCAATTCATCATGCACCTGTAGTGTCATTACCGACTGAAATTTATGCTTGGCAAAAGCTTCCCTAACATTTATCATGGCCGATTTTATCATATCAGCAGCCGAGCCTTGAATCGGGGTGTTTATAGCATTTCGTTCTGCATAACCTCTAACTGTGGCATTGGCAGAATGGATGTCTTTCAAATAGCGACGGCGACCACCTAGTGTAATAGCATAGCCATGCTGCTTCGCGAATTCAACGGAATCGCCCATGTACTTCTTAATACCAGGGTACTGCTTGAAATAATTCTCTATAATCTCGGCAGCCTCGGTCCTTGAAATTCCTGCCCGCTGCGAGAGACCAAAGGCTGAAATTCCGTAAATGATACCGAAGTTGACCATTTTGGCATTACCCCTCATTTCACGGGTCACCTCTTCATTAGTTATGCCGTATACTTTTGCTGCGGTAGCAGTATGAATATCTTCTCCGTTAGTGAAAGCAGAAAGCATGGCCTCATCTTTACTGATATCCGCCACTAAACGTAATTCTATCTGCGAGTAATCTGCTGATAGTAGTACATGGTCCTTATCCCTTGGGATGAAGGCCTTTCTTATTCGTCGCCCACGTTCTGTCCTTATAGGGATGTTCTGTAGGTTAGGATTATTACTGCTCAATCGCCCTGTAGCAGCTACAGTTTGTAGAAAGTGGGAGTGTATTCTGTTCGTTTTTGGATTGATAAAAGTCGGTAGCGCATCTACATAAGTAGATTTCAGCTTCGTCATTTCCCGATACTCCAAAATATGCTTAGCTATTTCATGCTCAGGGGCAAGTTTGTTGAGAATTTCCTCATTAGTACTGTATTGCCCAGTCTTTGTTTTCTTGCCTTTGTAGGGTATTTCTAACTTGTCGAATAGAACTGTTCCCATTTGCTTGGGTGAATCAAGATTGAAGCTAGTACCAGCCAGGTCAAACACTTGCTCCTGCACTTTAGAAATATCACCTTCTAATTCTTTTGAATAGTCAGCAAGGAATTGGGTATCTACTGCTACACCTTCTTTCTCAATATCAGCTAATACATAAACTAGTGGAGCTTCCACATTTTTATAAAGCTCATCAAATGCATTTTCCTTTAGTACAGGCTCAAATTTCTCTTTTAATTGAAGCGTGATGTCTGCATCTTCGCTAGCGTATGCTACTATTTTATCTAAAGGCACATCGCGCATAGTACCTTGGTTCTTTCCTTTTTTACCTATTAAGCTCTCGATACTTACTGGACTGTAGCCCAAGAAATTCTCGGCAAGCCTATCCATTTTATGGCTACTATCGGGGTCTATTAGGTAATGGGCTATCATAGTGTCAAATAGTTCCCCCTGTACTTCCACGTTATACCATTTCAGTACGGTGATGTCATATTTCAAGTTCTGCCCAACCTTTTCGATCTTAGGGTCTTCTAACACCGCCTTAAATTCGGCTACCAAGGCCATTGCCTCTTTTTGGTCGGTCGATACAGGTACGTACCAAGCCTCACCTGGTTTTATGGAAAAAGATAGGCCGACTAATTCGCAGTTGTTAGCATCAATGCCAGTCGTCTCGCTATCAAAGCAGAAGCTCTTTGACTTAGCAATCTTGGCTATTAAGTCTTTCCGTTTTTCGGGAGTATCTACTAATAGGTACTCGTGCTTAGTGTTTTCAAGTGTTTTTCCGTGGTCGGTAGTTTCTATCTGTTGGGTGGGCGTATCCTTATTTTTAGGAATGGCAGCGCCAAAAAGATCCATTTGGTCTCCTTTTGAAGGAGCTTCTTGTTGATTTACCGTATAATCATCACCAAATACCCGTTTACCCATGGTGCGGAATTCCAATTCTGCAAAAAGGGCTTTTAGCTTCTCTTCATCAGGTTTGGATATCACTAATTTATCCTCCTCTACTTCTACGGGGGCATCAATGATGATGGTTGCTAATTTCTTTGAGATCAAAGCTTGCTCCTGATTGGCTTCTACCTTTTCTTTTAGCTTGCCTTTTAGCTCATCGGTACGCTTATACATCTCTTCCATGCTGCCAAATTGCTTAAGCAATTTGGCAGCGGTTTTATCGCCCACACCTGGTATGCCTGGTATATTGTCTACGGCATCACCACTCATGCCAAGCACATCAATTACTTGATCTATGCGCTCAATGTCCCACTTGGCTAGTACTTCGGGAATACCTAGTATCTCGCGTGGTTTACCCATGTAGCTAGGCTTGTACATAAAGATGTTGTCGCTAACTAACTGGCCGAAATCTTTATCAGGGGTAACCATGTATACTTTGTATCCATGTTCTTCAGCCTTTTTGGCTAACGTACCTATAATATCATCTGCTTCAAAACCCGCTTCTTCTAGTATGGGGATGTCAAAACCACGGATGATCTCTTTAATAATCGGAATACTTACGGCAATGTCTTCTGGCATTTTCTCCCTGTTCGCCTTATAGAATTCATGTTCAACAGCGCGGTCGGTCTTTTGCTCCATACTGTCGAATACCACGGCAATGTGACTAGGGTTCTCTTTATGCATAAGGTCCAACAAGGTGTTGGTGAAACCATACATGGCAGAGGTGTTCATCCCTTTACTATTAGTAATAGGGTTGCGGCTAAAGGCAAAATAGGCACGATAGATCAGCG
Source organism: uncultured Chitinophagaceae bacterium (assembly GCA_964352775.1). Classification (GTDB taxonomy): domain Bacteria; phylum Bacteroidota; class Bacteroidia; order Chitinophagales; family CAIOSU01; genus CAYGTK01. The sequence goes on from CAYGTK010000031.1 coordinate 6,664, forward strand.
CAAAGGCATCGAGTAGGTACAGTACTTTTTCATCTTCTTTAGCCATAGCATTCCTTGTTTAATGGAGTGGGCTAAAAATAGAGAAGAAAAGGGAAACCCCTAAAGCTAAGTGTAGCTTAATAATTCAATACAGGAGCCAACCACCTTTCAGCAGTATTAAAGTCCATGCCTTTGCGGCTAGCGTAGTCTTCAACTTGGTCTTTGCCGATCTTACCAATGCCGAAGTATCTGGAACTCGGATTGGCAAAATACCAACCACTTACAGATGCTGTAGGGAACATAGCATAGCTTTCCGTTAAGGTAATGCCTGTGTGCTCTTCCGCATTTAGAAGCTCCCAAAGCATTCCTTTCTCGGTATGGTCTGGGCAAGCTGGGTAACCTGGTGCTGGGCGAATGCCTTGGTATTTTTCCTTTATCAGCTCATCATTAGCTAAGGCCTCTTCTGGCTGATAGCCCCAGAATTCTTTCCGGACCCGCTCATGCATGCGTTCGGCGAAAGCCTCCGCTAAACGGTCGGCCAATGCTTTTAGTAGAATACTATTGTAATCGTCGTGGTCTTCCTCAAATGCTTTTACGCGAGCATCGATATTCAAACCAGCAGTTACGGCAAATGCCCCTATATAGTCAGTGTTTTCCGACTCTTTTGGAGCCACGAAATCTGATAAGCAGAAATTGGGAAGGTCTTTAGCTTTTTTATTTTGCTGGCGAATGTGATGGAGTGTGGTTACTAGCTCTTTTCTAGTTTCATCAGTATACACTTCAATATCGTCACCAGTACTATTGGCAGGGTAGAAGCCAATAACGGCTTTTGCCTGCAACCATTTTTCGTCTACTATTCGTTTTAACATCACTTTGGCATCAGCATAAAGCTTAGTTGCTTCTTCACCCACTACATTATCCTTCAAAATTGCTGGATAGCGACCTGCCAATTCCCAAGTTTGGAAGAATGGTGTCCAGTCGATGTAATTGGTCAATTCTTCTAAAGAGTAATCATCAAACGCTTTTACACCCAAGAAACCAGGTTTAATTACCTCTGTATTTTCCCAGTCTATTTCTACTTTATTTGCCTTAGCTTGTTCGTAAGGCAAGTATGTTTTAGCTGAACGCTGACTAGCGTGACGAACGCGCATTTCTTCATATTCCGCCCGAACGTTCTTAACAAAGTTCTCTTTTTTATCACCCAATAAACTTTCAACTACAGGTACAGAGCGTGATGCGTCTAATACGTGAACGGTTTGGGCCTTGGTGTAGTGCTGCTCAATTTTAACAGCGGTGTGGATCTTAGAAGTAGTGGCGCCACCTATCAATAAAGGCACATCAAAACCACCCCTCTCCAACTCCTTGGCCATGTGCACCATCTCATCTAATGAAGGTGTTATCAAACCACTTAGGCCAATTACGTCTACTTCATGCTCTCTGGCAGCTTCTAGTATTTTTTCTGGCGGCACCATTACGCCTATATCTACTATTTCGTAATTGTTACAGCCTAATACTACGCCTACAATGTTCTTACCAATATCGTGTACATCGCCTTTAACGGTAGCTAGCAATATTTTTCCTGCGGAAGAAGACTCTCCCTCTTGCTTATCAGCTTCCAGATAGGGTAGGAGGTAGGCTACTGCCTTTTTCATTACCCTTGCGCTTTTCACTACTTGGGGAAGGAACATCTTACCAGCTCCAAAAAGGTCGCCCACCACATTCATGCCATCCATTAATGGACCTTCAATTACATGGAGTGGTCGTGCATGTTGCTGGCGTGCTTCTTCTACGTCTTCTACTATATAGTCTACTATACCTTTTACTAAAGCATGTTCTAATCGTTTGTTTACATGCTCTTCTCTCCAAGAGTTATCTACTACCCTCTTTTTCCCTTCCCCTACAAAGGTCTCGGCAAATTCAAGTAATCGTTCCGTAGCATCATCGCGACGATTGAGAAGTACATCCTCTACTCGCTCTAAAAGGTCTTTTGGTATATCATCGTATATCTCCAACATTGCTGGATTAACGATACCCATATCCATACCATCTTTAATCGCGTGGTAAAGGAATGCCGAGTGCATAGCTTCGCGAACTGGGTTATTTCCTCGGAAAGAGAACGATACGTTACTTACCCCACCGCTAACATGAGCTCCAGGTAGATTTTCGCGAATCCATTTCGTGGCACGGAAAAAATCGACGGCATAGTTGTTATGCTCAGGAATACCAGTAGCTACTGGAAATATATTCGGGTCGAAGATGATGTCTTCAGGAGGAAAATTCACTTGGTCGACCAAGATGTCGTATGCACGTTTGCAGATGTCTATCCTACGTTCGTAGGTATCTGCTTGTCCCTTTTCGTCAAAAGCCATTACAATAGTTGCGGCACCATATCGGCGTACTAATTTGGCTTGACGAATGAACTCCTCTTCGCCTTCTTTCATACTGATGGAGTTCACAATGGCTTTACCTTGCACACATTTCAAGCCTGCCTCTATCACACTCCATTTCGAGGAGTCGATCATGATGGGAATACGACAGATGTCAGGTTCAGCAGCTATCAAGTTCAAAAACTTGACCATAGCCTCTTCGCTGTCAAGCATTCCCTCATCCATATTAATATCTATAACCTGTGCACCACCTTCTACTTGGTGACGGGCTACGGATAGGGCTTCATCAAAGTCTCCTTCTTTAATGAGACGTAGGAATTTTTTTGACCCGGTAACATTGGTACGTTCCCCAATATTTACAAAATTGGAGGCTTTGGTGATTATCACCGGTTCTAATCCGCTAAGCTTTAATGGAGGTATGGTTGTACTCAAGTTTATAGTGCTTCTGTGGGAGCAGCTTGCTCCGCATTTCGTGGTTGGTATTTCGCAGCCATATCTGCTATGGCCTTTATATGGTCGGGTGTAGTGCCGCAGCATCCACCAATTATGTTTATCAATCCTTCATCTAAGAATACTTTGATCTGATCAGCCATTTGCTCAGGTGTTTCATCGTATTCCCCAAATTCATTTGGCAGGCCAGCATTTGGATGTGCGCTCACGAAGAAATCAGACTTTTTAGAAAGCACTTGCAAGTAAGGGCGAAGCTGCTTCGCGCCTAGCGCACAATTCAATCCCACGCTAATTAGTGGGGCATGTGAAATAGAGATCAGGAAAGCTTCTGTAGTTTGTCCCGAAAGGGTTCGTCCGCTGGCATCGGTAATAGTACCTGATACCATAACGGGTATCTCTTTACCAATTTCTTCGAACAATTCCATTATTGCGAAAAGCGCTGCCTTAGCATTCAAGGTATCAAATACTGTTTCTACTAATAGCATATCTGAGCCACCATCCATTAGTGCTTGGGCTTGCTCTTTATAAGCTTGCTTTAGTTCGTCGAAGGTAACTGCCCTAAAACCAGGGTCGTTCACATCTGGTGATAAAGAGAGTGTTCTGTTGGTTGGCCCTATAGATCCCGCAACAAACCTAGGTTTGTGTGGTTCTTTAGCGGTCATTTCATCGGCTGCCTCACGAGCTATTTTTGCAGACTGATAATTCAAGTCGTACACTAAATGTTCTAAACCATAATCAGCTTGTGCAATAGTCGTCCCACTAAAGGTATTCGTCTCTGCAATATCAGCTCCAGCCTCGTAGTACAAGCGGTGGATGTCTTTAATAATATCAGGACGAGTGATAGATAAAAGGTCGTTGTTTCCCTTAAGGGGTTTGTCGTGATCTTTTAAGGCTTCATTCCTGAAATCCTCTTCCTCTAACTTATGCCGTTGTATCATGGTACCCATGGCGCCATCTAGCACTAATATCCTGTCTTTCAGTATCTCTTGAATATTACTCATTACTTACAAAGTTACGTAGGTGAACTGTAAAAGTGAAGCTATGCTACCGCTGACTTAGCGAATTGCATATCGTGAAGCTTCTTGTAAAAGCCATCTTGAAGAAGAAGCTCATCGTGTGTACCTTCTTCCATTAAATTTCCCTTGTCTAGCACTAAGATCTTTTCAGCATGCTGAATGGTGCTTAATCGATGGGCAATAACAATAGATGTGCGGCCCTTTACTAACTTCTCTATTGCTTGTTGGATAAGTATCTCACTCTCTGTATCTATGGAAGAAGTAGCTTCATCCAGTATCAATACTTTAGGGTCGAATACTAATGCACGAATGAACGATATCAACTGGCGTTGGCCCATGGAAAGTGTACCCCCACGTTCCATTACCTGATGGTCGTAACCACCGGGCATTCGCTGGATAAAACCGTGTGCACCAACTGCTTTAGCTGCTTCAATGGCTTGCTCGCGGCTAATATTCGGGTCTTTCAAGGTGATGTTATCCAATATTGATCCCGAGAAAAGGAATACATCTTGTAGAACTAAGCCAATGTTTCTTCTGAGGGAATACAACTCATAATCACGCACATCAATACCATCTACCTTAATAGTACCCTTCTGAATTTCGTAGAATCGATTAAGGATATTGATAACGGAAGATTTACCTGCGCCAGTTGCACCAACTATGGCTAAGGTCTCTCCCTTTTTCAGACTAAATGAGAGGTCTTTCAATACATACTGCTCCTCATTATAAGCGAACCAGACGTTCTCAAAGTCGATGTCGCCATTTATGTTTGCAGCTTTTATACCACCTTGGTTTTCGATGTGCTCGGTATTATCTAGCACGTTAAATACTCTATCACCAGCTACAATGCCCATTTGAAGGGTGTTGAACTTGTCTGCTAGCATCCGCAATGGACGGAAGGCCATATTAAGGTATAGAATGAAGGCGATCAACGTACCTACTGTGGTATAACCTTGTATAGCCTGATTAGAACCATACCAAACCATAAGAGCAATAGCACTAGCTAGTATCACCTCCACAAAAGGAAAAAAGATAGAATAGTACCAGATAGAACGTACATGAGCATCACGATGACCAGCATTAATGGTCTGAAATTTTTCCATCTCCATTTCTTCTGCATTAAAGATCTGGATGACCTTCATACCTGTTATGTGCTCTTGTAAAAAGGCGTTTAAACGAGAAACTTGTGTGCGAACTGTTTGAAAGGCTGATTTTATCTTCTCTTTAAATATATAGGTGCCATAGAGCATTACTGGGAAAGTGGCCAAACTTACCAAGGTCAATCGCCAATCAGTGTAGAACATTATAGTTACAATAGCAGCTAGTGTAAGTAGATCAGCAATAATGGTGATGAAGCCTTGGGCAAAAACATCGTTAATAGTCTCTACATCATTAATGGTACGAGTGGTGGCGGTTCCAATAGGTGTTTTATCAAAGTATTGCAGTCGGCGACCGATCACGTGGTTGAATACACGCACCCTCAAGTTCTTTATAACCGACTGGCCTAGCCAGTTGGTTAGGTAGGTGAAAAAGTAACGGATCACACTTTCAACAAGGAGAATGATGATCAACAAGATGGTCATGTTCATTAAACCTTGCTCATCTAAATTGAGGATATACTTATCTACCGTTTGTTGGATGATGTATGGGCGAGCAGGAGAAATAAGCGCCATGAAAATAGCCATGGCCGTGGCTATGGTGAATTCTCTTTTAAAAGGCCTAGCTAAGCCTAATATCCTTTTGACCAGCTTAAGGTCGAACACATTTCCGTATGATTGTTTCTCGTTGCTCAAGTGGCTAAAGGTAAGGGTACTCTACTTTCGATAAATACAATCCATGCCCTGGCACAGCTTGCAGGTAGGAAAACCGTTGCTCCTGTTGAATAGTTCGCTCCAACTCCTCTAAACTTAACTTTCCCTGCCCAACTGTTAGGCAAGCGCCCACACACATACGAACCATACTTCTTAAGAAACGATCTGCCACAATGGTGAATCGCCATTGACCATTGGCCAACTCTTCCCATTCCGATCGTCGTACATCACATATCGTTGTTTTGGCATCATGATTTATCCTGCAGAGGCTTTCAAACGACTTATTGCCGATCAATACAGCCGCCGCCTTTTGAACTAATAGAAAGTCAGGCTTGGGAAATTGGTAACTGTAACTAGTATCTGCTAAGAAGGGGTCTTTCTTAAAGTGTATATAGTACTGATAGGTTCTCTCGGTAGCATCGTAGCGAGTATGAGCTTTCTCATCAACATTTATCAACCGATGTACGGCAATACCCTGAGGTAGCATTTTATTTAACTTAAACACTAATTGCTCACGAGGCTCCGATGTAGCATTAAAATGAAGGAAAAACTCACTAGCGTGAACACCAGTGTCAGTTCTTCCGCATCCAGTGGATCTTATCTGTTCCCCAAATAGTTTGCCTAGTGCAGTGTTAACTTGCAATTGAACGGTATTAACATTGGGTTGTAATTGCCAACCATGAAATGGCAAGCCGTTATAGCTTATTTCAAGAAAGTATCTGCCCAAACCGTTAAACTTTCTCGTATATCACAGCTGCCCCTTGGCCTACCCCTATGCACATAGTTGCTAGGCCATACTTTACATCGGGTCGTTTACCCATTTCGTGAAGTAGAGTTGTACTTATTCTTGCTCCTGAGCATCCAAGTGGGTGGCCCAATGCAATAGCTCCCCCATTCACGTTCACTATTGCAGGGTCTAATTCCAAGTCGCGCATACAAGCGATGGACTGAGCGGCAAAGGCCTCATTCAATTCTGCCAAGCCAATATCTTTAATGGACAGGCCTGCTCGCTTTAACGCTTTTCTAGTAGCTGGAACTGGCCCCACGCCCATACAGCTTGGTTCTACTCCAGCTATAGCTACTGACTTTACCCTTGCCATTGGCTTTAAGTTGTGCTTTTTCACTTGGTCTTCAGAAGCTATCAATAGAGCAGATGAACCATCGTTGATACCTGATGAGTTAGCGGCAGTAACTGAACCACCTGCTTTAAATGCAGGCTTCAAGCTGGCTAGCTTTTCCAATGGACTTAAGCGCGGATGCTCATCTTTATTAAAGATGATAGGGTCACCTTTACGCTGAGGTATACTTACTGATACTAACTCCTCTGCGAATCTTCCCGTATCATGGGCAGTTTGGTACTTCTGTTGAGTATGATAAGCAAAGGCATCTTGATCTTCGCGGCTTACTCCCCATTGGTCGGCAACATTCTCTGCCGTTTCGCCCATGCTAAAGGGGTGGTAGAGTTCAGATAGACGTTTGTTTACAAATCGCCAACCTATAGTAGTGTCATACACATCAGGTTTTCTGCTGAAAGCAGCATCAGGTTTAGCCATTACCCATGGGGCACGGCTCATACTTTCCACTCCTCCTGCTATATATAGGTGTCCCTCATTCAACTCAATAGCTCTTGAAGCATCCATAATGGCTTGTAAGCCCGAAGCACAAAGTCTATTTACTGTAACCCCACCAACTGATATTGGTAAGCCTGCCAATAGCAAGGCCATACGAGCTACATTCCTGTTGTCTTCCCCAGCTTGATTTGCTGCGCCGAATACTACATCTTCTATCTCTCCTAGATCTGCCCAAGCATTTCTTTCCATCAATGCTTTAATGGACAAAGCCGCTAGATCATCTGGACGAATGGAACTGAGGGTTCCGCCAAACTTGCCTATTGGTGTTCTAACTGCATCTATTATGTAAGCTTTTTCCATTGCTATTGCTATTTTTGCCGCGCTTACAAAGCTAAGTAATTGCCTTAAAGCTCGGTCATGATACAACGCATTCAATCAGTATATTGGTTCTTATCCATCATTTTGGTAACGGCCTCTCTATTTCTAAGCCAATTCAAGTTCGGTACAGAGGGAGGACACTTCCACGGTAACGACTGTACTATATATATAGTAGTGGTAGCCCTTATCATTGTTTTTAGTGTAGGAGCTATCGGCTCATTTAAAGAAAGAAAACGCCAATTACAGTTAAGTTATGTAACACTCGCGCTTTACATAGTAGGCCATGTTCTGCTTTGGGGGCATTATTATTTGCTTACCCAAGGAGAACTACCCGCCCAATCTGGTGATGCTGTTGCCATCACTCCTTTTGTTTTTCTAATTACTGCAGCCTTATTAACTCACTTGCTTGCTATCCGTGGGGTTAAAAAAGACGAGAAGCTAATAAAGTCACTTGATCGTCTCCGTTAAGTCTTTATTAATAAGCAACTTGTGATAGTTTATCGTTAAAAGTACCTTAAGTACAAGCTCAATTGTACTACCAGACTTACGGTTCTGATATATCCACACTTAAAGCGTTGAAAAGCAGCTACTAGCACAATGTGCATATGACCTATTCTTGCTACCATACAAAAAGTGTGAGACCGAGAATATGACATACAGAGCTATACTATTGTTTCTATTTATGGCACTAGCAATGAATTTTGCAATTGCGCAAGATGATTCGCAAGCCGAGAATACTGAACAAGAAAAGGAAGAAGAACCGAAGCAAATAAGCCCTTCGGGAATTGCTGTTACCCCGTCGCATTTGCGATTCAATATTGAACCAGGGCAGCAAGCATCACGAAAAGTGAAAGTAACCAACGACACGGAGGACATCCAGAAGTTTAAAGTCACCTTTGCTGACTTTAATATGGATGGTAAGGGGCAAAGCCAATTTTTGCCACCAGGTGAAGGGCAATACAGTCTATCAAAATGGACCTCTGTATCGCCTAGTTTCATAGAGTTGAAGCCTGGAGAACGTAAAGAGATAACTGTAACGGTAACCATACCTAATGATGAAGAAGCCCGAAAGGCAGCTTGGTGTGTTATGATGATAGAACAGACCGAAGTACGAAATACACTTGGTGAAGGCAGAAACAATGGTGAAAGTGTGGCATTTGGTGTGATACCTACAATGGCATTTGGTATTTACATCTATCAAAACCCACCTAATGTAGCCGTAAACAAAGTAGAGATACTTGATTTTGGAGTGAGCACAAGAAACGATCTAAGTATGCTCCAGCTTGATGTTAAGAACATAGGCGACGGTATTTCTTATTGCGCTACTTACGTTGATGTGATAAATCTTAATACAGGTGAACAACGCAAGCTAGGTTCAAAGAGCTTCACCATTGTACCAGGATTGATACGTGAGTTTCTAGTTGCACTACCAAACGACCTGCCAAGTGGTGAGTACAGCGCAGTAGGTGTGGTAGACTTTGGGGATGATGAAGAAATAATAGCTGCGGAACTAAATTTTTCCGTTCCCTGAAACCTTTTTTAAAACACCTCGTAGAAGCCTATTGAAAACCTAAAAACTAAACCATGAATACACAAACTTTTAACTCAGTAATTAAACAACAATTAAACTTTTTAAACTTGGAAAACATGAAAAGATTTCTTCCCGTATTAGCCATGATTGGCGGATTGTTCTTCGCACAAACTGCGAACGCACAATTGATCGATGAGCAGGATGTAACCATTACTATGGATCTACAGCCTATTCTTCAATTAGAAATGACGACTCCTAATCAGATAGAGTTCGTATTTGATGACATTAATGAGTACTACGCAGGTATCACTCAGTATGCAGCTACAATTTTGAAAGTAAGCTCTACTGTAAGTTGGGACCTTTATGCTGTTGGTCGTTCTAATGGAACTACTGGTGCTGGTTTTTGGGATCAAGTTATCGACTATGGTAGTGGTAACAACACCAATGCAGTTGATGAATTGCCATTGAGTTTGGTTGAGCTTCGTCAAGCACAAGCTAACAGCGGTGATGGTGCTGCAACAGGTGCATTCTCTGACTATAGTGCTGCATTCCCAGCGGTAGGTTCTGCTTCAGGATCTAACAGCTTGTATGTAAATGGTGGTACTGCAACTCCTCCAGTTGCTGCTAACAAATATATCGCAGGTCACTCTGGTACTTCAGGTACTGCAGGTCAAGATTTTATTGCAGGTGGTAGCTACCTTACACAAACAGGTGTAACTAGCGATTACTACTATGCTATTGACTACCGTATCCTTCCAGGATTGCCAGCTATATTCCCGAATGCATTTGATGCATTGGGTACTACTTCTTTGGATATTGTAACTGTAAACGGTGCTGGTAGCTATGCTGAGCCAGGTGTTTACACTATGTATGTTCAATATGTATTGTTGGAAGACCAATAAGATAACTACTTGTTCGTCAATCGAATGAGTTTTGAATAACGACCTGAAAGGGGTTCCGGAAACGGGACCCCTTAGGTCGTATTAAGAGACTAACACCAAAAACGTAAATGGACATCCGGGGAACCCTTCTTCTGCTATTGGTCATAGCCTTGAGCTATTCAGGCGCCGCGCAGATAAATTGCGGATCGGTGGATTTTACCCCCAATACACCCATCACTGTCAATTTCACTTACGATTCCTTTTCTGAATACCTTGGCGGTATTACCATAAATAACATCGGCAGACTTCAAATAGTAGTTGAAGATCAAGCCGTGCCTGACCCTGATTGTCGCTGGTTTTTAACCATGGAAGTAAGTAACAACCCTGGAGCAGGAACACCAGCTACAGAATGGGAAGAACTTGCTAGTTATGGTACTGGAACGGGGAGCAACCCCACTATTGATATTTTTGAGATAAGGGTACGAAATGCCTGCGAAACCTCACCCATTAACGGAGTATACCAAACGTTTAATAGTGACGGAGATATAACTGATATCATCGCTAATGGACTAGCTCGAAATGATGCAGGGAATTGTAACCTGAATGTGAATGGCCCAGGTAGCTACCTAACAAATTTCAACGAATACACCTTTTCTATTGATGTGAGGGTAAGACCTGATTTCGTGTTCGATCCAGGAGTGTACGAACTGAGCGTTCGTTTTCATATTGAAGAGCAGCCGTAAGGCACTCAACTAACTAACTTGCTGAACCTTAAACCACATAACGCCCTCTTCGTTCTGATGATAGTGCTGCTTTGCACTTCAACAGGCTATGCCCAGATAAATGGGATAAATGGCTTTACTAATGGTGTTTCAGCAAAAGATGTAGAAGTAAGATTTAAAGAAGCGGAAATGGAGATCGGCAAAGGCGAGATCGTTTCCAATAGCTTAGTTGTAGTTAATAAGAGTCGACAGGTATTACGCTTTGCTGTGCAGCTTAACTACCCGGGAGATTGGCGCCTAATAGGCAATACTAATGTATGGTACGAAATTGAATCTGGAGACTCCATGTTCGTTCCTGTACGGATAATACCAAGAAAGCTAACTAACGGTAATACTAGGGTTATTATAAATGGGCTAGTGCTGAATGAAGATGGCCAAGCTTTACAAAGCACCTACTTCTATGCTTCAACCAAAAAGATAGTCAGTTGGGCATTAGATGTGCTACCTGATGCCAAGATATATTTTAAGAATAATGAAGACACGGCTCATTTTGCTATGAATGTGATCAATACAGGAAACTTCGATCAAGATATTCTACTCACCCTTTCTGGTACTCGAGATGACTTGTTGCTCTATGGCCCGAAAGGTGGGCTGATAGAGAAGCCAGAATACACGTTTACACTGAACCCCAGTCAAGATAGCTCCTTCCGATTTAGCACTAAGCAAACTTTCGGCACAAGGAACAGACGTCCCGTATCGCTTATAAGTCACCGCCCAGATGTTACTACACAAGAGCGTATGTATACTATGTATGCAACAACTACCGAACCAAAGAGCAGCGGTAATAACAGTTATACTAGGGGCTCACGGGTTAACTTCGTAAAGCTGAGTAATGAAAAGAAAGCGACGGAATTCAGCGGCCCAGTGCTGCCTATTGTTGCTGAACTGAATGTGCAAAGTGTATTAGGAGCAGCTACTTTCGCGTCAATAAATTTGAATGGGTTTAAGATATTTGAAGATCAATCGTTCTTGACCTACTTTACGCAATTCAATTTCAATTCCATATTCTTCAACACACAAAGCTTTCGCAATGCTGCTTATTATATTGGCTATTTCCGTGATAATGCATCCGTGGAATTTGGCCAAATAGCTGCAGGAAATATTGGTGTGCCAGCCTTTGGTAGGGGTGTTAAGGGAAGTTATCGCTTTTTACCAAAGCATAGGGTAGGGGCATTCTATTTACAACAACCATATTTGTTTCAAGCTCCACAGCGCCGCAGTGTAGGTGGTTTTTATGAGTTCAATTTTTCTGAGGGACAACGTATAATTGCCGAGTACTCAAGGGTGTTCGATAATTTGCGGAATAGCACTACGGATGTAGCTACCCTAAGAACCAACTTCCGCTTACTCAATAGACATAATTTCGCTTTTTTTGGCTCGCTGAGTAACAGGAATGATAGGTTCGACCCTGCTAATCCTGTCACTAGAACTGGGACACTATTTGGCGGTAATTACTCCAGTAGTCTTTTTGATAGAAAGCTTAGCGTAAACCTTAATGGGCAATACAATTCACGCTATTATGGAAATGCCAATAATCAGCGGATAATCGGGAATAACTTGATGAAGCTAAGAGTTTCTGAGAAGGTGAATATCTTTTTAACCAATAATGCCAATTGGTCGCGCCGCTACTTTGAGCCACCTAGAGACACATTGGCTCCACAAGAATTCTCTTTTTACTTCAACCAAATGGATTTTGCTATAAATTCCAAGATCGGGACTTTACAGCCTTTCTTGTTCTACAATGTTCAAAATCAGCTTGGTAGCAGACTACATTACAGGGGGGTAGGTTTCCGCTATGGAACCTACGATCTCGGACAAAATTTACTTTTAGCTTTCATTACCCGTATGGGTTATAATAGAACACTAGATATACCTGATCTAGATGAGTTCTTTAGTTTAGAACTAGGTACGCTTTTACGGATCCGTACCCTTACTATGAATATTCGCTACTTCTATGGGCCTAATTCTATTGCAGGGGCTGAGAATTTATTGAATGAAGGCCTAGCACCGCAGTTCCTCCGTTTATCAGCTCAGTATCAGTATTTGTTCCGAAACACCCACTTCGTATTACAACCAGGAACGAATTATTCTTACAATAACCGACTTAAGAATCATGTGTTTGGGTTAAACAGCCAGTTGTTTTACTTCACTAATAGTGGCTGGCGTTTCGGCGTTAATTTTAATTACACCGTTTCTACCAACAACTTTGACCCTACACGTTTGAATACGCTTAATATTCAACAATTAGGAGAAACTGATAACCAAAGAAACGTGAGTAATAACGCTGTTTTAGGTGTTAATATTAGGAAGGAATTTGGCCTGCCCATACCTTTTGCTAAGCGCAAAAACTTTAATGCAGAGTTCGTGGCCTTCTATGATCTGAACGGGAATAAGAAAAAGGATAAGAACGAGCCGCCTATAGAAAACGTAGTTATAAGAGTAAACAAGAACGAGATAATAACCAATGATGCGGGAAAAGCCAGTTTGCTGAATTTAGCGATGGGTAAATACCACATGACGACCTTTCCGCTAGATGAGTTAAATGGTTGGTTCAGTGATTCTGAAGATAGTATTGTAATAGCTGATAATGGAGAGATAGCTGTGCCATTTGTAAGGGGGGTAAAGGTGTATGGAAATGTGATAATTGAACGAGAAAAACTGGCCACAGATGCGGATGATCCGTTTGACCTTTCCAACATTAAAATAATGGCCAATAACGGTAAATCGTACACCACACTTACCGGGTTTGACGGGGGCTTCCAGTTCTATCTGCCGAATAGCACTTATGTAATGACGTTGGATGAAAATATACTAGGGACTAAATACTCCCTTTTACAAAATAACATCGAAATAGAGCTAAGTAAAGACCTAGAAAGCCTTTATATATCCTTCTTTATTGTAGAAAAGCAACGACGCATTAAGGTGAAGAAATTCGGTAGTGGAAAAACAGAAACCATTATTCGAAAATCGGATGGAGGATTGATAAAAACTACTGTAGAAACCCCAGCGGAAGGTGAAGAGAATTCAAACGGCAATAATAATTCTGGTGGAAATAACAATTTCAATAACAACAGTAATGGCACTATAAATTCAGATGGAAGTCTGAACGTGCCGAACAATAATGGCCAAGCACCTAATAATTTAAATGGTGCTGATGATGGTACAGGTACTTCTAATAGTAACTCTACCAACGGTAATGGAAACCAAATTGTACGGTCGGAACGATTAGATGGCGGACGAAACATTGACCCAAGTAATAATCCGAATTCACCAGCTGTAACTAATGTATTTAAGGGACCAATGAGGGTGCAGCCATTGTATAAGGATAGCGTACAGAACATCCCAAGGCCAATAGATAAGACCAAAGTGCGTTTCAGAGTAGAATTAGTGGCTTTTAGCAGCCTTAAGAAGAGAGACATTAACAAGGTGGAAGAATTGGGCTACAAGGTAGTAGATGACAGCAAAGGAGGGCCTACACGTTTTATAAGCGATGTGCAATTGAATACCATGCTGGATAAATACCGCCCCGATGAAAAAGAGTTGCGTGAATTAGGTGTAGGTTTCTCTCGTATAATTGGTGATTACGACGATATGTACATTTCTAAAGAAGACGCCCAACGTCTATTAACAGAGTAAGTCTTTTGCATTCAATATCCCTAATTTAGAGGCAAACCCGTTTGCTCATGTTTCGTTGTTTCATCGCATTATTACTTCCATTTTTCATCAGTACATCTGCTTTCTCGGTTGACTTGAGTTCTGCTCAAATGCGAGAGATAGACAAGAAAATAGCGGCAGTAGTTAAGAAGAAAGATATTGTTGGGATAAGCTATGCTGTAATAGACAAACAAGGTATAGTTCATGCAAATGCATTAGGCTACAGGCACAAGAGTGAAAAAGCCCCTGCTACCATTCACAGTGCTTTTGCTGCTGGTTCAATTTCAAAGTCTTTTACAGCTGTAGGCATTATGCAACTAATAGAGCAGGGTAAAGTAGATCTAGATGCTCCTGTTAGCCGCTACATAAAGGAGTTCAGCCTATTACCTAGATATGATGTGCAAGAGTACACTATCCGCCGTTTTTTGACTCATAGTGCTGGTATTCCAAGCGACAACCTCTATGGTATAACTGGAGAAGATCCCATCTCGAAAGATGAATTGATAAAGCGAATGCAAAGTCAACATCAAACACTTCCGCCAGGAAAGATCTATCAGTACAGCAATATAGGCTATACAGTGCTTGGTTTAGTAATTGAACGGGTAACGGGAAGATCATTTGAAGAGTATATGCAGACCGAAATTCTTGCTCCTCTCAAAATGAGTAATTCCTCTTTTGATATTGACTACATCCAAAGCGAAGAGCATATCTGTAAGGGGTATAATAAGAAAGGAAAGGAACATGATTATTATGAGTCGCGTGAAGTTCCTGCAGGGGGCTTATTGACCTCCGCTAACGACCTTGCTCATTATGCTCAAATGTATTTGAATGGAGGCGTTTACAAAGGGCAACAAGTGCTCTTCAAGCAAAGTATTCAAAACATGTGGACCGTACAGAATAGCGATGTAGCCTTAGACTATGACTTTAAAACAGGATTATGCTGGCGCAACACTCCAAAAGCTGGTGTCTCTATAATAGATGTGGTTCCAATATGGTGGCATTCAGGTAGTACGGTTCTTTTTTGTAGCCAATTGATATTCTTCCCCGAGCAAGAAATGGCGGTATTGGTACTCTGTAATACCCGCAAATGTGGCACAACTAAAGCCATAGCCAATATGATAGCCGAAGCAGTATTGGAAGAACAATTTAATATCGAAGTACCTTCAATTAAGTCCTCTCAGAAAGTAAAAAAGCTTTCTACTGAAGATTTAGAGAACATGCCAGGCGAATATGCCACTATGTGGGGCAAGCTAACCATTGAGCGTAAGGGAAAGGATAAACTCAAGGCATCGCTTATTGATAAGGGTTTTAAGGTAATAGCCTATGAGAATGGTGAAATAGGCATACGCCTGCAAATACTGGGTATCCCGGTCAAGATAAGTCAGCTAGAAAAGCTACGTTTGAAATTTGACAATAGCACTGGAGAGGATGTGTTGGTCTTTGTTCAGAACGGTAAGCAATACTATTTTGGGGTGAAATATAAGCCTGAACCACCTACGGAACTATGGAAGAAACGCTTGGGTAACTATGAGCAGCTTGACCCCAGAGAGGGCGATGTGAAATTTCTGTACGACTTTAAAGTAGAGCAAAAGGGCAATACCATACATCTACAATTCAAGCCAAAACTCTATGAGCGATTTGCACTACAAATGAGTGTCCGACCAATAAATGAATACCAAGCCGTGCTAGAAGGCTACAGCCGCTGGCAGGGTGAAGTAGTAACTTTTATGGAGACAGAAAAGGGTTTACAGCTCGACTTTTTAGGGCTTAGCTGGCTAAAGAAATAGCTTAGGAAAACTTGTTTACCACTAAACCGCTCTTAAGCTTAGGCTCAAACCATGTGGTTTTCGGAGGCATAACTTTTCCGCTATCAGCTACTGCTATTAATTGAGCTATGCTAACTGGGTAAAGGGCAAAAGCAGCTTTCCAATCACCACTATTAACTTTACGCTCTAGCTCACCTAAACCGCGAATACCGCCCACAAAATCAATGCGCTCATCAGTACGGATGTCCTCTATACCGATTATCTTGCGGTATACATTTTCTTGAACAATGGCGCCATCTAGGCTTTCTACAGGGTCATTCTCATCAAATGATGCTTCTTTAGCGGTCATTTTATACCAAGTGCGGTTAAGGTAAAGGCCAAAGGTGTTTGGTCGCTTAGGCTTATATGCCGAAGAGCCGATCTTGGTTACTTCAAAATTGTCAGAAAGCTTCGTCAAGAACTGCTCAGAGGTAAGTCCATTAAGGTCGTTAACAACTCTATTGTAATCAATAATGCTCAACTGGCTTGCTGGAAATAGTACTGATAAGTAGTAATTATATGGCTCATCTCCAGTATGGTTGGGGTTGTTTTCTATCAACTCCTTACACACTTTGGCGGAAGATGCCGCACGGTGGTGGCCATCAGCTATATAAGTATAAGGCACTTTTTCAGCAAATAGGACTACCATTTTATCAATTGCAGCTTTATCAGAAATCACCCATAACATATGCTGAGCGCCATCATCAAAAGTCACGTCAACATCAGGTTTTCCAGTAGAAAGCTCTTCTACTAATGTGTCAATATCCTGCACATCATTGTAAGTAGTAAATACAGGTCCAGAGTGAATACCCGTGGTTTTAATATGGTTAATACGGTCTTTTTCCTTCTTTTCCCGAGTATGCTCGTGCTTTTTTATCACATCGTTAAAGTAGTCTTCCACGCTCGAGCCACATACCAATCCTGTTTGTGTGTGGTTGCCCAAAGTAATACGATATACATATAGGCTAGGGGTAGCGTCTTGTACAAACACCCCAGCTTCTATCATACGCTGGAAATTATCACGAGCACGCTCGTATATACCCATATTGTAAACATCAATACCAGCTGGAAAGTCTATTTCAGAGCGAATAACCCTGAGGAAAGAGTTGGGGTTTCCCGCAGCTTCTTCTCTAGCTTCTTCGGTGCTTAGTACATCGTAAGGTTTACTGGCTACTTTATCAGTAAGGTCAGCTTTAGGTCTATATCCTGCAAAAGGGTGGATCTGTGCCATAATCTCTATCCGTGTTTTTGTTCAAAATGTTGCACTACCTGCACCAGCACTTTCACGCTGCTTAAAGGCAAGGCATTGTATAAAGAGGCTCTAAAGCCTTTGGTCAGTCGGTGGCCTTTAATGCCAACTACTCCTTCCGACGCCGCAAAGTTGAGAAATTCTTCTTCCAATTCAGGCACTGTGATAGAAAAAGTCACATTCATTTGCGATCGGCTATCCTTTCTCACCTTTGTTACAAATAGGTCCGAACGGTCTAAAGCCGAATATAAAGTATCGGCCTTTTCCTTGTTTTTCTGCCCAATAGCTTCAGCCCCGCCCTGTTCCTTAAGCCATTGTAAATTCAACATACAACCATACATGGCAAATACTGGGGGCGTGTTTAGCATAGAGTCGCCTTTTACATGAGCCCTGTAATCGTATATACTAGGTAGTTCTTTAGTAATACTCTTTAAAAAGCTATCCTTTATTATAACTATAGTAGCACCTGCTGGGCCAATGTTCTTCTGCGCTCCTGCATATATAAGGTCGAACTTGCTATAGTCTATGGACCTACTTAATATATCCGAAGACATATCTACCACTATGGGCACATCTATCAAAGGGTAATTAGTGTATTGCGACCCATATATAGTGTTGTTAGAAGTAAAATGTAGGTAGCGTACGTTGTCACTTATTCCGCCTAACTCTGGTATATAGGAGTAATCCTCATCAGCAGAAGATGCAACAGTAACATCTTTTCCATAATAGCTTGCCGCCTTAGTTGCCTTTTGCGACCATACACCCGTATCTATATAAGCTGCCTTTTCATTAACCGAAAGGAAGTTTTGAGGTATCATAGCAAATTGAGTAGTTGCTCCACCTTGTAGGTAAAGTACATGGTAGTCATCTGGTAAATGGCACAATTCTTTTATTAAGCTTACGGCCTCATTTCGTACTTTTTGAATAATGGGTCCCCGATGTGAGAGCTCCAAAATGGAAAGTTCACTACCTTCTATATTGATAATTCCGGCTGCTATATTATCCAAAACCTGTTTTGGGAGTATAGAAGGCCCTGCGCTGAAGTTGTATTTCATCCTAGTGTATTAGGCTACTAAGGTATAAAATTGCTGATTTGGGTCGTATTATTAAAAGAAAAATATCATCACGAAACCCTTGTTGTTATTGAGTTTTTTAAAAAACGCGAAAGTTTTTTGAAGTTTTTATCAGTAAAGTGTTGCACAGTCTGGAAACTGCGTCTATCTTTGCGGTCCGCTTTTGAAGAAAAGCACGGAAAT